>JBLWKA010000001.1:0-139788 GCA_048381555.1 Oscillochloridaceae bacterium umkhey_bin13
ATCCCATGGGATGCCCCACATCCATCACCCGCCGACGCGATCCCATGGGATGCCCCACATCCATCACCCGCCGACGCGATCCCATGGGATGCCCCACATCCATCACCCGCCGACGCGATCCCATGGGGCGACCGATGATTCCGTCGCGCATCCGTGCCCCCATTCGGGTATTCGTGACCTCATTCGCGGACCACTTTGGCCCAGAATTGCTTGTACACATTGTCACTGTAAACGGGCGCTAACTCTTGGTACACTGCTTTGTTGTAAGACAATCAATACCCTTCAAGGATAGTTATGGCCGTACCTTCAACCCAGGCCGGGATGGGTTCCCGCAGTCTGGGACTGCCGCTCACTGACCTGACGATGATCCTGGTGGTGCTGATCTGGGGCGTAAACTTCACGACGGTGAAGATCGCCTTGGCCGAGATTCCGCCCCTGGCCCTGGCCGCGATCCGCTTCACGAGTGCCGCAGGGCTGCTCTGGATCATTTTGCGGCTGCGCGAAGGGTCCCAATCCATCCCCCGTGATGTGCTCTGGAAGCTTACATGGGTGGGCATTGTGGGCAATACGGTCTACCAGATTGGCTTTACCTATGGCCTGAAGCTTACGACGGCCGCCAATGCGTCGCTGCTGATTGCCACAACCCCGGCCCTTGTAGCTGGCTTTGGAGCTTTGCTGGGGATCGAACGCTTGCGCCGAGTCACTGTGGCCGGAATCGCCCTCGCCATCCTCGGGGTCGGTCTGGTGATCGGGGTCGGTGGGTTGCATCTGAGTAGCGACGAGATCCTTGGCGATGTGATTCTGTTTGGCTGTGCGATCGCCTGGACGATCTATACGCTGGGGGTGCGTACGCTGGGTGGCGGGTTGTCGCCCCTGGCAATCACGACCTGGACGATGATTACCGGTGTGCCGGGACTGTTGCTGCTGGGCATGCCCGACATTGTGCGGGTAGACTGGGCCGGCATTAGTCTGGCGGCCTGGGGTGCCCTGGTCTATGCGACCGTGCTGGGCATCGTGATTGCCTATGTGCTCTGGAACAATAGTGTGCGCGTGGCAGGCAGTACCCGTACCGCGATCTACGGCTGTGCCATCCCGTTGGTCGCCACCCTGGTGGCATGGCCGGTACTTGGCGAAACGCCCACCTGGCTGCAAGGGGTAGGGGCAATCTTGATTATCAGCGGGGTCTTGTTGACGCGCAAGCGCTGACTTAGCCTGCCCGTTTCAGGACAACCATAGTAATGTCGTCGGCCTGGCTCTGGCCGCCGGCAAAGGCGGTCACGGCCGCCAACACGGCGTTGATGATCTCTTGGGGGCTACGGTGGTGATGCAGGCGCAGCACCTCGGCCAATTGATCATCGCCAAACAGTTCCCGCGCCGGGTTCATCGCCTCGGTCACGCCGTCGGTATAAAACAGCACCACATCACCGGGAGCCAGCGTCAGGCTCTGCTGCTCGAAGCGCGGTTCGGGCACAATCCCTAAGACGATCCCCTGCGCCCGCAACGGGTGAATCAAACCCGTCGCAGCCTCCCAGTGCAAGGGGTAGTTGTGGCCCCCATTGGCAAACGTGAGCAGGCCGGTGGCGGTTTCGAGCACAGCATAAAAACAGGTCACAAACAGACCCGAACGCGAATCAGCCAGGATCAGGCGATTGGCCCGCTGCAGCACTTCGACTGGCGGGCGGCCATCAATCGCGGTTGCCCGCAACAAGGTGCGCGAAAGGGCCATAAACAGGGCGGCGGGCACCCCTTTATCGGTGACATCAGCAATCACGATCCCAAGGCGTTGGGCATTGCTCAGTGGGGCGGGCGCGGGGGTCGGTTGGCGGGCACCAGCCCGAAAGACGACCGTGGTAGTGGTTGCGGGCGGCGGCACAGGCTGGCCGGGGGCAGTAGGCAGGTCAATGAAATCGTAGAAGTCGCCACCCACCTGGCGCGCCGCCCGATAGTAGGCTTCGATCTGGTAACCCGGCAGCACCGGGCAACAGTTGGGCAAAAAGCTGGCCTGAATCTCACGGGCCAGATCCAGTTCTTGTTCCAACTTCTCGCGGGCTAGGGCTTCTTGATTGAGCCGCTCGCGTTCTAAGGTTTGGACAAGTAGATTAGCCAGAATACCCAACAACTGGGCCTCATCATCAAGAAAATGGCGCACCGCCCGGGTATTGACCATCAATGTGCCAACCGGAACGCCGCCGAGTTCGACCGGCAGCCCCAGATGGCCGTGAAAGCCCTGATCGGCCAGCAGCGGCGGCAACTCGCTCAGGGCCTCGCTCATCAGGTCGGCAGATCGTTCAGGCAAATACCAGAGGTGGGGGCTGGTGGGATCAAGTTCCACCGGCCAGGCTAACCCCGAGGGCAGATGCCAACCCGAAGCGGCCCGCAAAACCGCCCGCCCAACTGGCTCATCGGCCTCGACAAAGGCACAGGCATCGGCTTCGAGCAGGCGCGCGCCGACGCGGGCCAACCGTTGCAAGGCCGGTTCGAGCGCTTCACTCAGCAAGAGATCCTGGGAGAGGCTGAGCAGGGCGCGCTGTTCGTGAATCCGGCGCACCTTGGCCTGTTCATAGAGGCGGGCACGAGCGATGGCAGTCCCGAGCATATGGCCCGCGACCGAAAGCAGTTGCAATTCGATCGGCGCAATCCGGCCCCATTGGGTCGTAGCAACATTCAGGATGCCGACGACCTCATCGCCACTGCGCAGCGGCACCGAAGCGTGTTGGGCCAGACCGCGTTTATCACCGACGGCAGTGCGCAAGCGCGAACAGGTGACCATATTGACCGGCTTATCGAGGCGACCACTCTGACAGAGATCCTGGCACTCGCAATCGTCTTCCCAGGCCGGGCCAGGGTAGCCAATCGCCGGAGGCAAATTATGACGGGCAGCGAGCGTAAAGCCCTCGCCCTCGCCGGTCAGAAAGATCCAGCCCGTCGAGAGGCCCATCAACTCGACGATATGGGTCAACGCCGTATCCAGCGCTTCGCGCAGATCACTAGCCCGATTAAGGGTCAGGGCCAGCGTATTGAGCGTCGTTAGCTCACGGATGCGCTGTTGGGCGTCAGAGGGCGGCATAAGAGAAAGGTCAAAGGTTCAAGGCCCAACGGCAGGGCTGCAGTTCGGCCTTGAACCCTGATTATTTTTTACGACAGATCGCGACCCCATCACGGAGCGGAATAATCACCGACTCAAGCTGATCATGGGCCATCAGCACCTGATTGAACTGCTGGATCCCACGCACAACCGGCGGCGCATCCTCTTCGAGCACCTGGGCACTACAGAGCACATTATCGGCAATCAGCACCCCGCCCTGGCGCAACAGCGGCACACACAACTCCAGGGCTTCGCTGGCCTGCCCATCATTAGCGGCACTGCGCAACGTATCCAGGAAGATCAGGTCAAAGCCCGGGTCGAGCGTTGGCATCAACTTGGCCCACTCGCCTTCGTGGATTGTCACATAATCACTCAGGCCGGCCTTGGCAATCACCTGGTTCGCCATCTCAGCCCGGTCGGCATGGCGCTCAATCGCCGTCAGGTGGCCGCCAGTCTGCTGCAGCGCCCGCAAAAAATAGACTGCCGCATACCCGGTGGTCGTACCAATTTCGAGCACCCGACGCGCATTCATCGCCAGCGTCTGGAGATAAAGAAACTGGCCCTGCACAGGCCCAACCAGCGAAAGCCCATGGACGCGCGCCCGCTCTTCAAGTTCAGCCAACACCGCATCACGCGGCGGCATCAACTCAAGCAAATAGTCTTCAATCGCAATATTGGTAATATCGTAGCGCACAGTTCCCCTCCCTAAAGACGCTGGTCAGCCCGTAGGTTGATCGATCAGTTTGGCTCCGGTCACTGGACCCACAGACAAGCCTCACCGCGATGATTGTAGCACAGATCCCGATGTGATATGATTGGCCCTATGCCATGTGCAACGGTCGCAAGAAAGGTTGCACATACAATTATATCCCAAATACACGGGGGAGGTGATGCCGTGGCCGCGATTCGTATTTTGATAGCCGAAGACAACGACCTGGTCTCGCTCACGCTCGAAGAGCAGTTGAAGGGGTTGGGTTACGACGTGATCGGCATTGCCCGCTCGGGAACCGAAGCCGTAAGCCTGGCGACCCGGCTCAAGCCCGACCTGATCATGATGGATATCCGCATGCCCGAGATGGAAGGCACCGAGGCGGCGGCACGGATCCGCGACCAGATGCCGGTACCGATCATTATGTTGACGGCCTACGCCGACAAAGAGACGATCAAACGGGCCGAGGCGGCGGGAGCATTAGCGTATCTGGTCAAGCCGGTCAACGAAATCGAACTCCCCCCGGCGATCAACATCGCGCTGGCCCGCTTCCGCGAAATGCAGGCCCTACGCAACCAGGTGGATGAACTCGAAGAATCGCTCGAAGCGCGCAAGCTGATCGAACGCGCCAAAGGCATCCTGATGCAGCGACTTGGCTTGAGCGAACGCGACGCTTACGAACGCTTGCGCCAGCGTGCCCGTGACAAACGGGCCAAGATGAAAGATATTGCCCAGGCAATTATCGAAGCCGAAGAACTGCTTGGCCAATAACCACGTGCGTCGTGGTATCTGCCGCCTCTGGCGGTGGGGTGCGGGACAGCGTTGCCGCTACATCGTACCTAAAACCGGGCTTGCCACAGAGTTTGCCAATAAACCACTTGACGAACCCACAAAACGCATGGTATATTCGCCACGCGAAGCAAGGAAGAAAGAAGCATCTGCGCCGTATGGCAACCTACCGTAACAGCTTTTATCGCTTCTTTTACTTTACCGAACCACATATGGCTCGGTTGCTTCGTACTGTCTAGAACCACCTTACTCGACAGAGACACCTTACAGGGCGTGAAGCGACCGGGCTTCACGCCCTTGCTGTGTCTCCAGCACCAGCCAGGGAGGCTCCATGTCCGTTCAGTGTCGAGGCATCCGCGGTGCGACCACCTGCGCCGCCAACACCCGCGAAGCGATCCTCGCTGCGACCCACGAACTGCTCGAACGGCTGATCGCGGCCAATGCGATCAATCCTGACGATGTTGCGAGCGCGATCTTCACCACCACGCCCGACCTGAACGCCGAGTACCCTGCCGTCGCCGCCCGCACCCTGGGGTGGACCGATACCGCCCTGATCTGCGGCCACGAAATGAGTGTGCCTGGGGGTCTACAGCAGTGCATCCGCATTCTGATTCACTGGAATACTACCCGCCGCAGCAACGAAATCGTGCATGTCTATCTGCACGGGGCCACCAGTCTGCGCCCCGACCTGAATCGCCCGAGCCAAACGGTAGGCTAACCCCTACGAACCGATGCCCCGGTGGCCGTGTCGCCACCGTCCCCCTTACCTAAACTTAGAAGGAGTGTTCGCCGATGATCGTCGTGATGCAAGCCGGGTCGAATCAGGTTCAGATCGATGCAGTGTTGGAACGGCTGGATGAACACCAGCTCCGGGGTCATTTAGTCTATGGCGAGGAGCGAACTGTGATTGGTGTGGTTGGAGCGGCCATTCCCCCTACGCTCAAAGAGGAGTTAGAACACTTCGCGGGGGTCAAAGAGACCTTGCGCATTACCCAGCCCTACAAGCTGGTCTCACGCGAACTGCGCCCAGCCGATACGATTGTTGAGGTGCGCGGGGTGAAGATCGGTGGCGGGCATACGGTGGTGATTGCCGGGCCGTGTTCGGTCGAGAGCGAAGAGCAGATTATGGCAACCGCCCGGGCAGTACGCGAAGCCGGGGCGAGCATGTTGCGCGGCGGGGCCTTCAAGCCCCGGTCGTCGCCCTACACCTTCCGTGGCATGGGTGAGCGTGGCCTGCAATTACTGGCCCAGGCCCGCGACGAAACTGGTCTGCCGATTGTCACCGAAGTGATGACCCCCGGTGATGTCGATCTGGTCGCTCGTTATGCTGACGTGCTGCAGATCGGGGCACGCAACATGCAGAACTACCAACTGCTCGAAGAGGCCGGTCGCACCGGGATGCCCGTGCTGCTCAAGCGCGGCCTTTCGGCCACCATCGAAGAATGGCTGCTCTCGGCCGAATATGTGGCAGCCCAGGGCAACCCCAATGTGATCCTGTGTGAGCGTGGCATTCGCACCTTCGAGACCGCCACCCGCAATACGATGGATCTGAACGCGGTCGCGCTGGCCAAACGACGCACCCACCTGCCGGTAATTGTGGATCCGAGCCACGGCACGGGCAAGTGGTACCTGGTGCCCCCGCTGGCCCTGGCCGGGATTGCGGTTGGCTCCGACGGCATCATCCTCGAAGTCCATCCCGACCCGGATCGGGCCAAATCCGATGGTGCCCAGTCGCTCAGTTGCGAGAATTTCGCCAGCTTGATGCCCCAACTGGCCGCCGTGGCTGGTGCAATCGGGCGGCGGATTGGGTAGGATTGGGTAGGGGGTGCGGTGGCGTGCGCGGTTCCCCTCCGCTAGAGGGGAGCCGCGTCGGCGGACGCAGACGAGCGGACGCAGACGAGTGGACACAGCACGCCGCATCCATACGATCCGCACCATTTCGCAACCTCATGCACCTTGACATGTCTTTGCGGCGGCACGTATAATGCGGGTACTGCCCCGCCGATTCTAGCCCCGGAGCCTCCCCGTCTGATGAACCGCCGCTCACACTTGCGCAATGCCGCGGTCGCTCTCCTTACGATCGTGCTGCTCTTTCTTGCGGCTGCGCCGCAAATCCCTGCTGCCGCTGCACCACCGTTTGCGCCCCTCGCCCAGGGCAGTGGGAGCCTAGAGTTACTCAGTTCAGCCCCACCGATTGTGCAAGGTGGCACTGGTACGTTTCGTTTTCGCCTCACGCTGGCGGCTGATCAACCCGCCCGTACCTTTACGATCACATCGAGCAATACCGGCGGGGTGACCACGACCTTCCCAAGTGGTAACCAGATTGCCGTAGCCCCGGGTGGGAGTTCGGAATTTGATATTGTGGTTACGGTACCGTCGAATGCGATCAATGGCGCACGCCTGACCCAAACCCTGACCGCTAATTCGGCCACCGCCCCGGCCCTGACCTTCTCGCGTCCATTCGAGGTCGTCGTGGCGGGTGATCCACCTCCAACGCCAACCGCAACCTCGGGCCCGTCAACCGCAACCCCAACCCGTGGCCCGGTCTGCCGTGATGGCTTCGAGGATGACAACAATCCGGCCAATGCGCGGGTGATTGATGTGAATACCGCCCAGGAACGCGCGATCTGTCCGGCGGGCGATGTGGACTGGCTGGTCTTTGGCGGGGTGCGCGGCAAGGTGTATACGATTGATGTTTCGCGCCAGGATCCCGGGATTGACCTGACACTCGAAATCTTTGATGCAAACTTCAATAGTCTTGCTTTCAACGACGATTATTTCAATCGTGATCCGGCCAATCCGAATCCTGGCGATACCCGCCCACGCATTACCATTCGCATGCCTGATGATAGTCGCTATTTCATTCGGGTACGTGATGCGGCCGGGCGTGGGGGCAGCAACTATATCTATGTGATCGCCCTGCTCGATGAGAGTTATGGGCCAACGCCAACCAATGTCGCTTCGATCTGTCTTGATATTTTCGAGCCAGATGGCTTGCCCGAACAGGCCCGCCTGATCACCTCGAACGAAATCCAGGAACAGCGCCGCCTCTGCCCGGCAGGTGATGCCGATTGGGTGATGTTCTTTGCCAAAGCGGGCAAACGCTATATCATCTATACCGATACCCGTCGTTATCGCGGGCGCAATGTGGTTAACGGCGAAACGCAGGCCGGGGCCGATACGATCATGGTGCTGACCGATCGTGATGGCGTGAGTATCATTGATATTAACGATGATATTCCCGGTGGCGCGACCCTCGACTCGCAAATCGAGTTTACGCCTACTGTGGACGGCTTCTACTTCGTCCAGATCAAGAATGTGGGCGATATCGGCAATCAGTTTATTCGCTACGACTTGGTGCTGCTGCTCTGTGTGCCCGGCCAGAGTGACTGTGGCCGTACCAGTATTGTGGGCACACCAGTGGTGCCGATTACGCCCCGCCCGATTGGCACGCCTGACAACGAGTTTACCCTCGATCCGGTCACGCCAACGCCAACTGTCGCACCGTAGTCGGCAAGCCAAACGCCAGAAGCGAACATCCCATCTCGGATTATGCCGCCTACGCTGCGCGACGAGAGCCGCGAACTCGAGGTGTTGATCAGCCAGTTGGCTGATCACACCAACGAGCGTGCGCCCACCTCGCCCGGCGAAGCCACCGTAGCGGCGTTTGCGAATGGTCGCCTGCGACGGGCGGGCCTGGGCGTCGGAACCTATGAACTGCGGGTCACGCCCCGGCCCGGCCTGATCTATGCAGCACTCGGGTTGCTTGGGCTAGTCAGCGCCCTGCTGACGGGCTTGGCCCCCGTGGTCGCGCTGCTGCTCGCACTCAATCTGCTGATTTTCTTGCTTGCGGATCGGTTTGCAACCCCGATCCCAAGCCTCGGTCGCCGCCGCTCGAGTCAGAATATTGTTGCGACCCGCGCCATCGAAGGGGCCGCCGGGCTAGCGCCCACCACACCACGCTGGCGGTTGGTGCTGCTGGCCCCGCTTGATCGTGGCCTCATCCAACCAGGGCTAGCCTGTCTGGCAGGACGATCAAGCCGGGCGTTTGGACTGCGTTTGTTGAGCGCTAGCTTATTGATCAGCGGCGCCCTTGGGGCCTTGCTGTCCGTCGAATGGTGGTGGTTGGCAACCCTTGGCGGTGGGCTTGGCAGTAGCTTGCTGCTTGGCACAATCTGGCTAGCGCCCCAACCTCAGCCCCAGGATGGCAACCTTGCGGCCCTCGCTGCCGTGATCGCCGCCGCCGAACGGCTCAGTCACCTCGTGAAGGTTGAACTCTGGGTCGTTGCGGTCGGCGCTTCCAGCAGCGATCCACGGGGCGTGAGTAGTCTGTTGAGCCGCTTCCCCTTTGATCGCGAGCAGACGCTCTTTCTGGCCTTCGAACAGCTTAGCGGACGCCAACTAGCTTATCTGACCCATGAAGGGGCGGGGGGCCACGCTGATCCCCAGTTGGCCAACCTGGTGGCCCAGGCCCGTCAGCACGATCCCCTTGCTAACGCCCAGGCCCAACGCCAGAGTCAGCCCAGTAGCCTCGCCGCCCCGCTGCGTCGGCACGGCTACCGCACCCTGACCCTCTGTGGCAGTGGAACCGCCGTACCCAGCGTGGCAAACGAACCGCTTGAGGCCGCGCTTGTCGATGCGGCCACCCGCCTGATTACAGCCATCGTCCACCAACTTGAGGCGCTCCCAGAATAGGCTGGAAGCAAGCAGCTAAAATCCAAAATGGTACAATTGACGCTGCGCTCAGATCGGGTAAGATAACCGCTATGCAAGATCAAAACTTTTTCGTCTACCAACGCCAGTCCCTGCAACCGCTGCTGCTCTGGGGGATTGGCAGTAGCCTCGCCGGAACCGCCATGCTGCTGGTACCTGGGTACGTGCGGCATTTCGGCCTGCAAGCCCTCAGTTGGGGCGCGATTGATCTGTTGCTGGCCGCCGCCGGGCGCCGCCAGGCCCTCTTAAAGGCCGAAGCCCTGGTGCAAGGTGAACTTGACGAAGCCCAGGTGCAGGCTGAAGCGGAACGCTTTCAACAGATTCTTGCCTTTAACGCTGGTCTGGATCTGGTCTATATTGCGGTCGGTTTGGCCGTGGCTGCCACCTGGCCCGAACGTGATGATCGCCGTGGTCTGGGCCATGGCGTTGCCGTCCAGGGGGCTTTTTTGCTCGCGTTTGATGCCTGGCTCGCCCGTGAGGTGGGTCAGCGCTTTCTGGGATCGACCAATTTATGATTTCCCGTGCGCTCTTTCCGTTGCTTCAGTGCCCCACCTGCCGCTCGCGCCAACTCTATGTCACCGCCGAAGGGGTGAATTGTGCCGGGTGTGGCAACTGTTACGGCTTTCACGCGGGCTATATTGACCTGATGCCGCGTGACGCCGCCTATGGCTATGTCTCGAAGTATGTTACTGATGAGGCCGAACTGGCTGAGGAGCTCGACTACCGCGAGTTGGCTCCGCCGCTCTTGGCGGCCGGGGTGCGTGATCGAGCCCTGCGGCGCATGTTGCGCTTCCGACCAAACGAGATTGCGCTTGATAATGGCTGCGGCACGGCTAAACACGCGGTCTGGAACGCTGATCAGGTGCGCCTGATGGTTGGCAGTGATCCGGCGACGCTCTTTGCTGATGCAGCCGTTGCGCAGGTTGCGCTGGCCAAGGCCGACTCGCGCAGCCTACCCTTTGCCGACAATAGCTTCGATAAGGCCTTCGCGATTGATATTCTCGAACACTTCCCACTTGAAGTGATTGACGCCTATCTGGCCGAAACGGCGCGGGTCTTACGGCCCGGCGGTCGCATGCTGGCCTTCTCGAATACCCGCGAGATGTCGCCAATTCAGCCGCTGATCAACCTAAGCCGCCGCCTCGGGCGCTTGTTTGTGCGCGCTGGCCTGTATGACTTCTCGCGTGAGGCCCGCCGCAAGTCGGATCACCTGAAAGCCCTCGAACGCTGGGAAGATGTGACCGCTGCGTTTGAGCGGGCCGGACTCCGCCCGGTCAAAGTGGTGTTCTGGAACAGTCTGTTTACCACTTTTGTGGAACATGTGCTGATGAAACTCGGCGAGGCGGCCCTGGGTCGCCAGCAGGCCCAACGCCAGGCCGCGAAGAGCAAGCCAACCGAAGCCAAGCCCGCCGGGGTGGCCCGCGAAATCCGTGCCCGCCAACGGGTACGGGCCAAACTCCAACCCGGCAGCCCGGTCTATCTGGCCCTGCACATCATCACCCTGATCATGGAACTTGACCTTTGGCTGTTTGGCTGGATGCGCTGTGGCAGCTATTTTATTCTGGTTGAGAAACCCCAGTGAGCACGGTCTACCGGGTACTTGAGGCCAATGATCTGGACGCTTACCTGGCGCTAGAGCGCTATGCGTTCCAGGTCAATCCTGATCGCAATAAGCTGCATCAGCCCCAAATGAGCCAGTTGCGGGGGCTGTTTGCGGGCAACCAGTTGCTGACCCAACTGGAATTGATTCCGCTCCAAGTGCGCACCGGGCTGGGCAACATCAGGGCGGCAGGCGTCGGTTCGGTAGCGAGTGACCCGGCTACCCGTCGCCAGGGCCACGTTGCCAACCTGTTGCGCCACCTGAACGATGAACTCCGGGCCGAGGGCGTGGCCTTTTGTGTGCTCTACCCGTTTAAGCGCAGCTTTTACGGGCGCTACGGCTGGGCCAGCTTTTTTGAGCGACGGCGTTATAGTGGGCCACCGGCCAGTTTTGCGGCCTTCGCGCCCGCCTCAGGCCAGTTTGTCGCAGTGGATCAAAGTAACTGGGCCGAACTAGATCGGATCTACCAGGGTGCCTTGCGCGGACGTTTTGGCCCCATCCAACGTGACGAGCAGTGGTGGCAGCAGCGGGTCTTGCACGATTTTACCGGCCAGCCGCTGTACGCCTACATCTGGCGTGATGCCAACGGGGTCGGACGCTCGTATACAATTTTTGCACTGGAAACGCGGGGCCAGGCGCGGCATTTTGTGGCCCGCGAAATGGTGGCGCTCGATCCCGAGGCCCGGGCGCAGCTGTTTGCCTTCATTGCGGGGCACGAGGATCAGGTCAGCCTGGCCCAGTTTCATGCCCCGACCGACGCGCCGGTCAATCTGCTCTTTCCCGAGCCGCTGGACTGTGCGGTCGAACCGCATTTTATGCTGCGGCTGCTTGATCTGCCCGCTGCGTTGCAGGCGTATCCCTTTCCCAACGAACTGCGGGGCAGCCTGACGCTTGCCGTGCGTGATGATTGGATCGCGGCGAACCAGGGTTGTTTTACGCTAGAATTTAACGCAGGGCAGTGTGCGGTCACACCCGTTGCAACAGCTAACTCAACCGATTTGGCGTGTGACATCCGCACCTTGACCCAACTGCTTACCCGCTACCTGCGCCCGCGTACCGCCGCTGCGTTTGGGTTGCTCGAGGTCACATCCCGCCCTGCGCTGGCGCTGCTCGAAACCGCCGTAGCGGGACTGGCCCCGTTTAGTTCCGACTTTTTTTAAGGATCAGTATGCGCCCGCTTTATCTATCGCCAACCGGACGCGGCGGGGTTGATTTTGGCATTCAGAATATTACCCGCGCCGTGCGCGCGGTTGGGCTGCGCCCCGAACTGTTGCGCCTCCCCGAGATCTACAATTTTCTGCCGTTCCTGATGCGGCGGGGCTTGCCAAACGGTTGGTGGCAGGGCTTCGATCTGTTGCAGGGCCGTTCGCGGGTTGCGTTTAGCTTTACGGGCCTGGGGCTACCCGTCGTGACGACCGTGCACCATTTGACCACCGACCCCGACCTGCAGCCCTACAGCTCGTTCGCGCAACGACTGTTCTATCGGCTGGTCGAAGCGCGTTATGATGGCTTGTCGGTGGCCTATGCCGATGCGGTGGTCTGTGTCAGCCGCTTTACCCAGCGCCAGGTGATGCAAACCTATGGGCGCGCCGATACAGTGCTGATCTTCGACGGGATTGATACAACAGTCTTTACACCTACCCCAGGGATGGCCCGCAGCGACCACGGCCTGCCGCCGTCCGATGCTCGGATTCGTTTGCTGTTTGTGGGCAATCGTACCCGGCGCAAGGGGTTTGATCTGCTGCCGCAGATTATGGATCAGTTGCCCGCCGACTATACGCTGTTTTACACGGGTGGTTTTCAGGGCCGCGAGACAGCGCCGCCGCATCCGCGCATGGTGCCAATTGGTTCGCCCGACCGGGCCGGGCTGGTTGCGGCCTACCAGAGCTGCGACATCCTGCTGTTTCCGTCGCGCTTGGAAGGCTTTGGGATCGCGCCGGCCGAAGCGCTGGCCTGTGGCCGCCCCGTTGTCACCACCAACGCTTCGGCCTTGCCCGAAGTCGTAGACGACGGCCAGAACGGCTTTCTGGTGGCGCGCAACGATGTAGCAGGTTACGCCACCCGGGTGCGCGAACTCGGCGAAGACGCGGTCCTGCGCCAACGCTTCGGCGAACATGGGCGGGCCAAAGTCGTAGCCAACTTCGGCTACGACCAGCTCGGCAAAGGGTTTCGGGCGTTGTATGCGCGGTTGTTGGGGCGGTGAGGGTATAAGGGCGCCGCTGTATTGTCACCCGGAGCGCAGTTGAAGGGCGGACAGAACGTCTGGGTTTGCAGCGTTGTGATGCGTGATGCGCCCTCACCCCCTGTCCCCCCTTCGGCAAGCTCAGGGCAACGCCTCTCCCACCGCTGGGAGAGGGGGAACTCCGAGGCGAGGCTGTGCCGTTCTGGTGCCGTCCGATGCGTATGGCGTACAGGGTTCTGTCCGTCCTTGAACCGAACGCCGTGAGGGGTTTGCACTGCGTACCTTGTCTCCCCGAACGCCGTGAGGGGTCTACAGTGCACGCTCCTTTTACCTATCTCATGCTTGCATAGCGTCCGACGTTATAGTATGATAATTTATCATACCAAACAACAGACCCATAGCAGTAAGGAGCATGTATGGCTACAACAAAAGTCGCCGTGACTATTGATAGTGAACTTCTCGCTGAACTTGATCACCTTGTCTCGCAGCAGGTGTTTCCCAACAGAAGTAAAGCTATTCAGGAAGCTCTTGCAGATAAGCTGGGGCGTATGCGCCGTCGCCGTCTTGCACGCGAAAGCGCAAAGCTTAATCTTGTAGAGGAACAGGCATTTGCAGAAGAAGGTATTGATGAGGATATGACTCAATGGCCAAAATATTAAGAGGTGATATTTGGTGGGCAGTGCTCGATCCCGTGCGCGGACGAGAACAGGCTGGGACGCGGCCTGTTTTGATTATTAGTCACGATGTGTTTAACGCACGTTCTGGAACGGTTATTGCACTTGCTATTACGAGTCAAGAGCCATCTGCGGGCTTCCCCTTAACCTATAAACTCCCAGAATCAGCTCTCTCAAAACGATCCTGGGTAAAAATAAGCCAGATTCGCACGTTATCAGTCGAGCGACTCAGCAATCTGGCTGGCCATGTTGATCTCGAGGAGCTTGAGGAAATCATCGATGGTCTCAATGAGATCGTTGCAGAATAGACCCAGCAGAGATACGAACACGAGACTCCTCAAAATACGTTGGTTTCACTTCAACGCATTTCAAGCACTGAGACAAACGCATGAAGAATGTCCTTCGCAGGTTAGCTACAAATTGGAGACACACGGGCAAGTGTCACAAACGATGGATTCAATATCGTCATCGCGATATAAACTCACCTGAGTAGGCTCTAACTGACCGTTTCGGAGGAGTCTGGGTTGACGTGGCAGACACCTAACCCCTACTTACTCCCCCACCGTACCCGCGCCAGGGTCGCCCGCGCCGGGGCCGCGCCCAACAGGGCGGTGATCAACAGATAGACTCCCGCCCCAAGCAACCCTGTCCAGCCGAGCCAGAGCAGCAGTCCCAGCATGTCCTGGGTCCACTGGTAGGCATGATTCGCCGCAAGGGCCGGTACCAGGTCGAAGGAGAGCAGCCGCAGGCCCAAGAGGCCCATGCCAAGCAATCCGGTTGCCAGCGCCGAGGCCGCCAGAGTGCCCCAGAGTCGCAGATCGCGCCAGATCCCCGGGAGGGTGCGGCCCATCAAGATGAAGAGGATTAGGGCTTCGAGGTTGTTGGCCAGGCTGAAGGCCAGGGCCAGACTGCCCACATCGCCACCGCGCCCGAGCAGCCAGATCCCCAGGCCCAGGTTCAGGCTCACCTGAAACAAGCCCACCAGCACCGGCGTCCAGGTACGTTGCATGGCAAAAAAGCCCCGGATCAGGATCTCGGAGGCGGCAAAGGCGGGCAGGGCCAGGCTATAGCCAATCAGGGCGCTGGTAGTGTAGGCAAGCGAAGTCGCATCGTAGGCTCCACGCTCGAACAAGAGCCGCGCCAGCGGGAAGCCAAGGGTCAGCAGCGCCGCTGCGGCAGGCATGGTCAACCAGAGGATCAGGCCGAAGGTGCGGCGAAGATCGGCAGCCAATTCGTCATGACGGCCCTCGGCGACCAGGCGCGCCAGCCGCGGAAAGGCAACCTGGCTCAGACTGAGCGAAAAGATCCCAAAGGGCAGCAGCATTAGTTGATAGGCGTAGCCCAGGCCAGCGAGTTTGCTCGCGCCATCGGGGAGGCGCGCTGCCAGCGCCAGGGTGACGATAATGCTGATATGGGCGGCGGCTTGACCAAGCACCCGCGGCCCCATCTGGCGCGCAATCCGCTGCACCTGTTCGTTACCCCGCCCGAGGCGCAGGCGCAACCGCATGCCCATGCGCCGTAAGCCGGGGATCTGCACCAGCAGATAGAGCAGTGCGCCGATGACCACGCCCCAGGCCATACCCCAGATTCCTAACCCAAGCCACGCGCCCACGAGCGCCCCGGCGATAATACCAAGGTTGTAGATCGTCGGGGCCAGCGCCGGGAGCGCAAAATGGTCACGGGCATTCAAGGCCGCCATGGCCAGGCCACCCAGGCCCAGCAGCAAAGGCGAGAGCAAGAACAGCCGGGTGAGTTGGGTGGTCAGGGCCAGGGTAGCTTGATCAAAACCCTGCCCGCCATACACCAGTTGCACCAGCCAGGGGGCCGCCACAAACAACAACGCACTCGCCACACTTAAGACCAGCAAGGCCCAGGTCACCACGGCGCTGGCCAGACGCCAGGCCCGCCGCTGCCCATCACGCTCCCAGACCTCGATGAAGACGGGAATAAAACTGCTACCTAGTGCGCCGCCGATGATCACCAGATAGAGCAGATCCACAATCCCGAAGGCGGCGCGGTAGGCGGCGGCTTCGGGCGAGGTACCATACACATAGGTAGCGACCATATCACGCAGCAGCCCGGTCACCCGGCTCAGGACAAAGCCGCCCATCACGACCAGACTACTATTGAGGGCCAACGAACGGGTGCGTGAACGGCGGAAGAGGGCGGAGAGTTGCACGCCTGGCGTCCTTCTGCTATACTTGCGCGTTAGATGAGCGGACGATCCAGGGGCCGCAGTAGATGCGTGCCCCCTTTCTACGGGTTCAGATCACCGCTTCTGATCCTATGCGACAGCTGATTATACTGGAGGTAGAGACCCTTGGCGAACACGAAGTCGGCAAAGAAGCGCATCCGCAGCAACGAGCGCAAGCACCAGCGCAATACGATGTACCGCTCGCGGGTGAAGACCATGATCAAGAAGGCTGAACAGTCCATTTTTAGTGGCAACCCCGACGAAGCAGCGGTGCGTGAGGCGATCAGCACGCTCGACAAAGCGGCGGTGAAAGGCATCATTCATAAAAATAACGCGGCCCGCCGCAAGTCTCGCCTGATGAAGAAGCTGAATACGGCCGCACCCGCAGCGTAAGGTGTTTGGATCACAAAAATGCTCTGGGAGCCACTAGGTGGCTCCCAGAGCATTTTTTAGCGCCACGCCCCGAGACAGATCTCGGCGACCAGAAGTTCGAGCGCGGTATCGGCCTGGATGCGCCCGGTTTTGCTGGCGATGTCTAGTTCGAGCAGGCGGTCGTGGATCTGGCCGAGCTCGCCGGGTGCAAAGCCACGGGCCTGATCAAGCGCTTTGCGCACTACAAACGGCTTCTGGCCTAGCTCGGCGGCGATATCATCAGGGCGCATGCGTTGTCCGGCCAGTTCTTGCACACCAAGCAGAATGCGGATCTGGCGGGCGAGCATAAAGAGCACATAGGTTGCAGCCTGGCCATCTTCGAGCAGCGCCCGCGCCCCACGTAGGGCTGGCCCCATACGCCGTGCCCCCAACTCGTCAATAAAGGCAAACAGATTCTGTTCTTGCCCATCGGAGACCAGCAACTCGACGGTAGCCGGGGTGATCGTGCCACCACGCCCGCAATACGTCGCTAGCTTGGCAAGCTCGTTGGCAAGGGTGCGAGCATCACTACCTGCCAGTTCGATCAGACGTTGGGCTGCCGCTGGCTCAAGCCGCACCGCATGACGCTTCGCCCGCTCGGCCAACCACCGCAGCAGATCGCTCCCCTGGCGGGGCAGAAACTCGTGAACCTGACCGGCCTTCTTCAAATAGGTAAAAAGAATACTGCGCCGATCAAGCTCTTCGGTTTCGACAAAGATCAGGTCGCACCACTCGGGCACCCGCTCTAAAAAGGCCCGCAGATCTTCGCGCTCTTTGCCCGCTTTCGTATGCTTAAGCGCATCACGCACAATCACGATCCGGCGCTCGGCCAAAAAAGGCATCGCCTCGCAGGTGGCAGCCAGCGTATCGAGCTTCAGGCGGCGACCTTCGAGCCGGGTCAGATTAAGGTCAGCCAGATCGGCGGGAAGGGTCGCACACAACTCGGCCAGCGCTTCGCTGCGGGTTAACTCATCGGGGCCATAAAATAGATAGAGCATACGCCACCTGATACCAATTACCGTTGAAGAAATACGGCATCATCAAGCGTACTTGGTATGAATCAGAGTGCCTCGGCATGCCGTGAACGGGCCAGTTTCGAACCTGCTGGAAGCAGGTGGGTGCCCGCCTGTGGGTTCTGTGGCCCGCCACATAGCCCAACTCGTAAGAACAAGGCTCCCATTGAAACCGTGTTGGCTCAAAACACGTACCCGCCCACGAACAACCAAGGCAGGATGATCGTACCATTGCTTGCAATAATCGGCAAGCGTGGTCGAGCCTTGCTCAGGACTGGTGCAAAATCCGCCTCCGGCGGTGGGGTCTGGGGGGGGGGCGCCCCCCCCCCCGCGGGTTTTGGGGGGGGGGGGGGGGGGCCCCCCCCCCACCCCGCACGCAAAACCATGGGCTGGTACCACGATCCAGCTGGCAACCGCGGGGCTTGCCCCTACGGGGTATCGTGACCGCCACACAGCACGCCGGGTCGTGATGCGGGCACATCGGGGCGTGATCGGGAGACGCCGGGCCGCTGCAATACCCGTGATCTCCGGAGGGAGGGATCGTGCTGGGTCGCTACGGATGCAACGCCTGCACCAGATCGTCGCCTTCACGGATGGCGCGGCGCTCATGGTAAAGCAAGGCCATCCAGATCGGCAGCAGTGGCACGGCAGCGGCAATCCCCAGCACCCAGGCCAACCCCGCGACGGCCCGCGCTACGGGCGATTCGGGGCCAAGCAAGAACAGGATTGGGCCAGGCACAAGGATGCCAAGCGCAATCGTGGCGGCTAAGGCGGCGGTACCAAATACGAGACTGGTACAGAGGAAGACGAGTAGGTTGTGACCAAAGCGAAAACCAACCAGATCCAGGCTGCGTTGGATCGCCCCGCCGAAGCCGAGTTCTTCGTGAACGAAGGGCTGCATTGCAAAGACCACACTGCCATACACCGCCCCATTGACCACCAGCGTAGCAGCATAGAGCATGATGAACCCAAAAATGACCAGGCTGCCCAATACGCTGAACACCGCTTCGCCCGCCGCCCCACCCAAACTGCCGAGCGAGGCAATCGCCACAATGCCGGCCCCCAAGAACAGGTAAAACACACAGAAGATAAAGCCACTGAGGGCACTCACCAGGGTGCCCGCCACCAGACTGAACATGGTGCCATAACAGCCCATCCCCACCACTCGCAGCGGCCCCAATGCCAGAGCCTGGCGTAACCGCAACGGTTCGCCTGCGGCCAACATCAGGGCCCCCCGGCTCAAGGCCCCCATTGCATACAGGCTCAGTGGCATGCCAAGTGCAAAAGCCCCGAACAAGGCCAACAGCGCTAACGTCGTACTGACCTGCTCAAACGCAAAGAACAACAAAGCGAGAGCAAAGCCCAACGGCAGGGCAGCCGCCATGGTCAGCAGCATCAAGCCCACAAACCCGCGCCGATAGAGGCGCAGGCCGCGGTCAAGCAGATCAAGGATGGAGGTCATAGGCTGCATCAGCCCCTGCATAGACGGCTTGGTTGAATGGCATGATTATAGCGCGGTTGTCAGCCGCGCTCATACATTCCACCAGCCCAGGCGCACCCTCATCCTCACCCGGCCAACTGCTGCAACAGGCGCGCCTCGTCGGCGTAGCCCTGATTGATCGCCTTGACCCGACCGTCGGCGGTGACCACTGCGGTGGCTGGCACGGTCATAATGCCGAGCCGTTCAACCAGGGTTGGGTGGACCTCAGCCGAGAGCAACGTGACACTGATGGTCGCACCGGCCTGGTGACGCAGGCGTTCGAGGGCTGGAGCCTGGCGGGCGCGGCACTCGCTACAACTGGGCAGCGTAAAGGCCACCACGGTGGGGCGACCGGGCGTGATCACACCTGCAAAGGGGCGCTCGACCGCCAGGGTACACAGACGGCGCTGCTGGAGCCAGCGCACACCCGCCCAGGCCACGCCGATTAGCACGGCTAAGGCGACCAGTACAAGCATCCGCTCAAGCATGGCGCGCCCCCCGCCAACGGGCCAGTTGGAAATAGACAAAGCACCCCGCACAGAAGCCAAAGCCCAGATTGATCGCAGCCAGAGCAACGACAATCAGGGCCAGGATCCAGCCCAGCAGATGAGCACCGAGCAGCAACGCCAGGCTGGCGACGACCAGAACCGCCCCACCTAGCCCCTGGGCAAAGCGGTGCGGGGCAAGCGCTTCGTGCTGCACATCGGGCTTCAAGCGCCCGGTCGGCTTGAGCCAGCGATGATACAGTTGCTGAAAAAGCGCCCATTGGGGCTGCCATGTGCCAAGCACCATCACCACAGCAACCAAGCCAACCAGCAAGGGCAGATTGAGCACAAAAGCGATACTGAGCAAGCTCACAATCAACGCCTGGTTGACCTTGAGCGCCGTGCGATCAACTGGCACAAGCACCGTAGCACGATGAGACTCACGGCTGAGCGCCATAACCATTCCTTCGCTGCAACCCGTGACGGCCCACGCCGCCAACGCTAAAAGGCATGGTAACGCAGATTTAGGGGTTGTCAAGTTAATCGGGCAATTTAGTTTAATACTTACCAGCAGGGGGCTAGCGGATCCAGCGCAGCTTCGGCAACAGGGGCCATAGCGTGCGCCAGCGCAGGCACCCCAGCCAGATCCCCACCTGGTAGGCGCTCAGTTCGAGCCAGAAAAGGGCCACGAATTGCCAGGCGGGGAGCGCAGGGCGCAGGCGGCGCAGATCACGAAGGGGCGGGATCAGGCAGAGCAGGAGCAGGGGCAGGAGTAGGGTCGGCCAGAGCAGCGCAAGCGCCAACAGGGGCAGGCTGTAGTAGCGCAGCAGGTTCATGCCTAGATGGTAGAGGGCCGCATGATGGGCACGCAGCAGGGCAACCGCAAGCTCCAGTGGCCCGAGGGCGAGTTCCAGGGGTTGCAACTGGTTGCGTTTGGTACGCACTTCGGCCAACAACAGGCCGACCGCCAGCCCAAGTAGGGCCAGGGCCAGGCCAGGGATAGTAAGGACCAGGCCGAGGGCGGCCAGCCCAAGTAGGACCGTCAGCGGCAGGTGCATCAGGCGACGGCTGGCCGGGTGGCGGCGCAGCAGATCAACTTCGGAACGGGCATAGAAGGCCCGTCGCCGTAAAAAAGCCCCTAGGCGCGAGCGGTGATAATGCACGACGACGCCTTCGGGGGCATACTGGGCCTGCGCCCCCAGCACCCGCCCGCGCCAGATCAGGTCAACATCTTCGCCAATCGGCATTGTGGCCTGAAAACCGTCCAGTTGTACCAAGAGACTACGGCGCACCAGCAGGTTGCACGAAGGCATATACGGAATGCGTTCACCGATGCCGACGGCCCCCGGCTCGGCCCCCATATCCAACGACGAGCGCACCGCTTCGAAGGCCATGATCGGCCCACCTTCGGGCGGGCCAACCACCCGCCCACCGACAAACCCGATCCTCGGATCGCCCAGGTAGGGAATCAGCTTGCGCAGCCAATCGGGCTGTACCAGGCAATCGTTATCGGTAAAGGCCACAACCGCACCACGGGCCAGGGCGATCCCGACATTGCGGGCCGCCGACGGCCCCTGACTCTGTTCGTGGCGCACCAATTGCACTGGGAGATCGGCCAGCACGGTTGCCAGCGGCGGCTGCGAAGCATCATCCACCACAATAATCTCGCTGAGCTCGCCGGGATAATCTAACGCCAGCAGCGACTCGATACAGGCACGGGTCTGTTGATGCCGTCCATGGGCTGGCACCACCACCGAAACCCGCGGCCAGCCACTCGTGCCTGGGCTACGCCGGAGCAGGCGGCGCTCGCTGAGGATATCAAGAAAGGTGGTCAGGGCCGGAAGTTCGAACCCCGGACAGCGCAGCGCCAATTCGAGTGCCGTCGCACCCGGCCCCAAGGCGTGCAGCAGCGCCAGCCCTTGTTGATTCAGCCGGAAGACCAACAATGGAGAGCGCGAGAAGATCAGGCCACCGGTGCTGGTGGAATGCAGTTCTAGTCCAGGACTCAACTGGTAGGACGGGCCTGTGCCGCGCCGCAAAACCAGCATGGCGGCCACGGTTTGTTCCAGCCAGAGTTCCGCCGCCGCCAGTTCGGCGGGTTCCGGCAGCCGGGTTGTAATTGGCAGGAGCAGCATGCCACCCGGCGGTAACGGTTCGGCCAGGGTGATCAGATCGGGGGAGAAGTCGGACGCATCAGGGTTGGCAACCACCACAACCTGGCTCACGGGCTGCTCAAGGTAGGTTGCCAACTCCTCGGCCAGGCGGGCTACGTCAGGCGGTAGCGCGACCTGAGAAACTGGAGCCGTTTGGGGTTGATAACTTGGCATAATAAAACCGAATCTTCGCTGATGCTCAAGGGAGCGGGTGTGACGTAACGTCTTGCCTAGCCGATCAGGCCCTCACCCCCCCGGCCCCTTCTCCCCTTGAGGGAGAGGGGGGAGTCGCCGAATAGCTCATTCTGCTGCGGTGCGGCTCTCCTCCCCCCCCGTGAGGGGGAGGGGCTGGGGGAGGGGGGCGGAAGGGTTGCCAACCAAAACCCTATACCTGAAAGCCGTGAGGGGGAGGGGCTGGGGAAGGGGGGCCGGAAGGAGAGGAGATGCTCCTAATGACATATCGGATGTCATCCCAGCACCACTGGCCGACGGGCCATAGGATACTCGGAGTGACAACCCCGATTGCTATCCCCACCACTGGCCTGCGGGCCATAGCATACTCAGAGTGACACGTATGCTGCATCTTCAAAGGTAATTGGTATCAATGCATGTTCCTCGCCTCCTGGTTGAGCAACGCGGCTACCTGTTCGGCCGCAGCCTGAAGATAGGCAGCCCCGCGTGCGGGTGTGGCAGCCGTAGGATCACCGAGCACCCCATTGGCGGTGACCGGGCGTAGCCCCTGTGCGATCAGGGTTGGCATCAGGTGGTGCGTTTCGGCCAGCAGGCCCTCCATCAACTGATCCTGGCGTACCAGATCGGGACGCAACCAGAGCAGTTCCGAGGTCTCGCCTTCGCCGGCGTGCAAGCCAAAAACGGGCCCACTGATCCCGGCCGCCGCCGCCACGGCTAAGGGGCCACCCGGCCCAGCCGGAAGCATCCCGGTATACCAGAAACTCAGGTCGGGCAATACGTGGCGCAGGCGGGTGGCGGCCAGCCCCAACGCCGTGCCGTTGCCCCCGTGGGCCGACAGCACCACTAGGCGTTGGATGCCCCAAGCCACCGCCCGCTGCGCCAGTTCACAGATCAGCGCCGCTAGGGTTGCGGCCTCGAGTCCTAACAAGCCCGCAAAGCCTGCGTGTTCGTCTGAGCAGCCAAAGGGCAACGTCGGCGCAACCAGGCTTCCGGGTACCAAGCGTGCCAAGCGCCGGGCCAACTCTTCGGCGCGCAATGTATCGGTTGCCAGCGGCAAATGCGGGCCGTGCTGCTCGGTGGCACCCAGCGGCAGAATCAGGGTCGTCGCCCCGCTTGCGACTGCGGCAGCAAGTTCCGGCCAGGTGAGGTGCGCAAGTTCGGTCATGGGATGAAGCCCCGCTCGCGCAAGAAGGCGACCAGCCTGGCCGCAAGCTGCTCGGGCGGGCCACTCTGGATGCTGCCGGATTTGCTCGCCACGCCTGCGGCCAACAACTGACTGATTCGTTCGTGGGCAGGCAAGTTGCTAGCGGGTGCGAAGATCGGACGCGGGCGGGGTCGGGGAGCCTGAAGGCCGCGCTGTTCACTGGCGGGCGCAGGGAGCTGGCGCAGGCCCAGATCAGCCGACGTACGCAGTTCGATCTGCGTTCGCCGCGCCGCGAGCAACTGGGGCAGGGCGGGTTGGCGCAAGCGGAGCGGGCCTGGTTCCAGGCCCACCACGGCGGGCAGATCAAGCACGAGTTCCTCGCGGGCGCCCCGATCCAACCGGCGCTGCATCTGTACGGTTGGCCCTGTCAGGTTCAGGGCGGTGACATCGGTGGCAACCGGCAGACCAAGCAGTTCGGCAAGCAGGGCTGGCACGGTGCCACTGCCACGATCACTGCTACGCGCCCCGCACAAGATGACGTTGGCAGGTGGCAAGGCCCGCACAGCAGCAGCCAGCAGGGTCGCCGTAGCAAACGGGTGCGGCTCGGGCAAACTGGCATCCCAAAGCCGCCAAGCCTGACTCGCCCCCACCGCCAACGCCTGGCGGGCCACCTCGTCGGCGGCAGGCGGGCCAACCGTCAAGGCCGACACGCGCCCCGTCGGGCCAGCCAGACTCAGGGCCAACTCAAGCGCACCTTCATCGGCCAGATTGGTACGGTAGAGCAACCGGCGCGGATCGATCACGCCCGTAAAGGGACTCGCCTCAACCGTGAGCGGATCGGGCACCAGTTTTAGGCAAACCACAAGATGCATAGGCCCTCTAGGCTTCACGGAAGGTGACACCAAAACCACCCCGTGGATAGCTCCACTCGATCGCGCCTTCTTGATTGCAGGCCACATAACAGGTGCCACACTCGAAACACTGTTCGTAGTTGAACAGGATCCCGCCATCATCCAGGGGCACAAACAGATTAGCCGGACAGACATAGACACAGGCCCGCACCGTACAATCCTGACATACTTCGGCGTGAACCACAATATGTGGGCGGTCGTCCACCTTAAAATAGACGGTCTGGATCTTCTCGTCAAAGGTCGTATTGACCGACGTGCTCGTTACCATCCCAAGGCCCTCCCTCCTTGCCAAAGATCGCGGATCAGTTGGATGGGCGACACCCTAAAGTGGCGCAAGGCATCAAGCGCAATCGGCACGATCTTCTTCTTGCCACGGCCATCAACCCGGAACAGACGCTCGGCCCCTTCGGCCAGGACCTCGGGGTAGAAATTCTGGAGACGCTCACTATTCACAAATTCGGGCGCATGACGATAACGTTTGAAGTCGGTCGTTACATGGCGGGCTTCCAAACGTTTGGCATAGTGCTGCAAGCCGCGGGCCGAAAAGTCGCGGGCCTTGTGCGCGGCCACCGCCGCTTCGCCCGCCGCAAAGCCCGACTGGATGGCATAGTTGATCCCTTCGAGGTAGAGACCGGCCGCAAAACAGAAGGCGGCCGCATCACCGGCCACGAGCATGCCATCAGTGACCAGTTTGGGCACCAGTTCCCAGCCCGCCTCGGGAATCATGTGCGCCGAGTACTCGCGGACGGTGCCGCCCCGCAGCAACGGGGCTACCGAAGGGTGCTGCTTAAAGCGTTCGAGCAGATCATACGGGCGAGCCTTGCGTTCGACCAGCGAGGAGATCTGGCCGATGATGCCAATCGAAAGACTATCCCGGTTGGTATACAAAAAGGCCCCACCACGCACCTGGTCGGTGATCGCGCCAATATATTCGCAGGCCACGCCCTCGTCGCCGCTGAGGTGAAAGCGCTCGTTGATTGTCATCTCATCGAGACCGATCACCTCTTTGACCCCCAGCGACATCTCGTGCTGGTGGAACTCGCGTTGCAGGCCCGCCCGTTTCGCCAGGAACGAGTTCGCCCCGTCGCAGGCGATCACCAGTTTGGCCCGCAGGTCGCCCTGTTCGGCCCGCACGCGCACGCCAACCACCCGACCATCCTCACGCAACAGGTCATCGGCCACAGTCGAACAGAGCAAAAACGCCCCGGCGGCTGCGGCCTGTTCGGCCAACCAGCGATCAAAACGGGGCCGCAGCACCGTAAACCCATTGTAGGGTGGCTCGGCAAAACGGGTGGTACGCACGTCCACCGTGACCGAAGTTGTCGGCGACATAAAGCTGAGTTGCCGCCGATTGACGTAGCGCTCAACCGGAGCCTGTTCCCACCAATTTGGGATCAGTTCGTGCAGGATGGCACTGCCATAGAAGGTCGCCCCCGAGACATTCTTGCTGCCGGGGTACTCGCCGCGTTCGAGCAGCAGCACCTTGAGCCCGGCCCGGGCGGCCACGAGGGCGGCGGCGCTACCAGCAGGGCCAGCGCCCACAATAATGACGTCAAACTGTTCGTTCATGCCGATTTCTCTTCCAGTAAGCGCAATACTTCGGGCACAATCTGGTGCAGATCGCCCACCAGACCCAGGTCGGCAAAACCGAACATGGGCGCGGTGCGATCCTGGTTGATCACGACCACGGTTTCGCTGCCAGTGATGCCCGAGGTGTGCTGACTCGCCCCAGAGATGCCCACAGCGAGGTAAAGTTGGGGCGCAATGGTTTTGCCGGTCGAGCCGATCTGACGTTCGAAGGGCAACCAACCTCGGTCGGCAATCACGCGGGTGCCCCCTAGCGCCGCACCTAACACATCAGAGAGTTGCCAGAGCAGGGCCAGACCTTCGGGACTACCCACGCCGAGCCCGCCCGCGACAACGCGATCAGCTTCACTAATGTCTACGGTGCGCGGATTGGGTGGCAAACGACCCAGCACCCGATCCCGTGGTGGCTCGGTCAGCGCAGGCACCGTCACGGTTACGACCTCGACCACCCGTTCCGGCCCCGGACGGCCCAAACCACGGGCACCCGGAGCCAGGGTTGCCACCAGGGACGTGGCCTCGGGGCAGGCCACCCGTTCGTGGCTGGCCCCACTGTAGGCCGGGCGGGTACATTCGATCACGCCATCGGCTCCCGGCCAGAGCGCCAGACAACGTGTGATCAGCGGCACCCCCCAGCGCAGCGCCAGACGCGGTAACAAGGCCCGGGCCTGACCACTATCGGGGGCCAGCAGCAGCACCGGTTCCAACTCGCGCACCAAGGGTTCAAGCGCTGCTAACCAGGTGTCACCACTGAAGGGCAAGAAGGCCGCTCCCGTTACGAGCAGCACCCGATCCGCACCGTGGGCAGCCAGCAGCGGGGCCAGTTCATCTGAACCACCCGGCACCAGGGCCACGACCTGTGCCCCCAGCGCCACCGCCAGATCACGAGCCTCTTCGACACATTCCAGGCTGGGTTCGCTTGGGGCCTCGCCATCGCTTTCACAGATGACCACCATCAGCATGGGCGCAATCCTTATATACCAATAATCATTGATGATGCAGCATGACTTACTGTAGCTTTAGGCTTTGTGATGCCCTGCGGCACAATCCAAAATCCAAAAGCTAAAATCCAAAATGGTATTAGATCAGGCGGCCAATCCGTTCGCCTTCGATAATCGCCGCATGGGCACGGCGCGGGGCCACCGCATCGCCAATCCGGTGGAGCAGCCGCACCTGTCCCTTGAGCGCCCGGTAGAGGCTCGCATCGGCCCGGCGCGGTACGGCCAATACAATCGTATCGAGTTGACCAAAGGCCCGTTGCTGGCCGCTATAGTTATGGATCGCATTGACCTGGCCCGGCTCAATCCAGAGCACGGTATAGTCAGGGGTGGTGCGAATGCCCAATTTGCGCGCCCGGCGGTACCAGTGTTCGAGGTCAAGCGTAATCCCGAGATCCTGGCCCACATAGAGGGTCTGGGTGATGACCTCGACCCGGCAGCCCTGTTCGGCCAGAAACTCGGCGGTGCTGGTCGCCTCGTGAAAGCCGAGCGTATCCACCAGCAAGACCCGCTGACCGATCTGCGCCCGCCCTTCGAGCACATCGGCCACATCATAGACGCCAGGGCTATCGGCCCCGGGGAAGGCCTGACGATTGGGTTGCGAGCCGGTTGCAATCACCACCGCATCAGGCCGTTCAGCCAGGATCAGTTCGGGCGTCGCCGTCACCCCGGTACGCACCTCGATCCCCAGCCCACTCACTTCGTGCAGCAGATTGCGCACCAGGTCGCCAAACTCGGCCCGATTGGTGACTTTGATCGCCGTATTAACCTGGCCGCCGGGTTGATCAGCCCGCTCGAGCACCGTCACCTGGTGGCCGCGTTGGGCCGCGACGGTCGCCGCTTTGAGCCCGGCAGGCCCGCCGCCTACCACCACGACCCGTTTGCCCTTGGGGGTCAGTTTGAGCGTGCCGACACCCCATTCACGCTCGCGCCCGGTGGCCGGAGTTTCGATACAGCCAAGCCAACGGTTGAAGCCCATGCGACCGACACACTCCTGGTTGCACGACAAACAGAGCCGGATGGCCTCGACGTTGCCTTCCCGCGCTTTGCGTGCCCATTCCGGATCGGCAATCTGGGCCCGCACGACGCCCACTAAGTCGGCGTGGCCCTCGGCCAGCACCCGTTCGGCCTGGACTGGATCTTTGATCCGCCCGACCCCAATCACCGGCAAGCGCACCGCTTTGCGCAAGGCAGCGGCAATAAACAGGGCATAGCCTGGCGGGATATGCATCGAGGCCTCGATCATAAACAGGGTCGAGGTCGCGCTGCCAATGCTGGTATTGATATAGTCAATCAGGCCGTCCTGTTCGAGGATCTGCGCCGTCGCCACAGTCTCTTCGAGCACAATCCCATCGGGAATCAGTTCGTCGCCGCAAAGGCGCACCCCGATCACATAGTCACGGCCCACCGCCTGGCGAATCGCGGCAATGATCTCGCGGAGCAGGCGCACCCGATTTTCGAGGCTCCCGCCGTAGGCGTCGTCGCGCCGGTTGGTGGCCCGCGAAAGGAACTGACGCACCAGCGAGGAGTGCGAGCATTGCAGTTCGATCCCGTCGAAGCCACCGAGTTGGGTGTGGCGGGCGACCTGGGCATAGCCCTGAATCGTCGCCTGGAGATCGTCGGGCTCCATGGCTTTGGCAACTTCGCGAAAGAGCGGATCGGCGACTGATGAAGGCCCCCAAACCGGCAGGCGAGTGAACATGCCACTGCCCTGCTGCCCGTTATGGTTGATCTGGGCCAGAATATGCGCCCCAGCCTGATGCACCGCCCGCGTGATCCGCTGGTAACCGGGAATCACTGCGGGATGGAAGGCGTGGATCAGTTTCTCGTAGGGGTGATCGGTGGGATGCACCGAGTGTTCTTCGGTAATGATCAACCCGGCCCCGCCAATGGCTCGTTCCCGATAATAGGCCACATGGCGTTCGGAGGGCAGATAGTCTTCGGCATAGTTGGTCAGGTGCGCCGAAAAGACCACCCGATTGCGCAGGGTCAGATTGCCAAGCTTATAGGGGGTAAAGAGCAAACGTTTTGGTTCTGGCATATGATTGCTATTTGTTCCCGCTGATAGCTGCGCTAACGCTCGCTATCAGCGGGAAGGTTGCTGGGAGAACCAGGTTCTCCCAGGCCCTGTGTCTGCACCTCCGGCCACATCAGCGGGAAGGTTGTTGGGAGAACCATGTTCTCCCAGGCCCTGTGCCTGCACCTTCAGCCAGGTTGCTGGGAGAACCATGTTCTCCTAGGCCCTTACACACTTCGTCCAGCGCGATACCCCTCCAAAATAGCTTGGCCCAATTGGCGCGGCGCAACACAATCACCCGCCCGCAAGACACGTTGGCCTGCGGTACGCAGGGCTAGGTAGAGATCTTCGTTGGGCAGTTCGTGGTTGACCGTCACGATCAGATCCACGTCGTCGAGCCATTCCTCGGCTCGGCTGTGGCGTTCGACCAGCAAGACCCGCCGCCCAATCGCCCGCTGGGCCTCAAACATGGGGCGTAACGCAATCCCTTTGCTTGCGGCACGCTGGTTCCAAGGCGAGAGTTCGTTGGTCTGGGTGAGTTGCTGGCCGACAAACATATCGGCGGTCACCACCGTGACCCGCCAGCCATGATCGGCCAACCATTCGGCCGGGCCCATCATCCAGGCGTTCCCGATCTCGTCAAGCACGACCGCATGACCAGGTGAGTCGGTAAGCGTGCCCGCCAGGACGTGCCGCGCACTGACCAGCCGGGCTTCGGGGTCGCAAACCAGCCCCGGAAAGGGTTGCGGTCGTGCCCCAGTCGCCACAATCACCGCCGCAGGGGCCAGGGCGCGCACCCGTTCGGGCGTGATCAGGCTTTGGGTTTCGACCAGCACCCCAAGCGCCCGGATCTGGGTTTCGAGCCAGTCAACCTCAAGCGCCAGCCGTTCCCGTCCGGGGCCCGCTGCCGCCAGACGCAGGGTACCACCCAGGGTTGGCTGATGCTCATGGAGGATCACACGGTGGCCGCGCAGGGCCGCAACCCGGGCCGCTTCGAGCCCAGCCGGGCCACCGCCTACGACCAAAACCGTCCCCGGCGTTGGCGCAGGCTTGAGCGGGCCGAACTCGGCTTCGCGTTCGTACCCAGCCGCTGGATTGTTCTCGCAACTCAGGGCCGGGTTCTGCACCGTGCGAATACTGAAGCCCTGGTTGCTGAGCAGACAGGGCCGGATGGCCTCGGGCTGAGCCTGGCGCAATTTGCGCACCAGGTCGGGATCCGTGATCAGCGCCCGGGTCATCTCGACTGCGTCGGCTCCACCCTCGGCCAGCAACGCCTCGGCCATCGCCGGATCAACAATGCTTCCCTGGGCGAAGGTAGGCAGGCCAGTGGCGGCGCGGATCGGCCCGGCAAGCTGGGCCGCATAGCCCGGTGGTGCGTAGAGCCCGGCCCGGGTCATATGCAGGGTATAAATACTGCCACTGGTCACACTGATCAGATCAACCTGGCCCCCGGCGCAAAGCAAACGGGCGATCTCGGGCGCATCCTCGGGCTTGATCCCAGCCCAGGGCGCATACTCGTCGGCACAGAGCCGGATGGCAAGCAAGGGATCTGGCCCGATCCGTGCCCGCACCGCCGCGATCACCTCGTGGGCAAACCGCAGCCGATTGGTCAGATCGCCACCATAGCCATCCTGGCGCTGGTTGGTCAGGGGCGAAAGAAACTGGCGCAGCAGACTCTCCTGACCGATATTCAACTCAACCCCGTCCAGACCCGCCGCGATCGCGTAATGGGCCGCCTGGGCAAAGGCCGCCACCAGCATGGCAATCTCTTCGGGTTCGAGTTCCTGGGGCACTTCGCGGTTATTGGTTTCGGGTACGGGCGACGGTGCCCAGAGCGGGGCCTGCGAATAGTGGCTACTGCCCTGTTGACCGCTATGGGTCAGTTGGGCCAGGGCCAGCGCGCCATAGGCGTGGATCGCATCAGCACAGAGCCGATAACCGTCGCGCACCGCCGGGTCGTACCCAAAGATCGCGTACTCGTAGGGCCAATCCGAGGGATGCACCACACTCGGCTCTAAGACGACCAGACCAGCGCCACCGGCAGTCCGGCTGGCGTAATAGGCGGCGTGGCGGGTCGTAAAGCGGTTATGGGTCGCAAAATTGGTCTGGTGCGCCGCAAAGACGACCCGGGCCGGCATGGTGCGGCCCCGCACCGTAAGTGGCGTCAACAGGTTCGGAAATGCCAGGCTCATCGCAGTTGTCTCAATCTAGGCGAGCAGGGTCACCAGGGCACGGGCCAGGGTGCTCGGCGACGCGACTTGAAGATACCGGCCCCCACTGCGGCGAGCCAGGCGCTGCCCCGCCTGGACGGCATCAGCCGCAGGACTCGTGCCCAGGACATGCACTCGTTCGACCCCAGCCAGGGCCTTGAGCGGATCACCACCTTCGGTCGCCAGGCAATCACTCAGCAACAAGACCAGTTTTTCGGCGGTGGGATCACGCCGTAACTGTTGCGCCGCCGCATCAAGCGCTACCGCCAGGTTGGTGGTACCTTTGCCCCGTAACGAAAGCAGATCGTCGAGCACGGCGGAGCGTTGACGGCGGCGGCCTTGCTCTTGCAAGACCAGGGCATCTTTGGCAAACGCGATCACACTGCACTCGGCCCGCTCATCTGCTGCCAGCAAGACGGCCGCCGCCGCAACGGCCGCATTCGCCATGGCCTGGCCGCGCATCGAGCCGCTATTGTCAATCAGCAGCACAATCGCCCGGCGGGGTGCCCGCCAGCGCCGTACCACCAGATCCTCGCGGCTGCGGGGTCGTCCGCCTGCTCGCTCCAGGGTGCGCTCCAGATCCAGATCGCCATCATCGCGGCCAGCTTCGGGGGCCAGACAGCGAAAGCCACGCTGGCGCGCCGAACCCGCCCGGCCCAGGCGCAAAAAGACCCGCGACGCCACCCGGCGAGCCAGCACGCGCAGCACCGGGTCGGTTGCCGTCGCCATATCGCTAAGCAGCGCCAGGGCCGCATCGGGATCGGTTTCGAGCAACGAAGCCAGGGCTTGATCATCAAGTTGGCCCACCTCGGGCGAGATCTGCTCGAACTGGGGATGGGCGGCCACTAAGTCGCGGCGGCGAGTGGTACGGCGGGCCGCCTCACGCACGGCCTCACGCACTTCGGAACCGGTCAGAATGCGACCCTGGTTGCCACCACCCGGCGGCGGCGGGGCACCACCACCCGGCGGCGGCGGTTCGCCCTCCTGATCCGGCGGCGGCTCCGCTTCGGTCTGGGTCGCCAGCAACTGGTCGAGCAGTTCACTAATGATCGCCTCGGGGGTGCGTTCGCAACCATCTTCGAGCCGCACCCGTCCCGAGAGCGCGGTGAGTGCGGCATCAAGCAGGGTCGTCCGGCTGGGGGCAGGTTCACGGCGCAAACGGGCCAGGCCACCCGCCACCTGCACCATGTCAATCGCCCCCCGCACCGACGAGCCCACCCGCACGTCGGGATGCGTCCGGGTCAGGCGCACCAGGCCCACCGCCGTGCGGGTCAGATCGGACGTGCCCCCGGCCACCCGGGCCACAATCTGGCGTTCAACATGTTCGCTCTGGTAGCCCAGCGCAATCCGGCACATACGATCAGCGATCGCCTGACTAACCCGGGCTGTCCCGACGGCATCGAAGGGATTCATCGCCGCAATCAGGCGAAAGCCGGGCGCGGCCTGCACATGCCCAAAGCGCGGAATATGGATCTCGCCTTCGGCCAAGACCGTAATCAGCACATTCAGGGTCTCTTCGGGAACCCGGTTAAACTCCTCGATATAGAGCAAGGCCCCTTCTTGCAGGGCGGTCAGCAACGGCCCGGCCAAAAACGCCTCGGGGCGATAGCCCGCTTGCAGCACCATCGCCGGATCATACGAACCGACCAGACGCGCCGGGGTCAGTTCGGCATTGCCTTCCACAAACGCGATGCCCAGGCCCACCGCCCGCGCCACGGTGCGCAACAAGGTAGACTTGCCGGTGCCGGGTGGCCCTTCAAGCACAATATGCCGACCCGTTGCCAAGGCCACCGCGAGCAATTCGGCTTCGCGGCGCATCCCAACAATTGAGCGATCAAGATCGGCCAGCATGGCCTCGACGGCGGTCAGGGGCAACGTTGCCTCGGGTGTTGACACGCGTTTCTTCCTTGTGGCTTGGTGGGGCTGCGGGAACGAGCGCGCGCACTCGTTCCCCCCCCCGAGACTCTGGGAAAACATGGTTTTCCCAGACCCTGCGTTGCCTATTATGCATGCTCGTGGATAATCACACCCCGAATATTCTGGCCCGCCAGCAGGTCGTCATAGCCCTGGTTGACCTCATCAAGGCTGTAGCGCCGGGTGATCAACTCATCAAGCTTGAGTTGACCATCCTGGTACATATCCAGCAGTTTGTTGATGTCATACATCGGGTTCGAGTTGCCAAACAGCGTGCCCTTCACCTCTTTTTGGAACAGGGTCATGATTGCACCCGAGAGGCGCACGGTCTGTTTGCTGGGATCGGCCAGGCCGGTGATGATCGTCTTGCCGCCCTTGCGGGTCACATCAAACGCCGCTTGCACAACCTCTTCGCTGACCACGTCCACCGTAACGATGGACTTATCGGCCCCGACGCCACGGGTCAGTTTATGGGCCAATTGGGCAGCCTCTTCGGCGGTGGCGACACTATGGGTCGCGCCAAACTCTTCGGCCTTTTCGCGCTTGTTGGCCAGGGGATCCACCGCGATCACGTGACGGGCACCGGCGTGCGCCGCGCCCTGCACCGAGTTAATGCCGATCCCGCCGATCCCGTAAATGACCACCGTATCGCCCGGGGTCACACCGGCTGCATAGACCGCCGAGCCCCAGCCGGTGGGCACGCCACAGCCTACCAACACCGCTGTCTCGAGCGGAATGTCCTTATCAACCACCACGCACGAGTTCTGCGAGATCACTGAGTACTGCGCGAAGGTGCCAAGCATACACATGGCCCCTAGATCCTGACCCTGGCCGTGGAAGCGGTAGGTACCATCGGGCATACAGCCCTGCAAGATCGTTGCACCCCAGTCACAGAGGTTCTGCTGGCCGGTTGAGCACCAGCGGCAGTGGCCGCACGAGGGAATAAAGGAGCAGACGACATGATCACCGGGCTTGACCCGGGTCACACCTGGGCCAATCGCCTCGATCACCCCGGCCCCTTCGTGACCACCAACAATCGGGAAACGCGGCACAATGTCGCCGTGGCGCAAATGCTCGTCGGAGTGGCACAAGCCAGCGGCCACAAAACGGATCAACACCTCGCCATCACGTGGTTCGTCCAGTTCCAGTTCGGTCACTTCCCACTTCCGGCCCAACTCCCAGAGTACCGCCGCCTTGGTCTTCATTGACTGCTCCTCGTTGATCTGCCTGTCCCGTGTTTTCCTACCGCCGCCGGTTTCGTCCGTGGACACCAGAACGACTGCGTTCCGATGCGTGGCCTAGGGTATAGCAATGGCTGACCTCGCCCTATACGGGCGCTGTTGCCGGAATAAGCCTGAGGGGGCACCGCTGCGCAGACATCGCGCTTATGGGGTTTAAGATCTGGGGCGTATAGATATTATACCTAAATTCTAGACCTGCAACAATGGAATCACGTTCCCTTTGGCTTGTTTAGCGAGCAATGGTTCGGCGTGGCCAAAGACACAATCAGGGTCGGGATCGTCAAGGTCAAGGCCCGTAAAATGTTTGGCCGCCATACAGCCGCCGTGGCAACTGGCGTAGGCGTTGCAACTGGCACAACTGCCCCCGACCTGCCAGACCCGCAAATGTTGAAAGCGGGCCGACTCACGCCAGATCGCCCCAAAGCCCCCCGGCTGGCGCACATTGCCACCCGAAAACTCGGGGCTCAGCACAAACGGGCAGGCGTAGACCTCGCCCACCGGGTCAACACAACAGACGATCCGCCCGGCCCCACACATGTTCAGGCCATCGAGGGGGGTGCCAAAGGCCGAAAGATGGAAAAAACTGTCGCCCGTCATCACGGCGGGGTGGGCCTGAAGCCAGTCGTAGATCCGGCGATTCTGGGCCTGCGTCGGCCGCAGGTTCGTCCAGACGTCTTGCCCGCGCCCCGAAGGCCGGAGCCGGGTCACCCGTAATTGGGCACCATACCCACAGGCCAGGTCGTAGAGTTGATCGAGTTGCCCGGCATTCGTGCGGGTCAACACCGTATTGATCTTGAAACAGAAACCCCGCGCCGCCAGTAACTCCATCGCACGCCGCGCCCGCTTGAACGAACCGGTCCCACGTACCGGATCATTCGTCTCGGCGTCGGCCCCATCAAGACTGATCTGCACATCCAGATAGTCGCTGGCGGCGATCCAGTCGGCGGCGGCTTCGTCAATCAGGGTACCATTGGTCGAAAACTTGATCCCGATGCCCCGCGCCAAACAATAGTCCATCAACTCAAAAAAGTCGGGGCGACTCATCGGTTCGCCGCCACCCACATTCAGGTAAAAGACCTGCATCGCCGCCCACTCATCAATCAAGGCCCGCGCCTCGGCGGTTGTCAACTCGTCGTGGCGTACCTCGCCCGAAGACGAAAGGCAGTGGACACAGCGCAGATTGCAGCCATAGGTCAGTTCCCAGGTCAGACAAATTGGGGCTTCAAGCCCTTGCCGAAACAGTTCGTAGCTCTGGCCCTGGGCTGCGCTCGGTTTGGCTCCCGGCGTCGGCGGCACCAAGTAGCCTTTGGGGCCAGCGGCCACCTGGGGCTGCGCCACCGGCTCGATCACCCCGATCCGCTCAAGCGCAGCCAGGGTACGCACAAACCCAGGCCGCACCTGGGGCGCAAGTTGGCGCGTGCTCAGAAATGTATCGAGCGCCGTCCCAAGTGCTGCGCCGCCATCCAGCCCGCCGACAAACCCGGCTAGATCGTGCGAATGCAGAAAATAGAGCCGCCGGTTGTCGTAGCGGTAGATCAGGCCACCAAAACGTTCAGGACGAAGCGCCGCCTGCGCGGCCAACCGATAAGTGCAATTCAGATCCATGAAACTCCTTATTCCTGTCACCACGCGGGCCTAGAAAAACTTCTTGCTGGCCGCATCCTTGTCGCTACGGCGGGCCTGGGAGAACACCCTGCTGCCCGCTCCTTGTCGCCACGCGGGCCTGAGAGAACATGGTTCTCCCAGAATTTTCGCCGCTGGCAACGAGCCTTCGCTCGTTGCCAGCGGCCACAAATACAACCACATCACACCATGCAATGACTCAGCGCAAGCGGAATATCTTCGAGCGTTCGAATAAACACACAGCGCCCGCGTCCCCGTGCGGCCAGAGCCTGGCATGCCTGCACCGCACTGGCTTCAAGCGAAATCCCAATCACGTGGAGTTGAGGGTAACGCGCCGCCAGGGGCAAGGGATCGTCGCCCAGGTTGCTCAGGCCGTCGGTAAACACAATCCCGATCTTTTCCTGGGTACCGGCCCGTTCCAGTTCACGCAAGCCTGCGGCAAGCCCATGGTGCAGATTGGTCAGACCACGCGCCCGTAGCCCCAGGATCTCGTCAATCAGGCGGGTCGCCGACTTGGGTTGGTTGGCCCGTTTCAGCACCGCTGCATCACGCCAGAACAGCACAACCGCTAGATCGTCGTGATCAAGGTTGCGCGCCATTGAACCAGCGGCCAGCGCGGCCTTCATCAACTGTGCGCCCCGCATCGAGCCACTCACATCCAGCAGCAGGACGTAGGTTCGGCGGGTACGAACCCGTTCGCGCACCCAGAAATCACTGTACTCGGGGTAACTCTTGGCCGCGATCTCCTCTAGGGTGCGATCCAGATCCAGGTCGTCGCTATTGAAGTGATACCGCACCGGACGCAGGCGGCCCTTGCCTGGGCTGGGCGTCGGATGCCGTCGGGCCAGACGCACCACAATCTTCAGGGCGAGCCGCCGGGTTAAGGCCCGCAATTGTTCGTCAGGGGCTTCCTGCCACAGTTCACCAAGCAACGCCATTGCGGCATCTTCATCTTTGACATACAACTGCCCGAAGGCCGCTGGATCAAACTGGCCAGACTTGAGCACCTGGCTCATGCCTGGCGTGCGCCCCAGATCACGGCGGGCGGCGGGCGCGCTGCTGCGGTCGGCCATCAGCAAAGCCAACTCGTCAGGCCGAAAAACCCGGGCGGTGTCGGTCGGCGTACCCCGGCGAGGAAGTTCAGTCACGGCAGTCGGCTGCGGGCGGGGGCGCGTCACCGGACCACGGGGACGGTTATGCTGGCGCGGCAGGGCCAGCGTCACCTCAAGATCGAGCAACTGGTCACCCTGGGCCGCCTGAGGAATGAAATAGAACACATTGGCCCACAATTCACGAATGATCGCTTCCCGCGTCATCGTCGCCGTTTCGCTCAGGCTGATCCGCGCCGAAAGGGCCAGCAAGGCCGCATCGAGGATCACCTCTTTGGCCGAATTGTCGCGGGCCGCCAACGTGATCCCGCGCAACGCGGCCAGCGCCTCGGCGACACATACCAGATCAATCGCCCCCCGCACCGACGAGCCCATCTGCAAGTCGGGATGGTCGCGGGTCGCCCGGGTCAGGTTGATCGCACCTTCGATCAGCCAGTGATCGGTGCTACCGGTGCGCAACGTCACCACGGCAAGCTCTTCGGCTGCGCTTTGGTAGCCAATTGGCAGGCGACAGAGTCGATCAAAGACCGATTGGCTGACCCGCAGCGTGCCCACATTGTCAAAGGGATTCATGGCTGCAATCAGCCGAAAGCCGGGGGCGGCCCGCACCACGCCGTAACGCGGGATGTGCAAACTGCGTTCGGCCAGGGGGCCAAGCAACAGATTCAGCGTATCATCAGGGACCCGGTTGAACTCTTCGATATAGAGCAGGCCGCCGTCACGCATGGTCTGGGGCAGCGGCCCGAGCACAAAATCCTCGCGACGGTACCCATGGGCGAGCACCGCCGCTGGATTATGCGAGCCGACCAGGCGCGCTGGGGTCAGATCGGCACTCCCCTCGACCAGCCGAAACGGCACCCCTGCCGTCTGGGCCACCGCCCGCAACAGGGTGCTCTTGCTGGTGCCGGGTGGCCCTTCGAGCAACAGGTCACACCCGGCCCGTAATGCCGCCGCGATCTGCGCGATCTCGGCCTGGCGGCCCACCACCATGGCCTCAAGTTGGTTGTGCAGAGCGCCAAACGGCGTAACCATGCCCGTCCCCTCTTATACCAATTACCTTTAACGATACGGCATGTCTGTCACCCTGAGTATCCTATGGCCCGTGGGCCAGTGGTGGGGCGAGAAACCAGTGCGGTTGCGCTGCCACATTGTCACCCCGAGCGGAAGCGAGGGATCTTCAGCGCGGATCGGTGCAGATTCCTCACTGCGCCTGCGGCTCCGTTCGGAATGACATGGGGAGCGTTGTACGTCGACAACACGGTTTGTTTCTTAGGAGCGGAAGCGAGGGGTCTTCACTGCCGATCAGCGAAGATGCCTCACTGCGCTCCGCTCCGTTCGGCATGACAATGGGGAGCGCATCGCTCTGTTCGACGTGATCATGGGGAGCGCATCGCTCTGTTCGACGTGATCATGGGGTTTGTTTCTTAGGGACGCAGCGAAGGGCCTTATCCTGCCCGCTCAGATTCCTCGCTGCGCTCGGAATGACAAGAATGCGGCATCATCAAGCGTAATTGGTATTACTTGATCATGAAGCCGAGATCAACCGGCAAGGTAACCCCGGTCATAAATCGCGAGTCATCCGAGGCCAAAAAGAGCACCGCATTCGAGATGTCTTCGGCTTCGACCCAGGGCTGCGGCATCAAGTTCATAGCGACAAACGTGGGTTTGACATCCTCAAGCGTCGCTTCGGTATTGCCACCCGCAAAGAGCGAAATCGTATCCTGGTTGATCACCATGGGCGTATTGACGGTAGTTGGGTGGATCGAGTTGACCCGGATACTGTGTTGGGCCAGTTCGATCGCCAGCACCCGCATCAGACCAACCACGCCGTGTTTGGCACTGGCATAGTGGGCCAGGTTGGCAAAGCCTTTCAGGCCCGCCGTAGACGAGGTAATGATGATCGAGCCGCCACGGCCACCCGCGATCATATGCGGAATGACGGCCCGACAACTCTTCCAGACCCCGGTCAGGTTGACCGCGATCATCTCGTCCCAAACCTCGTCCGACATCTCGTGAGCCGGGGCGAAGGTGGCAATCCCGGCATTCGCGCACAGAATATCAATCCGCCCAAACTCGCTCATGGCCTGATCGGCGAAAGTCTGCATCGCAGCGGTATCGCGCACATCGGCCTTGATCGCCACACAGCGCCGATCCAGATCTTCGACCATGCGTACCGTTTCGGCCATCTCGGCCTCGTTGGACATCGGCATCGAAACCGTCGGCAACTGTTCGCACACATCACAGATCACAATGCTGGCCCCTTCACGGGCCATCGTCAAGGCGTGCGAGCGCCCCTGCCCCCGTGCCCCACCGGTGATCAGCGCCACTTTGCCATCAAGCTTGCCCATTGACATACCTCCTTGTACGTCTTGCCCCAGACACGCCCATACGTGCCGGTTACGCTGCGACCACCAGTGCCCCCGGAGCAAACTGGCCGACTATTTCGGCGAGCACCGCTTCAGGCGGACGCTCGTTGGTCTCGTGCAAACTGATCTTGCTCGATAAAGCCAGATTGACCGCCTCGCTCAAGACGGCCTCGATCCCACCCGGCGCGGTCAGATCAACCTCACGGATGGCGGCGAGTTGCTGGGTCACCAGCACCAGATCGATCGCCCCCCGCACCGATGAGCCAAGACGGGCTTCGGGGTGGTTGCGAGTAGCCCTGGTGATCGCTACCGCCAGTTCGATCAGGCGCGGCTGCTCACTCGCTGTCCGCAAGGCCACAATCGCCCACTCTTCGGCCTCGCTCTGATAGTCCATAGCTAAGCGACAGAGCCGATCAAAAATCGAGACACTGATCCGCGCCGTGCCCACATTGTCGAAGGGGTTCATCGAGGCCACCAGATGAAAACTGGGCAAGGCCCGCAACGTCCCCACCCGCGGAATGGTAATCTCGCGCTCGGCCATCGCCGTCAACAGGGTATTCAGGGTATCCTCGGGCACCCGGTTGAACTCCTCGATATAGAGGAAGCCGCCGCGCTGCATCGCTTCGGGCAGCGGCCCGGGCACAAAATCCTCGGCCCGGTAGCCATGGCGTACAACCTGAGCCGGGTTGTGGTAGCCCAACAATTTCGCCGGGGTCAGGTCGGCATTGCCCTCGACCAGCACCAGCGGAATGCCATAATGGCGTGTGATCGCCCGCAGAATAGTGGACTTGCCGATCCCGGGTGGCCCTTCGAGCAGCACATCACGCCCGGCCCCAATCGTTGCCAGAATTCCGGTCAACTCACGCTCGCGGCCCACAATCAAAGGCCGTACTGCCGCATAGACCTGCTGAATCGGGACGCTCATTTATTGTGCCCCCCAGCCCGCATCAACCGGAATCGCCGCCCCAGTCGTAAAGCGCGCCCCGTCACTCACCAACCAGAGGATCGCCTCGGCGACGGCGTGAGGCTCGATCACGGTTGGGAAGAGGTGGTGCTGAGCAAACAGGCGTTGCACATCAGCCGGAGTCGCACCCAACTCCTCGGCCAGGCCATCAAGCATGGGCGAGGCGACCGAGCCAGGGAGGATCGCGTTGACGTGAATGCCGTACGGGGCCAGTTCGATCGCCATCGCTCGGGTGAGGCCCACCAAGCCATGTTTTGACGCGCAATAGTGCGCCAGATTGCCCTGCCCGCGCACCCCGGCGACCGAGGCAATATTGATAATCTTGCCTGCACCCTGGCGGATCATCTGGGGTGCTACATGTTTGGCCATCAGCCACGGCCCCTTCAGATTGGTATCCAACACCGTATCCCACTGGGCCTCATTCAGCGTCCAGAAGGGCTGCATGCCCGCGACCGCTGCGTTATTGATCAGGATGTCCAGTCGCCCAAACTGGGCCAGGGCGGTTTTGACCGCGTTGTGTACCTCGTCCTCGTGACGCACATCGGCGATCAGGGCCAGCGCCGGACGGTCAAGCGCCGTCACCTGATCCACCACGGCCTGTAATTGGGCCTGCGTGCCGAGACTGTAGCCCGGATAGGGCAAGTTGCGGCCCAGATCAAGCGCCACAATTGCGGCCCCCGCCTGCGCCAGGGCCAGACAATCCGCCTGGCCTTGACCACGCGCCGCCCCTGTTACCAGTGCAACTTGTCCGTCGAGGATGCCCATAGTGTTTTGGGTTGCCGCTGGGAACGGCGCTAGCGCTTGTTCCCAGCGGCGGGAATCATGGGAGAACCATGTTCTCCTATGCCCGCTGCCGCGATCCCACCCTGGCCCGTTCCATGCCCACGCCCGCTGCCGCGATCCCACCCTGGCCCGTTCCATACCCACGCCCGCTGCCGCGATCCCACCCTGGCCCGTCTGGAACCTTCCCACGCCCACGCCCGCTGCCGCGATCCCACCCTGGCCCGTCTGGAACCTTCCCACGCCCACGCCCGCTGCCGCGATCCCACCCTGGCCCGTCTGGAACCTTCCCACGCCCACGTGCAACGCAACCGGTTTACCGCCGTGCGCCCAGGCCCACCTATCAGCTAAGGGGCATGGGAGAACATGGTTCTCCCATGCCCATCGAACCGCCTAGTAGACCCCGCACATCCCGTCAATCGAGACCTCTTCGATCAGGACTTCCTCCAGCAGTGCCGGTTGTTCAACCTTTGGCTGCTGCGGGCTGGCCGATGCCGCGACCGCCACGGCTGGAGCAGGCGACCGCAGGGCCACTTGTGGCTGTTCCGCTACGGTTCCCTGGGCGACGTTCCGATCCGGCCTACGCTTTAGGGCCATGGGCTTCCTCCTTGATGTACCGTCGATCCGGCACATCGCTACGGATTGGCAAACGAGGGGTATGCCCATCATATGGCGCACTTAGGCAAGCGGCAATTCGTTTTTGTACAAATTTAGACAGATCACCTGGCGAAACCATGCTTAACAGGTATATAATTAAGATCGAAAGCTTCATATTTCCCCCTCACGAGGTTTGGCCCTGCCGCCATACCAAGGAGACAGCAATGGACGCAACGAAGCGCCTGTTCTCCATGAAGGATGCCTGTCACTACCTCGGGGTTAGTCGCATGACCCTGATTGAGGCCGAGGAACGTGGACTGATCCAGCCGGAACGCACGCCGGGCGGCCACCGCCGCTACAGTCTGGCAGCCTTGCGTGAACTGCTGCAGACGACGCAGGGCCGCCACGCAGCCGTACCACCACCGCTGGCACCGCAGGCCGTCCCGCCCCACGGTGCCCTGACCAACGAACGCCCCGATTGCGTTACGTCAAGCGATCATGCGCTCAAAGCGGCGCTCCGCAACCTGGTGCTTTTGCTCCAGGTCGAGATGGGCATGCTCTATTTGGGTGACCCAACTGGCCCGCTCCAACTCCAGGCCAGTTTTGGCGTGCCACACTGGTGCTTGCCCGCGATGAGCCGGCTGGACACCAGTGGGATTAGCGCCACGGTGCTCACAACCCAGCAGCCGCAACTGTATGATCGGCACGCAGCGCACCAATTACCCGCCCAACTCGGGATTGGACAGGGCCTCTGTGCGCCCTTGCATTACCAGGAACAGATCCTAGGTTGCGTCCATGTGATCGCCCGCCAGCCCCGCCAATTCTTCCCTGGCGAACTCAGTCTGGTCAATACAATGGCGACCCATCTGGCGAGCTTGGTGATCAACCAGCGCTTGCAGGGCCAAATCCAGGCCCATCTGGCCCTGTTGGATCAACTCCGCACCGCCCTGGTAGCGGTCAGTCCCAACCTCGAAATCCTAGTCTGGAATCAGGCCCTAGCCCACCTGTGTGCCATCCCCCGCGAGCAGATGCTCGGCCGCAACCCCTATAGCGTCGCCCCAACTCTGACCCCACTCTGGAGCGCCCTCGCCCAGACCTGTGCCGATGGCAATGAGCGCAACGGCACACTCCACCGCGATGCCGGATCGGGCCTAGTCTGGCGTACCTGGTGTGCCACGTTTCGGTTGCCCAATGCACCTTCGTTAGCCGCCATCGCTGAACTTCACCCACTCTAACGAAGCCCCCTCCAGGCGAGCGCCCGACCGCCCTAGGGCGATTGCATCTTTCTGCCGTGGGCGTCAACGCCTCGGCTATGGCACGCGAAGGCCACCTGCGTGGCCCACGGCGGTAGCGTGCAAACCCATAGTCTCGGCAAGGGGTTGGGCAGTAGCTTTGTTGTGGTGCTGCCCCTACGTTAGCGCTGCCGCAATCCACCCTGCCCGGCAATCCAAAATCCAAAATCACCTCCCGCCTGTGCTATAATCGCCTTCCGATGATTGCACCGACTCCGCTGCTGGCCGCCCTGTTGCTGCCGCTGTTGCTCTATCTGCCTGGCTGGGCTCTGAGCCGCCGTTTTGGCGCACCCGCTGACCCCCTTGAGCGCCACTTCGAACGGGTTGCCGCGAGCGCCCTCTGGCATGGCTGGCTCGCCCTGGGCCTGTCCGCACTGGGGATCTTTGCGCTCTGGCTCCACCTCGCCCTGACGCTGCTGGTCAGTCTGGCCCTCGCCTGGCGCACCCGCCCCCTGCCGCCGGCCGCAACACTGCCCCGCTGGCAATCCATCGCCTATGCGGCGACCCTGCTGGTGGCCCTGGTGCTGGTCATTCGCCCCTTCGAGACGATCCTCGGGGTACGTGATGCCGGCGTCTATGCCGCTTCCGGGCTGGCAATCGCCCGTACCGGCGATCTCGTGCAGGCCGATCCGTTTCTGGCCACTTGGGGCCAGGATGCGGCCAGTTCCGACCCGGCCATTGCCGGGCCAGCCAGTCAGACGATCACTAACTATACAATTAGCCAGCCCCGCGACCGCTATATCGCCACCCGCTTACGCGCCGCTGGCTTCCTGGTCAACGATGGTGAATTGATTGACGGGCGGGTCATCCCCCAGGGCTTGCACCTCTTGCCCGCCTGGATCGGCCTGCTCGCCGCCATCGGTGGCCCGTTCACGGGTCTGTTTGCCCCCGGCCTGCTAGGGGTGCTCGCCGTCGCCAGTGTGGGCATGCTCGGGCGACGCCTGGCTGGCCCGTGGGTTGGCGTGCTCGCCATGGCCTTGTTGGCGCTCAATGGCACCCAGATCTGGTTCGGTCGCTATTCAACCGCCGAAACCGTGGCCCAATTCCTAATTTGGGCCGGGCTCTACTTTTTTGCCCGCGCCTTTATGGCCCGCACCGCGAGCGATCCACCCGAGCGCTCGGCCCTTTTGCTGGCCGCCACACTCGCCGGGGTGGCAATCGGCCAAGTTGCGATGGCCCGGATCGATTTCTTTTTGCTCGGCCCGGTGCTGCTCTTCCTGGTCTATACCGTCGTCACCCGGCGTTGGGATACCCGCCATACCGCCTTGACGCTGGGCATGGCCGCGATGCTGCTGCACGCCGGTCTGCATATCGCTCTGGTTGCCCGGGCCTATTTTTTCGATACCGGCCACGACCGCCTCTACCGCGACTATGCCCTGATTGCGTTGCTCAGTTTGCCGTTTCTGTCGCCCGGCGTGCGGGCCACGTTCCTCGAACATCCCCGCAGTGCCCTGGTGCGTCCCGTTGATCTGCCGGGTGGGATCGAACTCGGGGCCTGGGCCCGTCTGGCCGCCGAACTGGGTCTGGTCGCGCTCGCCCTTGCTGGCCTGCTGGCCCTCTGGCGCTGGCCCGCGCCCTGGCAATGGTTCGAAACTCAGGTACACGCCCGCCGCACCACCCTGCTCAATCTGCTCGCCGCCGGGATCGTGCTGCTCGGTGGATATGCCTACCTCATCCGCCCCGAGATCCTTGATGCCGATCTGCTCTTTAATAGCCGGGGCGGTTGGAACGATCCGCTGACCCGTGACCCCGAACTTGTGGCGGGCGATGTACGCGAGGGCCGCATGACCCCCGACGAGGCCCGCAACCAGGCCGGGGTGGTCTTGCAGGGTAGCCCGTTCTGGCGCGCTACGGCTGATCTGGCCGCAACCGCCCCCCTGCGCGATCGCCTCACGGCCGAACGTGGCCCCTGGGCCGGGCCATTCAGTAATCAAACCCTTAACTGGCTGCGGCTCCAGGGTTATGTCGGTGCCCCCATCCGCCTCCCCGTCACGCTCTGGTACAACGAGTACGCCAGCATGAGTTGGTGGGAACGCCGTACGGTCGATCCGGCGACGTTCGACTCCGAGCCGGCTCCGATCAATGCCAAGTATAAGATCCCGCTCGCCAACCTGGTTCGCGTTGGTTGGTACCTCTCGCCCTTGGGGATTGTGCTCGGCATTCTCGGTTTTGCGCTCTGGGTGCGCCGTGATCTGAACGCGGCATCCTGGTTGATGCTCGCAGTCGCCTTTGTTGGGACGGTCTTTTATGTGCGCCAGACCTATGGTACCTCTGATCAGCACTATATCTATATTTTGCGCCGCTTTGTGCCCATCACTTATCCGGCCTTCAGTCTGATGATCGCCTATGCCCTGGCAAGCCTGGCCGGTCTGATTCCCGGTCAGCGCTGGGCCTTGCCCCACCCCTGGCCGCTGTTCGCCCGCAGCGCCGCCGGGGCCATGGCCGCCCTGTTGCTACTATTTCTGGGCTGGACGAACCGCCCGATCATCACCCATAGCGAGTATGTCGGGGCCATTGATCAACTCGCCACCCTGGCGGCCCGCTTCGAGCCTACCCGCGATGTATTGCTGATGCGCGGCGGGGCACCAATCTACGCCGAAGCGCGGGATGTGCCCGATCTGGTCGCAACCCCGCTGCGTTTCATCCATGGCCTTGATGCCTTTACCGTCAAGAGTACCCGCCCCAGCGAGTATGCTGCGGATCTCGCGGCGGCCGCCCGACGCTGGCAAGCTCAGGGCCGCACGATCTATCTGCTGCTGAGTGCTTCGGGAGCCAATTTTGTGCTGCCGGGTTTCACGCTCGAACCCGCTGGCGATTTTACGCTTACGGTTCCCGAGTTCGAGCAACTGACCGACCAGAAGCCACGCAATGTCTCAATATTGAGCCTGCCCTTTGCCATCTACCGGCTGGTGCCCGACCCCAACCCGGCCCAGATCGCCAGTGCCATCCCGCCGCTGGCGACCGCCAATTTTGCCGCGCAGGTCAATGGGTTGTACCGCCCCGAACCGCGCCGCGACGGTTCGTGGTTTGCCTGGACCAATGGCGAGGCGGTCTTGCGCCTGCCCTGGCCCGCCGAAACGCCCGTCCGCACCCTGACCCTGGATCTGGCCGGGGGCCTGCGCCCAGCCCACCTCGGCCCGGCCGAAGTCTGCCTGAGTGCCCAACCCGAAACCGCCCTCTGGCCGGCGGCCTCCGGCGAGCCTCTAACCCTTGGCTGTTATCAGTTAGACGAAGCCGCCAACGCCGTGATGATCACGCTCGATCCGGGCCAGTTGCCACCCGCCTCAAGCGGGAGCCTGCTGCTGCGCCTGGACAGCCGGGTCTGGGTGCCCGCCGCCGAAGACCCGCGTCAGGCCGACCGGCGGGGGGTTGGGATTCAGTTTGGGGGACTGGATTGGCGTTGACGGTTGTGGTCGCCCCACGATCCCATTCCCGCCCCGCAATCCCGCCGCGCATCGCGCCATGGATCGATGGTGGGGACACGTAGGGGCGCAGCACGCTGCGTCCCTACGAAGGCGCTCACGAGACATCGTACAGCCCCTGCACCTGGCCCGCAATCACCTCTTCAAGTTTCGCGAGCCGCAGCCGGGCCTGTTGATGCGTCGCTTGTTCATCGGCGTGGATTTGCGCCCAGGTCGCCCGAAAGCGTTCGGGAATATCGTTGCGCAACTCGCTCAATACCGCCGCCCGCAACCCCTCGAAGTCCAGGCTCCACCAGCGGCGCAGCAACGGCCCCGCCCCAACCCCGGGTGGCCCGAAGTCGGCCAACAACCGTTTGAGCACCGCACGCTCAAGTTCATCAAGTTGACGCGCCAGGTTGGCCGCACTCAGGGCCAGCGCCCCCAGGTTAGCCACGACCGGCGCAGGGGCCACGGGTACCGGGAAGTTCGCCAGGTCGCCCCCACACTCGGCCAGCAACGTATGACCCAGCGGCGAGCCAAGCAGCGCGAGCCAAGATGGGTCGGCGGATGCCACGACCTGGGCTGGCCCACTGATCAGGCCGGGACCGTCATCCCAGGCCACCACTGGCGGGTCACCACCCACAATGATCCGTGGCGCGGCTGGTGAAGTCGCGGTCGCCGGATCAAGCAGCCACCAAGGTGCCTGGGCAGGATCATCCCCGCTCGTAGCCTTGGCATGCTCTACCGCATCAGCATCACGTTGCGCCGTTGCGCCTTTGCGCAAGGTCGGTGGAGCCGCAAGGCCATCCAGGTGGCGCATCAAGGCCGTAAACCGCTGGACGGTTGCATCCTCGTGGTGTGGAATCGCGATCACCCAGCGCCCCGCCATCCCGACATGCCAGGGGGCCAGATCTTCCACCGCTACCAGCGGGCGGATCAGATGCACCGAGGTCGGATCGAAGATCACGAGCCGATCACGGGTCGGGCGATCAAGCATCAGGGCCGTCAGGATCAGGGGGGCGGCACGCAGTTGCGACCCTGCCAGATCGCCCAGGGGCGTCCATGGAATAGTCAAACGCGCTCGAAGTGACTTAGATGGTGCGTTCATGTTGACGAACTGTACCGTATCTTCAGCGAAGCCAAGCTGTGTGCTACAATACCATAAGCTTGTTTCTGCTTTGGTGAATCCATCACCATGCTCCGATCACTGTTGAATCAACAGCTTGGGCGCTACGTCATCAAAGCACTCCTTGGGCGGGGTGGCATGGCGGCGGTTTATCGTGCTACCGATACCGTGCTGCAGCGCGACGTAGCACTCAAGATCCTCTATCCTCAGTATAGCGATGATGCGGCCTTGACTCAACGCTTTCTACGTGAAGCGATCACGGCTGCGGCACTCGAACACCCGGCCATCGTGCCCATTTACGATGTCGGTGAACACGATGGCATGGCCTTTATTGCCATGAAGTTGCTCACTGGGCAGACTTTCTACGACCGGCTGCAAGCAGCGGGTACGATCACACTGGCCGAACTTGATGCCGTGCTCGGCCCAGTGGTGGCGGCGCTCGATTATGCCCACGAGCATGGGATTGTCCACCGTGATATTAAGCCCGGCAATATCTTTCTGAGCCAGGAAGAGGGTCAGGTGCGGGCAATGCTGACCGATTTTGGGATTGCGAAGCGGCTCGACACCCCTGGCCTGACCACCACCGGGGCAATGCTCGGTACTCCTGATTATATGGCCCCCGAACAGATCGCAGGTCGTCCCGTAGATGCCCGCACTGATGTGTATGCGCTCGGTGTGGTTGCTTTTCGGGCGCTGACCGGCCGCCGGGCCTTCGAGGGTTCAACCCAGGAGGTGCTGCTCGGCCACCTGTACCAGGGCCTCCCCCGTCCCAGTTCCCTCAACCCGGCCCTCCATCCGGCGCTTGATGCGATTATTTTGCAGGCGACCGCCGCCGATCCCGCCGCCCGCTACCCCAACGCCGGGTCGTTTCTGGCCGCGTTACGCCAACAGAACCACACCGAGGCCGTGACAGCCGTGGCTCCTGAGATCCTTCCCGCCGTGCCACGGCCCGCCTATGATCAGGCCGCCCCGACCCCGCCACTGGTGCGCCCGGCCAGCCAAACCAGCACCGAAGCCACCACCGTTGCCAACTCAGACACACCTGTCCCTCCGCCCCCTGCCGTACTCACACCCCAACGCCGTGCGGCTCCATGGGTTCTGGTTGTCGTACTTGCACTGACGACCGGGGGCCTTTCGTTGGCCCTCGCCTATGCGATCAGCAGCGCGGGTGGCAGCAGCAGCCTGCCTCCCACCCCAGTGCCAACCCTGGTCACGCCGCCCGCGCCGCCCCCCACCGACGCGCCCGCCGTGATCGTTACCAGCGAGCCAAGCACAACTGCTACGGCTACCCTGGAACCGCCGAGTCCGACCCTGGAGCCAGCGAGCCCCACCAGCGTGCCGCCCACTGCCACACCTGGGCCGATCCTGCCGATCCCACCTAGCGCGACCCCAACCAGTTCGCCCACGGTGCCGGCGACCGAAACTGCTACGCCCACGGCAACAGCGACCGAAACCGTTACGCTTAGTGCGACGGTGACCGAAACCGTCACGCCCACGGCCACCGAAACGCTTACCCCGACCCTCACGCTAACCAGCACCCCGACGCCCGATCCGAGTGCCGCCTGTGCGCCGGATCTGCTACGTGGTGGCTTTGGCAAGCTTTTTGCTGAACAGGTCGAGGTACGCAATCGGCTTGGTTGTCCGATCAGTGCCGAGTTTGGCGGGCGCGCGGCCCAACAGTTCTTTGCCAATGGCAGCATGTACTACTGGCACGTTAACAACCCGACCATCTATCGTGATGATATTTTTGTACTCTTTGGGCGTGAACGGGGCAGTTGGCAACGCTTCACCACTGCCCAGGTAGCCGAATTACCACCCGAACCAACCCCAGGATCGGAACCAAATCAGCCCATTGGGGGCTTTGGTCGGGTATACTTTCATGCACCAGGGGTACGCGATAGCCTCGGCGCACCACTTACACCCATGATCGAGCTACGCGATGAACGCCCCGGTGTGCTCCAACCCTTTGAGCGCGGACTCATGCTCTGGAGTCCTGACGACCGTCATGCCGGTGTACCAAGCATTTTTGTGCTCTACAGCGATCGAACCTTCGAACGCTATCCCGATACCTATACCCCGTGAGGCGTCGTGGCCCAGTTGCCTTCTTTGGAGAGCATCCCTGACCGATGCGTGGAGAGAACGTCTATGACCCAGGTAGCACCATCCCAGATCGCCACAGCATCCGGTCTCGCCCTCTTGCCCTTAAAACTGGCGGCTCCGGCCCCCCGTAGCGAGATCCTGTTGCGGCCCGATCTTCAGGCGTTGTTGGCCGAAGTGCGCCTGCGCCCGGCCACGCTGGTGATTGCACCTGCGGGCTATGGCAAAACGACCTTGTTGACCCAGTGGGCATCGGATCTTGAACGAACCGGTGCTGATGTAGTCTGGCTGGGCCTTGATAGCGATGATCGTGCCCCGGCCCTGTTGCTGGCCTATCTGGTACGGGCCTTCCAGCGCCACCACCCCGAGGTTGGCGACGAGTCCTGGCGCATCCTCCATTCGGTCGCCGATCTCGAACGCGATTGGCCGCTGGTAACCGGGGCCCTGCTCAGTGACTTGCAGAGCGAGCTTTCCACCCCGACGTTCCTGGTGATTGATGATTACCATCAGATTGCCAATGGGCCGATCACCGGTGCGCTGCTGGCCTATCTGCTGCGCGCCGCCCCGCCTGCCCTGCACATCGTGATTGCCTCGCGCCGTCCGGTGGATGTGACCCCGCTCCACCGTCTACGGGCCGAAGGGCTGTTGCTCGAAATTGAACGGGGCGATCTTTCCCTCACCCGCAGTGAGGCGAGCGAATTTGCGACCCGCATCGGCGTGCAACTCAACGACGACGAACTGGATCTGTTGATCGAACGCACCGAGGGGTGGGTGCTGAGTGTGCAACTGGCGGTGCGGGCTTTGGCCCGCCAGAACCCAAACCAGCGGCGGGCCTATCTGCAAACCATCCAGAGCACCGAGCGCAGCCTGTTCGAGTATCTAGCCTCGGAAGTGCTCGAAGGACTGCCCCAGGATCTGCTCGCGTTTCTGGCCCGGGCGGCGCTGGCTGAACAGTTTGATGCCGAACTAGTCGGGGAAGCCCTGGGGGTCAATGGGGCCCAGACCTTGATCGAGCGGAGTCTCCAGATGGGGTTGCCGATCTCGCAGATCGAAAGCGAAGACGGCCAGACCAGTTATTACCGCTTCCACCCGCTTTGGGGGCGTTTGTTGCGCGAACGGGCGGATCAACAGCTTGGCCCTACCGAAGTTGCCAACCTGCACCGACGGTATGGCGCAGCCTGCGAACGGCGCGGCCTGCTCGAAGCCGCCCTCGACCACTATGCCCTCGCCGCCGACAGCGAAGCGATGGCTGGAGCATTGCGCCGCCGGGCCTGGCCTCTGATTGACACCCCCCAGCGGGATAGTATTCGGGCCTGGCTCGAACGGCTGCCGGTCGAACGCCGCGAACACGACCCCGAACTGCTCCATATGTGGGGCTGGAGCATGACCGCCAGTGCCCGTGACCAGGCCCTTCATGCGATCAGTGCCGCCGCCGAACTTTATCGCAGCCAGGGCAACCACCAGCGTGAGTTGCGGGCGCTTAGTGATATGGCCGCCCTGATCTTCTGGGAGGATCGGCCCGCCGATTTTGCGAGTGTCTGTGTGCGGGCAGTCCATGCGGCCAACCAGGTACGTGATGCATGGGCCAGGGGCGCGGCCCTCGCCTCAACTGCCGCCTTGCTCTACAGTCGGGGCCGGTATGCCGCAGCCCTGCGCGTGGCCCAACACGCTGCCCGCCATCCCCGGAGCGCCTTCTGGCAGTGGCTGCTCGCGATGATCGTCGCTTCGATCCATACCCAGCAAGGCTATCCCGAAGCCGCGATGACGGCGATTGAACAAGCCCTGACCATGCGGCAGGTTGATCATGACGACCGCCTCCATCAGAATTTGCTTTTGTTGCAAGCCCTGGCCCTCTATCAACAGGGCCGCAGCAACGAGGCCGTGAATACGGCGCTGGATGCCCATCGCCGCCTCAGCGCCTATTCCCAGGAAAGTGTGATCGGGGTGAGTGCCGCCTTCCTGGCGTTGCTGCTGGTCGAACAGGGCCGCCACGACGAGGCGACCACTTATGCTGGGCGGGCGCGCAGTGTCGCCAATGCAAGTGGTTCAAGTGCGCTACTCGCCCGTACCCGCGTGATCGAATCGTATATCAGCCTGCGGACGGGCAATGGTGGCGGGGCTGCTGCGGCCCTCGATCTGGTGCGCCACGCCCGGGCTGTGGGCGGTGACCAAAGCCTGCGTGGCGGGCGTGGTTATGCCTCGGGTGATCTAACGCCCCCCTCAATGGGCACCCACGATCTCTGGCTGCAACACTATCTGCTGGTGGCGCTCGGCGAAAGTGGCGAACTGGATCGCGCCGCAGCCCTCGCCGATGATCTGACCGCCGAAATGACCCGCCGGGGCGATGGCCTCTTCCTCGCCGCAGCCCAGATCTATCGCGCCGATCTGGCCGCCCGCCGTGGGGCCGAAGCGGTGCGCCTCAATGCGATCAAGGCCGGTTGGGAACTATGTGAGCGCCATGGGTTTGGCTTTTTGCCCGGCTTGCCCCACCATGCCGTCACCGGGGCGGTCACGGCGGCAATCGAACTCGGCCTTGCCCCAACCGTGCTGGTCGCCGTCCTGCGGCAACAACTCCCCGATGAAGCCCCGGGCCTGTTGCTGGCAATGCTAAGCACCCATAACGCGCCCGGCGTACGCGCCCGCATTGCCAAACTGCTTGGTGATCTGAGCGCCGCAAACGCCTATACCGCCCTGCGCCAGATGCTCAAGGATCGCCATCCCGAGGTGCGCAATGCCGCCGAGGGTGCGCTGGAACGGTTGGTCTACCGCCCGGCCTATCAACTCCAGGTACGCACGCTGGGGGCCTTTGGGGTCTGGCGCGGCGAGGTCGAAATTCGCGATCGTGATTGGCGGAGTGTTAAAGCCCGTCAACTGCTGCAACTGCTCTTGGTGGAACGTGGCCGGATGTTGCCCCGCGACCGCATTATGGATATGCTCTGGCCGGGCCTTGAAGCCGAAGCCGCCGCCAACAATTTGCGGGTCACCCTCAGCCGCCTGACCAAAGCGATCGAGCCGAACCGCCCCGAGGGTGCCCCAACCTACTATATCGTGCAGCAGGGTGACACCTACGGTTTCAATCTCGAGAGTGATCACGCCTATGATGCGGTGAGCTTTGTTAACGCAGTCGAGGCCGGGCGAGCGGCGTTGCATGCCGGGAACCACGATGATGCGATCAGCCATTTCCGAACCGCGATCGCGTTGTATGGTGGTACCTTCTTGCCCGATTGTCTCTACGAAGACTGGTCAGTCGTCGAGCGCGAACGGCTTGCGTTGCTCTTTACGGATGCATCATTGCGGCTTGGGCTGCTCTTGCTCGAAGATGGCTATGCCCACGAAGCAATTGGGCTGGCTTGGCGTGTCCTCGAATATGATCAAGCTCAGGAAGAAGCCTATCAACTTTTGATGCGGGCCTACGGCCTACTTGGTGAACGCAGCACAGCCCTGCGCCTCTATGCCCGCTGTGTTGCGGCTCTCCAACAAGAATTAGGAGTTGACCCGCTGCCCGAAACCGTGGCGCTCTACGAACGCCTTACCGGTTTGCGCAGTGGGCCACGCCATCCGTAACGCCACGGGGTAGCCCCATCACGGTTTACTCCCGCGGACCAGTTGGCTGCGACTGTGGTTCCAGCAGTGCTTCCAGATCCTCGAGTGGCGTCAGGTGCGAACTGATGAAGATCACCGCCTGGGCTAACTCGTCGATCTGAAGCTCGGCCCCACTGGCAACATGCTGAATGCGCCCACGCCAGTGCTCCGGTGAGAGCACGGTATCTTCGGGCACTACAATCCGCAGCAGAAACGACTCGACCCGGCGCATGCTCATGGATCCTTCCTCTCTCACGCTGCCCCCCGGCACCGCAGACGCCCTATCTCTGAGGCTTTCGCTTGCGTTTACCATACGCCGTAGCGATAACCGTGCCGTTACCAAGCGCAGGGTATCGCTGCGGCGGCATAGGGGCGCAGCACGCTGCGTCCCTACGAGCGTCATTGGTATAAGGCATGCGGGTCAAGGTGGGGCAGGCGGACGTCCCATCTCCGTACCATCTTCGCCACCATGCGCCATTACAACACACATCGCAATCCACCACCCCACCACAAAACCCATGCAAAACCCAAATGTTTGGCCTGCCCTTACACTAGCGCCGAATCGCTGGCAACCACAAGGTTGGCAGTGCCGTCAGCGTCAAGGATCGCGAAGGTGCGGCGCTCGGATTGAGCACGCGCACCGTCCCACCTAAGCGCAGTTGCCCACTAGTAATCTCGGCGCTCAAGACTGCACGGTTCACAAACGTGGTGATGAGTTTCACTCCGTTGAACTCGACTTCGGCCCCTGCCACAAACTCCTCGCCACTGACAATCAGACGGGTTGCCCCCCCAAGCTCTACCGCCAGTGTTTCGGGTACCGCGACGGGATTGGCGTCTGGAGCCAGGGTCGGTAGGGCGCTAAGCGCCGAGGTGCCGACCCCCGGCGTGATCAGCATCAGGTCGCCCGTGCCCACCAGCGCCACATCCGCCGCGCTCACCCGCACCTGGAGCGTCTCGGCATCAAGCACGATGGTTTCGCGTGGTTCACCGCCCCAGGTCGCGAACGTGCTGCTCCCCTGCTGCCGCGCAAAATTGAAGCCACGCACCGTGATCCACTGTTCGCCGCTGCCTGCCACCAGCGAAGCCGGACTGAAACTGGTGATTGCGGGGGCCGCCGGAAGGCCCGGGGCCGCCACCGCAAAACGCACCGGGGCCGTTGTGGTGGTGGCCGCCAGACTTGCGCCCGTAGTTGCGGCCCCGTTCACAACACTGAGCGCCAGCGGGCCAGGTGAACCCGCCTGACCAGCCCCAAGTTCGGCCAGCAGCGTGGCCTCGTTCAGGTAGGTCGTCGCTACCGGTAGCCCATTCAGCAAGACCTGGCTCTGGGATGTAAAGCCCGAGCCGCTCACGGTGATCGTTAGCGGCGCCCCCCCGTAGGCGGCTTCCTCAGGACTGATCCCACTGATCGCAGGGATCGGTAAGGCCGCAGCGGCCTGGATCACCACCGTCAGTGCGGCCGAGTCGCCACCACCACCGGGCGGCGTGCGCACCACCACACTCGCATTGCCCACATTCGCCAGCAACCCCGCCGGAACCGCTGCCTCAAGTCGGTTGGCGCTCAGGTAGGTTGTTGCCAGCGGCGTGCCCTGCCAGAGGATTTGCGAGTCGGGGGCAAAGCCCTGGCCGCGCACTGTCAGCGTGGTCACGCATGAGCCCGCCACGACCGACGCCGGGGCCAGACTGAGCGCCGCCGGAACCGGTCGCTGCACCCGCATCTGCAGAACGCCCATGCCATCGAACAGGCTGGCATACACATCGCGGCCATCCGGTGCGCCAACCAGGAAGACCGGCCCGTTTGGCGTTACCTCGGGCTGATCGGCCAGCGGCGTGAGCAAGCCCGTCTCCAAATCACGCCGGTAGACCTTGATGGCGTCACCGTTCCACAGCGCCACGGTCAGCCGTGCGCCCTCGGGTTCGGGGCTGATCAAAATATGGTACGGATCGGCACTGGCCGATCCTAGCGCCAGCGACGCTTTGAAGGTTAGGAACCCATCGCCGCTGCTGCGGGCCAAAATATGAATGCTGTCGGTCTGGGTATCCGCCACATACAGAAAGCGCCCGTCGGGACTGAGCGCCAGTTCGGTTGGCCCACCAGGGGCTACCGTGGTCGAAAAGACGACATGACCAAGATAGCTGAGCATGCCGGTGTCGGCGCGCCGCAGAAAGGCCGTGACCGCATTGCTGTTCTGGGCAGCCACGTAGACATTCTTGCCATCAGGACTGACCAAGACCCCAAAGGCCCCATCGAGGACGGCAACCTCATCAAAGGTTCCCGTGAGCGCCTGCATATAGGCGAGTTGGCCAGTAGTCGGATCACGCCGAAAGACGGTCAGCGAATCGTCATTGTAGCCCGTCACATACAGGTTCAGGTCATCAGCAGTCAGGTCGAGGGCGCGCGCTCCATCCATGGTATTGGAGGGACAGAACTTCGCAATGGGCGGATTGAACGACTCAAAGCCACAAAAGACTATTGGGGTTGTTCTGGTGATCGTCTGGGTCGCGGTCAAACTGCCACCTGCGCCAGTGGTCGCCACCCCGACCCCATCACCGTTGAGGCTGCTGTAGTAGACGTGCCGACCATCACGCGCATACCGAAGCCCCGAGATGCCAGTCATGTCGGGCACACTAAAGGGCGTCGGACTCTGAAGCGAAAGTAGGCCGTTGGGGCTGCGGCTGTAGCGCATAATCCCCGCATTGGCTGCGGTTGAGGTCCAGCGCCCCGCCAGCACCTGCGTGCCGTCAGGACTGATCGCCAGCCCCATGATCATCGAACTGAGGTCATTGTTGGTACTGGCATTACGCACCGGATCGGGGTCGGGATTGGGCCCGCCCTCGCAGGCCACGGGATAGCTCAACTGGGGCTGGAGGGGATCGCTCGTCACTAGGTTGAGCGTATTGCTGAGCAGGCCAGGCCCATCAGGGGTACACGAAATAGTGATCGAGAGCAGGCCGCCCGCTGCCACGCTGACCGCCCCCAATGGCGAAACACTCAGCGTATTCAGGGCTGGATTGGCCCAACTTACGTCAAACGTCAGCGGCTTCGTCCCCTGATTGAGGACTGTAAGCGTGCGTTGGGTCGTGCTGCCCGGGGGAGTCTGGCCCACACTCTTGGGACCCGGTTCATCCTTAGGGGTCGCGGCGGGCTCATCCGCATTGGAACGGCGGCTACAGACCAGGGTATAGACGATCTCCTTTTCCTCGGGTTGGTCAATCTTAAAGGTCAGACTGCCGTAGAAGGTGTCGTCACTGCCAGGGATGCAGCGCAGGGCCACGGTCTCTTTATCGTCCTTGCCGAGTGAGCCATTGTTGGCTTCGCTGGTAAGCGCAAAAACGCCACCATCATTGCGGGTCAGGCTCGCTTCCCATTTGATCTTGCCGCCGCCCTTATTGCCAATCTCGATCTCCCGGTCGCTGGCCGTCGCCTGGTCGGCAAAAATGAGCGGGAAGACCAGCGGCGCATCCTCGGTCGGGTTGGCCTCCCACTCGGGCGGATTCACGCCAACTTCGAGGGCGCCCGCATCGCACTTTTCGCCCTGGGGCCGCTGGGTGCCAATCTGATCAGTGGTCGCCAGCAGGTCAGCCGCAAGACCCGTACAATACTCGGCGCGACCCAGATCAACCGCCGGACTGGCGTCTTCGGGCTTCACGCTCAGGAAACGCGCCACCGGCAAACTGGCCCCGCCATTATCTTCAAGCCCGCCCAGTTTTAACTGACTGGTGAGCGGCTTCACCGTATCGCTGCCACCAGCGGGCGCGAAGGTATTGCACGGATTGAGGCCGACAAAGGTATTGCCGCCATAGGTGTAGATCAAGCCGGTGCAGCCCGCATCGGTGATACTATTGCCAAGATAGATCGTGCCGGGATTGCCAATGTCAACCAGATTGCCCTTTTTGGCGCTATCGTCGTTGCGCACCAGGGTCGAGAGATAGACATAGGCTTCGCCGCCATTGTTGGTCACAAGCGAACCATTCTGGGTCAGTTCGTAACCATTCGAGAGGCCCGCCGCCTCTTCGGCGCGGTTCTGGGCGACGGTACTATTCACCAGATAGAGTGTACTGCCGGCCCCATTCATAATCGCCCCGCCGCGCGTCGCTTCGTTATCGTGCAACGAGACCCGTAGCGCAGTGAGGGTACCGGGTGCCCCATTGAAAATCGCGCCGCCAATCGTGGCCGGCACAGGGCCACCGGCAATCGCTTGGCTAGAACTGATCGCCACATCAACCAACCGGAGCGTACCCTGGTTATAGATCGCGCCGCCGCCCCGCGAACGCTCGGTCGTACTCTTCACGATCTGGCTCTGCTCGATCAGCATCGAGCCAGCGTTATAGATCGTACCGCCGCCACTCGCATCATCGTTATAGGTATACTGGGCAGGCCAGGTCGCAGGCACATTGGTACGAAAAACCCGATTCTCGCGGAACAGGCTACGGATGATGTGCGGGCGAGTCACATCGCTGCCGCCAAAACCGGCCACCGCCCCACCATAAAACTGAGCCTCGTTACGCAGAAACTCGCTCTTATCGAGCACCACTGTCGTATTGCCGGTGCGCACCGCGCCGCCATTACCTGCGGCCTTATTTTCGATAAAGCGGCACTCAAGACAATGCAACTGGCCGGCATCAAGATGTACCGCGCCGCCGTCGCCCACAGTGATGTCACTAAAGGCAATATTCCGCAAAAACTCGACCTTGGTCGCGCGCGCAATCCCACTCTTAATCCAGAGCGCACCCCCAAAGGGGCGACGGCCATGCTGCAGGGTCAACCGTTCGAGGATCAATTCCCCGCCACCCACAATAAAAATGCCCTCGAAGCGTGCGGCACTACGATTACCGTCAATTTTCACCGCATTATTACCATCAATGCGGATGCGCTTGCCAGTGAGCACATTCGGCAACTGGTCGGGCAAGGTCAAAAGATAGGTACCGGGCTTCATGTCGAAGCGGTAGGAACTGAAACCACCGGTACCCACCGGGCCACAGCCCTGATTGCCCAGTGGACTGTTGGTAACCGTGGCCTGCAAGGCCTCGCGCAGCGAACACTTCGACTGGGCCGCATTCGGGCCGGTACTCCACTCATCAACCAGCGTATTGACCGTAAGCGTAAGCGTAACCTGGGCACGGGCTGGAATGGCGGGCGCGAGCAGGGCCGCGATCAGTGCAAAGGCAACCAGAAGTCGGGACGGCCAGTGACGCATGGTGATCTCCTTTGATCAGTCACCAGGAAAGGGGAGTGGGCTACCTGTGTCGGGCAATGGGCCTGATTATAACAAACTCGTTCGGCTACAGCTAGGTGAGAGGCAAAGCATACTGGGCGATTGCATCTTCTGCACCCACCGGTCATGCGGAGTACTAAATGGCCCGTCGGCCAGTGGTGTGGAAAGCAACCGTGTAGGTGCGCCGCATCCCAATGTCACCCCGACGCCTGCTATGTCACCCCGAACGAAGTGAGGGGTCTTCCGTGTGGATCAGTGCAGATTCCTCACTGCGTTCGGAATGACATTGGGGGGCGTTGCGCTCCGCTTGATGTGCGTATGCTGTTTGTCTCTCAGGAGCGTAGCGAAGTAGCTCTTGTGAACTGCGAAAGACCCTTCGCTGCGCTCGGGTGACAACATATGGACGTTACACCACACCCTACAAGCCATACTGGGTACGAATACGCTCGCTATGTGGCAGCAAAGCGGGATCAGCGCCGCCCTCCTGACGCAAGCGCGGTTCTAACTGTTCGAGCGCCTCAGCCAGATTGCCGCCGCTCTGCCGCTGCTCGATCAGCGCCGTCACGATTGCGGCCACCAGTGGTGAACGCTGCGTCTGTTCCAGTTCACGCAGCGCATGCGTGATCGGCTGGCCGCCATCCACCTGGCGTGCGACTGCCCCAAGAACGTGACCCATCGGGTTGGGCAACTCTTGAGCGAGCAGATGCAGGATCTGGAGCAGACCATAGCCACTGCGCAGCAAAGCTGCGATCAAGCTCACGGTTTCGGCCCATTGCCCTGCAAGCGCAGTCCGCTCCGGCGATTCCGGCGGCAGCATGGCTGCGGGCAGTTGCAGGCCCTGGCGGATCAGTTGGGCCAGAAAGCTTGGCTGATAGCCAGTCATCCGAAAGCTGCCGCTGATCCGTCCCGTTGTCCCCGGCTCATCTGCCTCGAAACGCACAATATCGCGCAGGGCGATGTTCTCCCCTTCCATGCCCGTCACTTCGCTTAGCGCGACGACCCGCCGCACGCCGTCGGCAAGCTGATTGATCTGCACGATCAACTGGATTGCAGTGGCGATTTCCTGGCGCAGCATGCGCAAGGGCACCGCTGGCTCGGTCATGATCGCCATTTGCTCTAAGCGCTGGAGCGCATCACGCGGGCTGGTGGCGTGGAGCAAACTCATACTGCCGTTATAGCCAGTATTCATGGCCCGTACCAACGCCAACACTTCCGATCCGCGGAGTTCGCCCACAATCAAGCGGTCGGGGCGCATCAGTACGGCCTGACCGATCAGATCGGCCACACTCAAGCCGGCCCGCCCTTCGGCATCGGGCGCAACTGCGGCAAGGGTCAACAGCCGCTCGCGTTCGATGCGCAACTCGCGTTCCCACTCAACACTGATCACACGCTCGGTGGGCGGGATCATGCCGCACAGCACATCCATGATCGTCGTTTTGCCCGAACTGGTGCCGCCCGCCACCAGCAGATTGATCCGCCCGGCGACACAAGCTTGCAGCAAGCCAACGATCTCTTCCGTCCATGCACCATAGCGAAGCAGGCTCTCGATACTGAGTTTATTCTGGCGGGCTTTGAGCAGCACTAGGGCTGGCCCAGCCGGGCTGACCGGCGGGACAACCGCACGCAAGAGGGTCTCATCGGCGAGGCGGGCATTGAGGATCGGATGCGCTGCATCGAGTTTATGACCGAGGGGGGCGATCAGTTCGTGCATCCAGGCCAGCAGATCGTCGTCGTGCAGAAAAGACGCCGCGACGCGCTCTAGATGACCCTTGCGCACAATCTCAATCTGGTAGGGGCCATCAATCAACACCTCGCTGACGTCGGGATCACTCAGCCATGGCTCAAGCGGATGGCCGGGTGCCCAGGGCGCAGGATCGGACGGATCGAGGGCGGGCCAGTTCACCGTGACCGAGTCCAGTTGCGCGAGGCGCGCCCGCTGCGCCGCCGTCGCGCCGTCACTCCCGGCCCGCTGCATAATCGCCCCGGCCACTGGTTCGAGCAGTACAGCCAGATTGCCGCCGCGCTGGCGCTGAAGGTTGATCGTATGCAGAACCACGTCGAGATACGCAGAGGGCAGGGGCTGCAAGATCGAGGCAAAGGCCTGGTCCACCGTTTGACCGCTGCGCAGGGCCTCAACCAACTGCCGAAACGGGTCGGCCAGTTCTGGCGGACCATCCTGGGCCAACGCCTCGGCGGCCTGGCGGAAACTATACCCGCCCCGCAGCAAGGCAGCCAGATAGATAACGGCTGGCCCAAGTTGGCGATCAAGGGGTGTCGGTTGCATGGCGGTGCTCCTTTGGTTATGCGCAATGATGATCAACAACACCCCCATTGTGGCAGAGCGCCACTATGACGGGAACCGCACTTCTACCTGGGCCGTCCCCGTTATTTAACCAGGATGCGCAACTCAAAGGTAACGCAAAGCATAAATCGCAGCCTCAATCCGTGAATTCACACCAAGTTTGGCATAGATATTGTCGAGATGGAAATTGATCGTGCGGGGGCTGAGTTGCAGTTCGGCGGCGATCTGCTTATTGCTCTGGCCCTGCGCCAGCAGCTGCAAGACCTCGTGCTCGCGAGTGGTCAAATGGATTGGCTGCGGCAGCGGCAGCGTTGCCTCAACCAGCGTGCCGCCCTGGACGGCCGGACGAATCGCCAGTTGTCCACCCAGGTGAGCCAGGCGTTGTTGGGCTGGCAACAACACATCACCGCCCACAACCGTCATCCCATCATCCAAAACCCGAAGCCTAAGCTGGGCCTCATCACGGGCAAGGGCCAGGTGCACCCGAGTCGCCCGCGTATGGTGTGTTGCCCGTTCGAGGATTTCTTGGGCCGCCCGATAGAGCGCCAGTTCAAGTTGGCGCGGCGGGCGCTCACGCCACTGCTCAACCTGCACCGTGATCGTTAGGCCATAACTGCGCATAAACTGGGCCGCCAGCCCATCAAGGGCGGCCTCTAGCCCCGAGGCCTCCAGCACATTCGGCTGGAGACTCTCACCCAGATCACGCACCTGCTGGAGCACCTGACTGATCAAGGTCACCAGAGTACCTAAGGCCAGGCGTGTGGTTGGGGTCGTACCAAGCACTTGCTCGTAGGCCCCGGCCTGGGCCAGCAGCAGACTGAGCGGCTCGGCAATGCGTTGCTGGAGCAGGCCCGCCATACGGCGGCGGTCGTCCTCTTGGGCCGCCACCGCCGCATCCTCAACGGCGTAGAGCAAAATCTCGGGCGTTGGAGCCTCGGCGGCGGGGGCACGTCTTGGCGCAACGGGCGGCGGCGGGACGACGAGTTGGATCGTGGCTTGCAAAGCGACGGCTGCGAGCAGGCTTGATCGGAAGGCGGCCACACTGGCGGGCCGCTCGTCGGCAGACAACGCAAGGGCCTGGAGCAAGGCTGCGCCAAGGGGCTTGGGGATCTGTGGCACCAACTGATCAGGGGGCCGCAGGGGATCGGCCTGCTTCGCCACGAGCGCCGCAGCGCGGGTCAGCGCATCCGGGGGCGGCACACGGGTGAGCAAATGGTAGAGAGTTCCGGCGAGGGCATACACATCACTACGTACATCGGTACCACTGCCGTGGATTTGCTCAAGTGGTGCATACTGCGGGGTATAGCCAAAGATACTGGCCCGGGTTGCAGTCTGCGTATCAAGGGCTGCCATCCCCTTGGCCAACCCGAAATCAAGCAACATCACCCGCTCATCAGCGGTCAGTTTCAGATTGCGCGGCTTGATATCCCGATGGATGACTGGGGGCGTTTGCTCGTGCAAATAGATCACGACGTCCAACACCTGATCGGCCCAGCCGAGCACCCGCTCCACCGAGAGTGGCTCGGTCTGCCAGGCCAGCAGATCGCCCAGATCTTCGCCATCAATATACTGCATGACCAGAAAGTGAGCGTCCGCGTCCACAAAATAATCACTGACGGTAGGCAGAGCCGGGTGGCGCAAACCAGCCAGCAGGCGCGCTTCATGGGCACAGGACGGCGCATGCGGTGTTGCGACGAGCAACTGTTTGAGCGCAACCGTGACACGGAGGCGGGAGTCGATCGCTGCATAGACCGCCCCCATACCCCCTTGCCCGATCTTGCGCACCACCTGATAGCGCTGGTGGATCAGCAAGCCCGGAGGCAGGGTGCGATCCATGATCGACGACATAGCTGACCTGCCTCACCTTGCTCGCAGCCCAAGCGCAGATACCGTTAAGCGCGATCCCGATCTGGCGCTGATTATAGCATTTTGGCTTGCCCAATGACCGTGCGGAACCCACATCCTGCCCTGCCGCTTGCCCCGTGCCGAGGCCGAATCTCTCAACCGTGAGAGCGGGCGGATCTCCACCGAGGTGCTGGTTTGGCACTGCCGCATCTACCGGCGCACGGGGCGGTGGCTCTCGCCAACCGCCGATGAGCGACTGAATGACTCGTTTGGGCCGAGTAGCCTGCATGCGCACAGTCGGGAGGCCGCCCAGCAGGGCTTTGCCAAGGCGTGCAGGGCCGCAAAGGCGAACCGGGGGCGCGTCAGCAAGCCACAGAACGCCACTGTACCATAACGCGCGGGATGGGACGGGGGGGTAGGATGGGCGGTGAGCCAACTCTCAATGGCTTCCGCTAGGCCCGGATGACGGTGACCGTGCGCCCGGTTGGGGTCTGGAGCTCGGTGCTACTGGTGCGCTCAGCCAGTGGGGCAGCATTCGTGCGACGATCAAAAATAATTAACCACCCTGTGAGCAAATCCAGACCAGCCAGATAGGCATCAAGTTGACTCAGCCCCTCGCTGAGCGGGTCACTGCGGCGGGGACGCCAGACCTTCACCTCAATCGCCACGCGCACGTGTCCATAGGCGAGCAGCAGATCCATCCAGTCGCGTCCAATCGCATACTCACGGGTGATGTGGCCCCCGCCATTGGCGACCCGGTGCAGAAAGGCCATCAAGACTAGGTGGGGGGCGATTTCAGCGTAGGGTGCGGTTCCCAACAAGGGCTCCCCGTGCTGCCGCCAGAAGGCCAGAAAGGCCGCAAGTAACTGCCCCTGATCAAGCTGACCCGTGGGGGTGAGCCAAGTTGGGCTGATGCGGGGTAACGAGGCAATTGCGGTGGCTGCCAGCATCTGGGGCAGCACCTCGCGGTAGATCGGGTTGGCAATCACCATGCCACCCTCGGGTGGTAGGCGTACCAGGCCCAGATCCTGGACAAAGCGGAGGTCATCGGTGGGGACATCGCCCAGGGTGAGGCCTGCCAGGAGCGGTTCGATCACGGCACGTACCCGTGGTTCGCGTAACCGTTCGGCGAGGCTATCGAGGTGGGTATCCTGGCGCTGGATCAGCCGGTCTTTGGCCAAATCAAGCTGTGTTGCGTCAATCGGGATGCGCGGATCGGGTGCGATCACTTCGGTCGCCTGGCGGGCAAGCGCGTTCACCAACCAGGGTTGACCCTGGGTGAGTTCGAAGGCCCGGGCGAGCGCCGCAGGGGTGAAGATCTGCCCGGTATCAGCGGTATGCTGCGCGTAGAGATCAGCGACTTCGGTGGGTGTGAAGTTGGCGAGGGTCAGAGACTCGACTTTGATGTTGAAGGGACTGGCACTGTGCAGGCGTTCGCTACCACCAGAGGCAACCTTGTAATCGCGCACATCACGCAGGCCGATGAGCGCCAGCGCCGAAGGAAAGGCGTTTGGGCGACCAGGATAACCGTCGCGCAGTTGGCGGAGTACCGAGAGGAGCAGCGTTCCCTGAAGGGCGTCGATTTCATCAATGAAGATGACGAGGGGGCGCGGAGCGTTCTGCGCCCAGGTGCTTAAGGCCGCGCCAATGCGTCGTCCCGCTTCAGCGGTGGGCCAGGGTGGTGGTTGAAGTTGCGCTGGGAGTTGCCAACCCGTCGCGCCCCGCCAAGCGTCAAGCATGGCGAACTCACCCGTTTCTGGCTCTTCGCTGAAGGGTGCGCCGACCTCGACCGAGAGCAGGGCAGCAAGGTAGTGTCCACTGGCGGTTAACTCCTGGGCCAACGCAAGCATCGCGGTGGTCTTGCCAGTCTGACGGGGCGCGTGCAGCACAAAATAGCTCTGCTGGCGGATCAGCCGCAGCACATCAGGCAGTCGCGCCGTCGCCGGGAGCATATAGTGCAGATCAGGCTTGCACGGGCCAGCCACATTAAACCAGCGGGCCATACGCTCCTCCTCGCGCAATTCCTTGCCGATCAGTATAGCATGCCGATGGGGAGGCTCCCTGGTTCGCGGACTGGGGTACTTGCACCCTGCGAGCATTGCGCAGGGAGCCTTGACGGGTTTATACCATGTTGGATTGCGGTATGGGACGGGAGGTTGTTACGATTACTCATTATCCCGTTGTAAGGCTAATCGATACATATCTTCTCCCGAAAAAGCTTCTTCGTCTTTGACGCTATCGAGATTGTCAAAAGCAACAATGACCCGATATACTCCTGGAACGATGTTTATCCGTGAAACTGCCCTTATATCGCTTTCTGGTGAAAACAAGAGAAGGACTCCAGAGTAAACATGTAGCGTATAGGTATTGCCATTACCCAAAAACCCAGCGGACATCTCAAAATGCGCATCTAAAATATCAATTACCACATGTGTTTCGCCACCATATCTTGCTGTTCCAACTGCAAGTAAATCAAACCCACTGGCAACCTGCCTTTCCAGTGCTTCATTACCCCATATGGTGCTTGTATCCATACGATAACCCTCGTCTGCGAGGAAAAATTGAAAGTGATCCGTGGTAAGCGTAAATGAATATTTCATAGCGCAATCCTGTGATTACCCGAGATACGTTGAAGAATGTGGCTCAAGGTAGGGTCACGAGCTATGCTGACTCTATTCCTTGCGCAATGGCTGTGATCGCTGTTGCCGATGTCGTTCTGCATTGACCTCACCACCTTGGCGTTGGCTACAGCGACGACAATGCGGATAGAGTCGTTGCGGGTTGCTGAGGTTCCTCAGGAGTAACATCTCGGTGGCTGCAAGGTTGATGGTGGTTGCGGAGGGGTGTCGTTACCTAACGGAAGTTGCTGACCGTCACGAGGGTCGTTGTTTGACTGCGTCGTTAGACAGGATCGCCGTGCCGTCACGGTGTTGGTCGGTGAAGTTCAGGGTGGCACTGATCATGCCGCCCTGACAAATCGTGCCGCTCAACCCGCTTACGATCCGTTTGTCGATAGGAACCGGGCAGGCTCGAGCTGACGGAGGGTTACGTATCCTGCCCTGGTTCCTGATACCCGGGAAAATACACATCGATTCTGGTACCGAGCGCACAGAGTTGGGCGAGAGTTGCCGATGATAGACTAAATCCACCGTAACCGTGCCTCGGCTCCCACCAGATTCCGATGGTTGCCTCCACCTCCGGCGTCTCATGGAGTGTCCGTATCGCCGCTTCTTTCCCGCGCAAGGCGTCCAAGAGTTGCACGGCGATCTCCTGGATATCGTTGCCCTGGAAGTGTAGCGCCCATAACCCCCACGGACGTTGCCCCCCTGGACGCGGCGAAACGATATCGCCTTTCATAAATGAACGCGTCGGCGGAATGCCCAACATCGCTGTGATACCATCGGGAACCAGGGTCTCTCCAATGACCGCAAATTCGACCTTCGCAATCAGGTGGGAACGCTTCGTGGTCATGGCAAGTAATCCAGTAAATTTCCAAGGATTTTACCCGTTTTTCCATCAATGTAGTTGCCGAACTCGGTGATTTTGCCGTGATGGTTGTTTGGCAAACGGAGATCGCTTTTCAAACCTTCAAGTGCACGGCCCCATTCGCGTTGATGCAAACGCAGACCGTGCGCCTTGTTCAGCTCGTTGGCAGTGCTGTTCCTGATCGTGTTTCCGCCGGTTTGTAGCACCCGATCCCGCGGTGTGTGGTCGCCTGGACCAGGGGTTGGAGCCGGTGGATTCGGCGGGCTTGCCGTCTGCCCACCAGTATCAGAACTTGCCGGTAGTAGTCCAGGCGGATCGTTGTTTTCGAGCGCCGCGACCGTAGCTTGTGTTGCCAGATAGCCAGCAAACCAAACGCCAGCCATAAAGGCGGCACAGCCTGCGGCAACTCCAGCGCCAATAGGTCCTCCTGCGAGGAGTGCTCCACAGGGATGGTGCCCACTCGGATCGGTGTACTTCAGCGGATTATTGAGCACATAGGCATAGCGGTTCAGCGCCTGGGGGTTCATTGGCCCCCATGGGCTGCCCACCTGCTGGCGCTCCTGGCCGCTGAGCTCGAACCAGAAGCCGAATTGGTTCTCCTGGTTAAGCTTGGTGAGGAAGGGCGTCTCGTGGAAGCCCACAGTCAGCGGTTTGACCGCCACGCCGTCCATCCCGCCCGAGGCGTTGCCGGGAATGACGGTATCCGCCGACAGGAACCGCCCGATCGCAGGATCATAATACCGGGCCTTATAGTACAAGAGGCCAGTTCCGTCGCGCTCCTGCCCGGTATAGTTCCGCCCGGTGTGCTGGATGGGGAGTTGGGTTTGCGTAGCGAGCAGCCGTACCTGTCCCCAGGCGTCATACTCCTGCTGGCTCGCCAGCGCACCACTGCTTGTGCTCACCAGGCTCACACTGCCCAGATGGTCGCCATGGGGGTAGCTCGTTGTCGTGACGGTGCCGCTGCGTTCCCGCAGGGCCACCACCTGACCATTCAGGGTGTAATACCGCCGAAAGGCCCCACCCACGGTCTCCTCGTAGATCCCCTCCAAGAACAGGGTGGTCACACTGCCGCGCACCCGCCGATAGCGCTCCCCATCCCCCGTGTAGGCGTACGTCTCGGTCACGCCGCCACTGGTGATGCTCGCGGGCATGTTCGTCGGCGTCCAACTGAGGCTCCGTCCACTGCCGCTGGTCAGGTTGCCGTTGCTATCGTAGCTCAGGCTTGCCCCACCCACCGTGCGTGCCTGGTGCGGGCCAGTTCCCGTGCCATTGCCAGTGGCCCCATAGGTGATGGCGAGGCTGGCGTTGTTCGTCAAGTTGCCAAGCACATCGTAGCTGAAGCGTTCGGTCAACCGCAGCGCCCCGTTCCACCACATGGTGCCGTCACTGGCGAGCACGTCCTTCCCGTCCACCGCCCCCGGATCATAGCTGACCGTGCGGGCGTTGGCGGGAATGACCTGGCTGCCCACCGTGATCGTCTGCACAAACAGGTCGCGATTGGCTCCCGCGTTCCCGTAGTCGTTGACAAACTCCACATCCACCGTGTCGGCATCGCTCACCGGGGTTGCCAGCGTATGGCTGTAGGTGGCCCAACTCGTGCTCCCGACCGTCCATTCCTTGACCGTCGTGCCATTCACCCGCAGCCGCATCACCGGCCAGCCGTCGGCATACGTGCCCCGCGCCTGGATGCTGATGCTGTTGCTGCTTCCGTCAAGCGCACTGGCGTGGGTCAGCCGGTCACGTGGGTCATAGCGAAACCGCTGCGCGATGTTCAGCCGCTGGTCAAGGATGCGCGTGACATTGCCGACCTGGTCGTAGCTGTAGCTCCGGTCAAACAGGCTGCCGGGTACCGCCGAGGTTCCCACCTGCAGGCGGGTCAGGCGGGCCAGCGCATCGCCGTAGCTCCAGCGGTGCTGCAGCCCATTGCCCAGCGTACGCGACAGGGGTTGATGCAGTGCGGTGAAGGTGGCCGTCCCCGCGAAACACTGGTTCCTGAGCAGCCAGGAGTGCTCGGTTGGTAAGGTACACGGACGCCGTGTCTGGCCAGGCAGCGTGGGAAGATCACTATGCCCAGACGACGATCAGGGGGAACAAGGGGGCTGCATGCTTGAACGATATGCCGAGTATAGAGAGTGGCGATCCGCATGTCAAGCCCTGCGACCTCTCTATCATCACGCTGCTGAGTGCGGCGAGCGGTGCTCCGGTTGGTATCCTGCGCCCTCCCCCACGGGATGCGCTGCCAACCAACGCAGAAGCAACGCCTCCACGCTTGGGGCGGCTTCCCACTGTGGCACGTGGCCGACCCCAGGCAGGGCGTGCAGCTCGACGTTGGGCAAATGCGCAGCGAGCCAGTGGGCCTGGGCCACCGGCACCACCGGATCGGCGCTTCCGGCGATCACCAGCACTGGGCAGCGCACCTGGACGGCTTCGGCCCGCAGATCACTGCTGCGCAACGCCATAAGCAGGGTCGCAAGGTTTTGGTAGATGCCAAGCCCACACCTTCCCATCGCCCGCCCAAGGTCCGCCAATGTGGTACGATAGAGGGCAGATCTAAAACCAAGAACCTCAGCCATAGACGAGAAGACGCCATGACGCAGGCAACAATTGCAGTCTTACCAGGGGACGGGATCGGGCCGGAAGTTGTCGCCGAAGGATTGAAGATCTTAGCTGCCGTTCAACGCCGCTTCGGCCTGCAATTCACCCTGCATGAGGGCTTGATTGGCGGTTGTGCGATTGATCAAACCGGCAGCCCGCTGCCCCCGGCGACGGTCGAGATCTGTCAACAGGCTGATGCGGTGCTGCTCGGGGCGGTGGGTGGCCCCAAGTGGGACGACCCCAGGGCCCCGGTGCGCCCCGAACAGGGCTTGCTAGGCATTCGTAAGGCCCTTGGGCTGTATGCCAACCTGCGCCCCGTGACCATCCATCCCTTGCTGGCCGATGCCTCGCCTTTGCGCCGCGAACGGTTGGAGGGAGTTGATCTGCTGGTCGTCCGTGAACTCACCGGTGGGATCTACTTCGGCGAAAAGCGCCGCGAACGTGATCAGCACGGCGAATGGGCCAGTGACCTGTGTATCTACAGCGAGGCCGAAATTGTGCGGGTGGTGCGTACCGCCGCCGAACTGGCGCGTACCCGCCACGGTAAACTGACCCTCGTAGATAAGGCCAATGTGCTTGAAACCAGTCGCCTCTGGCGCAGTGTAACCACGCGCCTGATGCACGACGAGTTTGCCGACCTCCAGTTTGATTGGATGCTGGTGGATGCGTGTGCCATGCACCTGCTGCGCCGCCCTGCCGACTTTGATGTGATCGTCACCGAAAATATGTTTGGCGATATTCTGACCGACGAGGCCAGTATGCTGGCGGGTTCAATGGGCATGTTGCCCTCGGCCTCGTTAGGCGCTGGGCAGCGCGGCCTCTACGAACCGATTCACGGCTCGGCCCCCGATATTGCCGGCCAGGGCAAAGCCAACCCGTTGGCAACCATCCTGAGTGTCGCCCTGCTGCTGCGCCATTCGCTTGGGGCCGAAGAAGCCGCCCGCGCCATCGAATCGGCGGTCAGTGCCGTGATCGAAACTGGCATCGTAACCGGTGATCTCGCTCGCCCTGATCAGCGAGCCTACCCCACCAGTGTGGTTGGAGACAGCGTCGCAGCCCGCATATGATCGATCTGCATAGTCATATCCTCCACGAAATTGACGACGGCTCACGCAGTCTGGCCGAAGCGGTCGAACTGGCGCGGGCCGCCGTCAGCGAGGGCGTGCGCATTATGGCGGCCACCCCCCACGGCAAGAGTAGCCTCGGGGGGCATAACTATAGTGTGGAAACCCTGCGTGAGCGGATGCTCGCATTGCGGGCCGCCCTCGCCGAAGCGAACATACCGCTCAAACTTGTCGCGGGCACCGAAATCATGGCCGAGCCCGGTGCCCTCGAACGGCTCCAGGCCGGTGAGTTGAGCGGCTATATTGGTTCCAAAGCTGTGCTGATCGAGTTTCCGCTCGCGGTTGCGCGTACCTCGGCCGAACAACTGATCTTCACGTTTCAACTGGCGGGTCGCCGGGTGGTGCTGGCCCATCCCGAGCGCTATCAATTCGTGCGTGATGACCCCAATACGCTCATTCCGCTAATTGAACGAGGCGTATTGATGCAACTCACCGGCGATGCGCTGCTCGGCCGACAAGGCGAGCGTATGCGCCAGAGCGCCGAACAGTTGCTGAGTCACGGCCTCATCCAGATCCTTGCCAGTGATAGCCACGGCCCGCACTACGGGCGCATGCCCAACCTGGGCGCAGCCCGCAAACGCGCCGCCGAACTGGTTGGCGAGACCACCGCCGCGCTGTTGACCGAACAGATCCCGGCGGCAGTCCTCAGTGACGGCCCAATTGAGCCACCCGAACCCCAACCCATCCAACCCCGCCGCCGCCGCTTCTGGTCCTGGTAGGGGAAGGTGCTGGCAGGCTGCCGCGCAAGCGCGGCAGCCTGCCAGCGAGATGCAGGGAGGACCATGTACTCCCTGGCCCACCTAGCGCATCCACCGCGCCGCCAATTCCTCAAATAAGCCCTCGCGGCGCAGGTCGGCCAGGGCGCGGTTCAGTTCGGCTTCGAGTTGAAAGGCCGGGCGACTCAAGCCGATCACCAGTGGTTCGCTACTGAGCGCCAGGGCCAAGCGAAGCGCTGGGGTTGTATTGATCGCACTCAGGGCCGTAACATTGTCGGTGATGACCGCATCGAGCCTGCCCGCCCGCAACGCCTCCACCGCCTCCGCTGGCGCATCGTAGCTTGCGTCGAGGATAAAGTCGTTACTTAGGGCCAGGCGGCGCGCCAGGGCGTCGGCATCGCTCCCCAGGGCCACCCCGACCGTGTCCCCAGCCAGATCGTTGAGGCCACTCACGGCGCTCATGTTCGCTACCACCAGTACCTGGCCCACATCAAAGTAGGGCTGGCTAAACCTGGCCCGAAAGCCTTGTTCAGGCGCATACACCAACGCCGCAATAATCACATCGGCGCGCCCGCTGGTCAGCGTATCGTACAGCCCATCAAAGCCGGTTGGCACAAACTCGGCCTGCAAGCCCAAACGCTCCGCCAGCGCAACGGCCAGATCAACATCATAGCCGACCAGTTCCCCGTTCACCTGATCACTGAAGGGCCGGAAGCCTACGTCAATCGCTACCCGCAAACTGCCCCGTTCGCGTGCCGCCGCCAGCACAGGATCAAGCGCCGTGCCCGCCTGGCCCCCCGCCACACTCCAGGCCAGCAGGCCATAGGCCAATACAACCAGCACCGCAAGCCCATCCCAGAGGCGAATCTGCCACTGATTAATCATTCTCTCATTCTCAGTTCCTTGATTCCGATTCCGTAAGTAGAGTATACTGCACAGCAGATGTTCGGGTTCCATCCAACCTACGCACATGGCAGGTTGCGACGCTTGCCTGAAGATCAACTTCCCAACGATTCCATGAAATGCAGAGTAGCCGTGTCGAAGCTCCTGGCAGCGTATCTGCTGCAAGGCGGGGCTTGATCTTCGTTTACTTGTGGCATGTGCGTTGCGTAAGGAAGCCGTTATGATTGATGAGCGCCACGAGCCACAACCGGCCCTCGCCAACGCTGCGCCCCCGCCCCAGAGCTACGCCCCGCAACCAAGCTACAGCCAGCCAAGTCCCGCCTATGCCCCTGCCCCAGCCTCGCCTGTTGATACCGCCGCCCGGCTGATTCGCCTATTGGCGGTGCGAGCGATCTGGGCTGGCGAGCAGCTCTGGCGCTTTGCCGAACCGCGTTTGGGCTGGTTGATCCTCACCAGCGTCTTGATGGGCATCATTGCAGTATTGAGCTTCCTGCTCGTCTTGCCGGTACTCACCCGTGCGCTGGCTGGCCCCAGTGCCGACCCCCGTGTGAGCGCCCTGGTTCCCGCACCTGCGGTTGTCAACTTCTTGCAGGGCCAACAGACCTATGACGCCGATCTGATGTGGGAATCGTTTAGCCCCGAGTTGCACGCTTTGCTCGAGCGCCGCGACATCACTCGCACCAGCTTTGCCGAACAGGTCGAGCGCGAACGGCTCGCCGGACAACGCTACCGCAATCCGCAGTATATCGGTGGCATTCCAATCGACAACAATCGCATGATGTACTTCTACGCGATTGAAGTCAGTTCAGCCCAACGCAGCCGCAACGTTTCGTATGTGTTTACGGTTGATGGCAACGGCAAGATCGTCAGTGTCGAATAGTTTCGCTCTGGCCTGGATCGGCCTAGTTCTACCTTTCACCGCCCCCGCCCGCCTGTCCCCCGGACGACCCTATCTGGAAGTGGAGTAGTTGCATGGCAATTGAGCCCTACCGCCCCAATGACGGCCAGTACCGCGACAATGTGGATCGTGAGCTTGATAAGAAGCTCGATAAGTTCTTCCATCGCTGGAACTGGAAGCTCTTTCGGTTTATTCGGCTGTGCATCTTTATTGCGATCGGCCTCTGGCTCGCCATAAATCTCCTGCCTCCGATGTTTGGGGTAGTATTTTCGGGCGAACTTGGCCCGCTGATCCTGCAATTCCTGCCGATCGCCGCCTACCTCTTCTTCTTCATCGGCTTCCAATTCTTCTTGATGTACTTTTTTATGGCCCGTACCCGCATCTATTGGGTCAAGCCGGGCGAAACCGGGATCAGTTTCAAGGATTATCGGGGCAATCCCGAAGTTCTTGAGGCCGCGAGCCGGGTGGTCACCCTGCTGAAGGGGGCCAAAGAGTTCAAGAAGATGGGTGGCGAAGTCACCCGCGGTATTCTGCTGATTGGCCCGCCCGGAACCGGCAAAAGCTACCTGGCCCAGGCGATCTCGACCGAGGCTGGGGTGCCCTTTGGTTACCTGAGCGCTCCGTCGCTACAGTCGGCCTGGATGGGTATGGGCAATATCAAGGTGATGAACCTGTACCGCAAGGCGCGCCGTTTTGCCCGTGAATATGGGGCCTGTATCCTCTTCATTGACGAAATTGATGCGATCGGCGGGGCGCGCTCGTCGAACCTCGCTGGCTCACGCTCGCTTGGCATGGATAACGACCCGGCCAGTGGTGGGCGCAATGCGATGATGATGGGCATGGGCATGGGTGGTGGGAGTGGTATTCTCAACGAGTTGCTGCTCCAGATGGATCCGCCACCCCAGGATCACTGGTGGGGCAAGATGCTGCGGGTGCTGCGCATTCGCAAGGGCAAGCCCGATATGCCGCCCGTGCTGACGATGGGTGCGACCAACATCGCCGAAAGCCTTGATGCCGCCCTCCTGCGCCCCGGTCGTTTTGACCGCAAGATCGCCGTCGAAGCCCCCGATGCCGATGGCCGCCGCGAAGTGATCGAGTACTATCTGAGCAAGGTCAAGCATGAGCCCATGCCGATTGACCGCATGATCTCGGATACGATTGGTTATACCCCGGTCGCGATCAAGTACTGTCTGAATGAGGCAACCATCCACGCCCACTTCGATAACCGCGCTGCGATCAACTATTGGGACTTCACCCGCGCCCGCGAAACCCACGAATGGGGCCTGCGCCAGCCCATCCGCTCGATGTCCTACGAAGAGCGCCGCCGCATCGCCTACCACGAGGCTGGTCACGCCTATGTGATGGTCAAGCTGCTCAAGAAAGAGCGCCTCACCAAGGTGACGATTGTCCGCCATGGGAATGCGCTCGGCTTCGCGGCCTGGAAACCCGAAGAAGAGATCCATACCCGCACTAAGGCCGAACTGCTCGACCGGATCAAGATCAGCCTCGGGAGCCGCGCCGCCGAAGAGATCTTCCTCGATATCCAGATGAGTGGCGTCACCGGCGACCTGCAAAGTGCCACCGGGTTGGCCGCGATGATGGTCGGGGCCTATGGTATGGACAATAGCTTCTTCTCGTATCTGACCTTTGGCATGCAAGGGCTGAATGCCGGTGATATCAAGCCCCGCATCGAGGCCATCCTGCAAGATCAGTACGGCCAGGTCAAGCAGTTACTCGAAAACAATCGCGAGGCCGTGATTGCGATCGCCGAAGCCCTGATCCTGCGCAACGAACTGACCGACATTGATGTGAACGAGATCCTGAGCCGGGTCGAGGCTGAACACCCCTATACGCCGATCAATGCGACCAAAGAGAAGCCCGCCTTTGGGTTTGCCAATGCCTCGCGTAACGGTACCACCACCCTGGTGCGCCGCCGCCAGCGCCCCGCCGCCCTGCCACCCGCCGCCGCCGCAAATCCTGGCACCATCATCATTGATGCCAAAGCAAAGGGCAACGAAGGGTAAATTGAGAAGCTGGTCAATGAAGGAGGGACGCAGCAGGCTGCGCCCCTCTTTCGCTTCTTGGGCATGGTTCAGAAACAGCCATTTCCGCTTGACAGTGTGCGCATCCTCGCTGTGCGTCGGGCTAAAGCCCTGACTGCTATCCGAAGCCCTGCGGGCTGTCAGCCCAACGCATTGGAGTGAGCCCGCAGGGCTTGGTGTATCAGCAAGGGCTTTAGCCCGGCGGTCAGGCGGTTGCCAGACGGTCAAGTACATGTGAACCATGTCTTACCGCCGAATAAGCGGCACGAAAAGTCGGTACGGCCAGGCAATCGGTTCGTTGCTGCGCACCAATACCTGCCCGCTATAAGCCGCCAGGGTCAGGCTACTGCCCACCGTTTGCTGGTTTAAGCTCTGGTAGGGCACACGACCCAGCTGTATAGTTTGGGCCGTGCCCGTATCATTAACAAACAGGCCAGTGCGGGGGGCTTCGTTGGCGTTCTGGCTGTACCAAGCCTCGTATGATTGGCCGTCCTGGCCCGTCTCGCTGCGCCATTGGGCCAAGGTACGGCCACGCCCGCCAAGCGCGAGATGATCGGCCTGGTAGGGGTTGAAAAACCAGTTGGCATCCGAACTGGTCAGGCTAGCCAGTTCACCAATTGCCAGGGTCCGGGAACCCGGGCCGAGCGCAAGCGCCTGATTGTCACGCAGACTGACCCGTGATCGCGTGCTCAGGTTGATCTGCACCCCGCCGCCGCCGCCTCGCAAGCCATTGCCATAGAGCAGATTGCCCTCGGCGCTGCCCGTCGACTCTTTGAAGAGCAACCCGTAGGTGGTCGAGCCAGCCACCACGTTATTGCGCATCGTCACATTGCTGCTGTAGTCGGCGTTGATCCCGAAGGCAAACGGTGCCCGAAAAGTCGGATGCGCACCCTCGGTCGCACCCAGCGTATCGAGAATAATGTTCTGTTCGATCAGCATGTCGCGCACCGGATTGGGGTTCTGGTTCAGGTTGCCAAACGGTCTGATCCCGGCACAATCACCTTTGGACTGGCATGCGTCTTTGATCACCGTAGTACGAATCGTATTGCCATACCCAAAGACCAGAAAACCGTTATAGCCGATCCGTTCGAGCCGGTTGGCCTCGAACAGATTGCGATTGCCCGAGTCCTCAGGTTTGTCGGCATAGACCATAAACGCCGTGCCATCCTGAGTGCAACCACCCTCACCTGCGGTCAGGCCACACCCCATGCCATCGGCCCCGAGATTGGGCAGCAAGGCGATCTCGCGCAGGGTATTGCCCACGAACTGCGATTCACGGCTGTAGAGCAGCACCCCATAACGGTTGGCTCGCTCAATCGTATTGCCTATGACCTCCATCGCAGAACCGCCACGCCAACCGTTGGGCCGCCCGTCCTTGGCATTAAAGACCCAGGTTGCCAGACTGATGCCATCTTTATCCACGTCGCGGATCAGATTGTTCCGAATCGTCACATGACTCGCCTCAGCCACATCATAGTTCTGGGGCGTGGCGATCCCGTGCCGCCACCAGCGTTCGATCGTCAGGTTCTCGATCACCAGATGCGCCGCCGCCTGACGCAGATCCTGGCCCAGCGTGATCCCACCCCAATGCCGAGCATCGTCTTTGAGGATCGCCGCGCCTTCGATTGAGCCGTCGGCGGGCAGGCCCTGACTGGTGTACAGATAGATCCGCCCGGTGGCACGCTCGTAGAACCATTCACCTTCCCGATCAAGGGTTGCCAGATGGTTACTGAGCCAGAAGCCCCAGCCGGGGCAGCCGCCAGCGTAACAGTTGACATTGCTATTGAGCGTCAGGGTCGTGCCATCCTGGGCGCTGACCTCGCGATTAAGGATGTACCAACGCATGCCCTTCAGATGCACCCGCGCACCCTGCCAATTGCCGGGCGGTAGTTCGCTGGCCTGCACCTGATTGGCCGCTGGTTGCGCCGCGACGGTCACATAGCCACCATCACCCTGATCCAGATTCGGCCAGCGCCCAAACGGAAGCCGCTCGCTGCCCCGAAAGAGCTGGTTCAAACCCAACGGGAAGCGGCTCGCATTCGCCCCCGCCCGCAGATCGGCCATGTACAGGTTGGTGCCAGCCGCTTGCCACCCACGAATTGGGTTCGAGCCAGCAATGATCGGTCGCTCGCTACAAGTTTCGGGGTAGGCCCCAAACGTGATCGGATTGCCCGCCGTGCCATTGCGTGTAATCGTCAACATCTCGCCCTGCCAGCGATCCCCACACCGGAACAGTACCCGGTCGCCAGGGGCCAACGTTAGCGTATTCACTCGACTGATGCTCGCCAACGGGGCCGCAGGACTTGTGCCTGGATTCGCATCGTTACCCTGACTCCGCGAAACATAATAGGTCGTGCCAGCAGCCTGCACCAAGGATGTGGGACTTAGACTGACGACCATCAGCAGCAGGATGAGCAGGAGCCGTGTCGATGACCTCAGCATAAATGACGCCTCCGTTAGGACGTAGGAATGGATTGCTTCTCGATGATACGAGATGATGCTTACCATCTGGGCACAGGCTGACTCGGCGGCTCGGTTGAACGTGATGCGCATTCGCCAGCAATATCATGCAACGTCATTGGTCAAGCCCATGGTTTGTGTGTGGTGTGGCGGCTTCGCCGCCACACCGCACACAAAACCGATTTGGGGTGGCGCAGTCACCCCAAACCCCACCGCCAGAGGCGAACGTTGCATCAGCACAGATGCCAGCCATAAAAAGATGGATGGTATAATGAAGTCAAGATTGCACGCCTGTGCGGAGTAGTGTATGGACGATGAGGAGCGCCTGCTCAGTCCCAAAGCTGATGGCGATGATCAGCAGGCCGAAAAAAGTCTGCGCCCGCGCAGCCTGACCGAATTTATTGGTCAGGAAAAAGTCGTTGAGCAGTTACGAATTGCAGTGACTGCCGCCCGCGCCCGCGCTGAGCCCCTCGACCACACCCTTTTTTATGGGCCTCCTGGCCTGGGCAAGACCTCGCTCTCGAATGTGATCGCCAACGAGATGGGGGTCAAGATCAAGGTCACCAGCGGCCCCGCAATTGAGCGGGCGGGTGATCTGGCTGCGATTCTTACCAATCTGCAGAAGCACGATATTCTGTTTATTGATGAGGTGCATCGCCTTAATCGAGCCGTCGAAGAGGTGTTGTACCCGGCGATGGAGGATTTTGCGCTCGATCTGATCGTTGGCAAGGGGCCAAGTGCGCGTAACCTGCGCCTCAAGTTGCCCCGCTTCACGGTCGTTGGCGCAACCACTCGCCTGGCCCTCTTGACGTCGCCCTTGCGCGATCGTTTTGTGGCCCCCCACCGGCTCGAATTCTACTCGTCAGAGGCCATGCGCGAAATTGTGGCCCGCTCGGCGCGGATTTTGAACATGCCCATCACCGACGAAGCGGCGCTCGAATTGGGACGGCGGGCACGGGGTACGCCGCGCATCGCCAATCGCCTGCTGCGCCGGGTGCGTGACTACGCCCAGGTCATCGCCGACGGCCAGATTGATCTGGCGGTGGCCCGCGCCGCCCTCAGCCAACTCGAAGTGGATGACCTGGGGCTTGATGAGAACGACCGCCGGGTCTTGCGGGCGATCATCGAACTGTTTGGCGGTGGGCCAGTCGGGCTTTCGACCCTGGCAGCGGCGCTCGCCGAAGAGGTGGACGCGGTCGAGGATGTCTACGAACCGTTTTTGTTGCAACTCGGCTTTTTGCAACGCACCCCCCGCGGGCGCATTGCCACCCGCCGCGCCTACGAACACCTCGGTCTGCCCTGGATCGAAAAACAACCGCCCCCTGATGAGAGTGGGCCACAACAGACGCGCCTGTTTTAGTGAAGATGAAGGCAGTTGTGGCGGCTTCGCCACCACAACTGCCTTCATCTTTATGCTGGGTTCAGGCCTCGCAATGGCCCTGACGCAGCCGTACAGGCTGCGTCAGGGCCATTATATTCCTACTTGCGTGTTCAAAGACTTTACGGTAGAGTAAAGACATAGGGCTTGCAAAAACTGTGCAAACTGCGCCTCAGGAGGACGCATGGCCACACCTCGGCGACCAAAAGCCAAACTTAACGGGCTGGGCATCTCGGATGTTTCCATCCGCCAGCCGGTGTTTATCACCATGATGATGCTCGCCGTCGTAACGTTTGGCATTCTTTCTTTCCGTACGACGCCGGTCAACCTGCTACCCGACATTGATATTCCGGTGATGTCGGTGGCTATCGTTTACCCTGGTGCCGGCCCCGAAAGTGTGGCCGACCAGGTGGTACGCCCGATCGAGGACTCGGTCAATACGATTGCCGGCCTCAAAGCCCTGACTTCGAATGCCAGTGAAGGCCTCGCGGTCATTGTGCTGGAATTTGTGTCGGGAACCGATATTGTCGAGGCAGACCAGGCCGTGCGCGAACGGGTCAATGCGGTCTTCCCAGCGCTGCCCCGTGATGTGCGCCAGCCCGTCTTCCAACGCTTTGACCCCAATCAAGATCCGATTATGTCGATCGCGATTGCGGGCAACCAGGGGCAGACCCCGCTCGCCTTGCGTGAGCAGATCGAGCGCGAAATTGTGCCGCTGATCCAACGCGCCCCGGGCGTGGGCAACGTAGATGTGAGCGGGGGCGAACAGCGTCAGATCAATGTGTTGATGGATCTGGCACGCCTGCAGGCTTACGGGATTCTGCCGGTACAGATCACCAACTCGCTGCGCCAAGCCAATGCGAACCTGGGGCTCGGCTCGATCACCGAAGGCGACACCTCGGTCAGTCTGCGGGCACCGTCGTTGCTCCAGACCCCTGCCGATATTGAGCGCATCCAGATTACCGGTACGCCCTACCGGATTGGTGATGTGGCCGTTGTTGAAGATGGTGTGGCCGAGGTCACCAGTTTTGCCCGCCTTGATGGCAGCGATGCGATTTTGCTCTCGGTGCGCAAACAGTCGGGCACCAATACCGTGACGGTGGCCGATAATGTGCAGGCTGCCCTGACGACGATTTTCGCCGCCCGCCCCGATCTGACCTATACCATTCCCCGTGACGACTCGGAAGCGGTGCGCAGTTCGGTCATCTCGTCGCTCGAAGAGTTGATCTTCGCTTCGATTGCCGCCTTCCTCGTCGTCTGGTTCTTCTTCCGCAATCTGCGCAGCACGATCATTACGATGTCCGGTCTGCCGGTCATTCTGATCGGTACCTTCATCTTTATGCCCTTCTTTGGGCTGTCCGTGAACCTGATCACCCTATTGGCCCTCTCACTCTGTGTGGGCCTGGTGATTGATGACGCGATCGTCGTGCGTGAAAACATCTTCCGCCACCTCGAACGGGGCGAAGAGGCGCGGGTAGCGGCTTCGCGTGGCACCTGGGAGGTCGGGTTGTCGGTGTTGGCGATGACCCTGACGATTGTGGCGGTGTTTGTGCCCGTCACTTTTGCCGAGGGCACTGCCGGGATTGTCTTCCGCTCGTTCGGGATTGTGATCGCGGTCGCCATTCTGCTCTCGTTGGTCGAAGCCTTCACCCTGGCCCCAATGCTTTCGGCCAATGTTTTCCCGAATATCAAAGTCAAGCCCCACGCCGAACAAGGGCCGCACCACGATGCCGTACCTGACCTGAAGCTTGATCAGCTTGAGGGCGAACATATCGAGCGCGACGCGAGTCTGGTTCAGGAAGCCCGCGAAGATCCCGGTCGCATGGGGGTAGCGTACGGCAAGCTGCTTGCCTGGACGCTCGCGACCACCCGTAACCAGTTGATCGTGATTGGGGTTGCAGTCGGCGTGCTGCTGCTGAGCTTTGTGGTTGCGAGTGGGCTCAAGTTCTCGTTCTTCCCCGAACAAGACCCCCACGAGTTCTTGATGGGCTTCGAGGCGGCCCCCGGTACCACGCTGGCCGAAACCAATCGCCTGGCAGCCCAGGCCGAGCAGATCCTGCTCGCTGATCCGGCAGTCGAGACCGTGATTGCCAATGTTGGCTTCACTGGCAATCCCGAACGCAGCCAGTTCTTTGTGAAGTTGGTGGGTCGCACGCCAACAATTCCGGTGCAAGAGCGGCTGCGCGAGCAGTTGCTGTTCCTGCCCCGGTTGGCCTTTGCGCTGCCCAGTTTCCAACCCACCAGTACCGGGGTGGCGGGCCGCGAATTACAGGTGAGTATCCAGAGCACCCGCCCGCTTGATGAGCTTGCACCGGTGGTGCGCGCCGTCCAGACCGAGTTGTCGGCAATGGAAGGGCTGGTAGATATTGACACCAACTTCCAGACCGGCAAGCCCGAACTGCGCTTTCTGGCTGATCCCACCAAAATTGGCGAACTTGGCATCACCAACGATGATATTGCCACGTCGGTACGGGCCATGATCAGTGGTGAACGGGCCACCGTGCTGCGCCAGAATGGCAACGATTCTGATGTGGTGGTGCGACTACGCGAAGAGGATCGCACCGGGGTTGCCTCGCTGGGGGCGATCAGCATTCCGACCCGCTCGGGAACCGTGCCCCTCAGTTCGCTTGGGACGGTCGAACTGGCGGATAGCCCGGTCTCGATCCGCCGCTACAACCGCCTCAATCAGGTGATTGTGGGTGCCAACTTGCAGGGCCGGAACCTGGGTGAAGCCCAAGCCGAGGTTGATCAGCGCCTGCTAGCCCTGGGTATCCCCAACGATATTTTGATCAGCTATGTCGGGGTGGCCCAGCAGACTACCGAGGGCTTCGATTCGCTCTTGCTGGCGATGGCCCTCTCGGTGCTGTTCGTCTATATGGTGCTCGCCTCGCAGTTCGGCTCGTTCGCCCAACCCCTGGTGATTATGATGGCAATGCCCTTCAGCTTTATCGGGGCCTTCCTGGCCCTGCGCCTTCTGGGGGTAGACCTGGATATCACCGGTATGATCGGGTTGATTATGCTGCTCGGATTGGTGGTGAAGAACTCGATTCTGCTGGTGGACTTCACCAACCGCCTGCGTGAACTTGGCTTGCACAAACACGAAGCCTTGCGCCTGGCCGGGGCCATCCGGCTGCGCCCCATCCTAATGACCGCGCTCTCGTTGATCGCGGGTGCCCTACCCACCGCAATCGGTCTGCACGTCTTTGGCACCGGTGAAGGCAGCGAGTTCCGCAAAGGGCTGGCCTGGGTGATCATCGGTGGCATGACCACCTCGACCCTGTTGACCCTGCTGGTCGTGCCGACCACCTACAGCCTGATGGACAGTCTGACCACGTGGCTGACCGGGCTGTTCCGGCGCAAGTCTACACCCACCGAGCCAGAACCAACCATGCCACCGCCTGCCGGAACTGGCGCAAGCAGTGCGCCCCCAACGACACCGCCCGCCATCCCGGCTTCGTCTGAGTCAAGTGCGGATTAAATTAAGGGGTTGAGGGAGAACCAGGTTCTCCCTCAACCCCAACCTGCCATCAACCCGATGGATGCAATGCACCTACAACGCTCGCCCTATCGGCTATTACTCCAGTTGGAGGTTCGCGCTCCGTCGGGCTAAAAGCCCTCGGCTATGGGGTGCAAAGCCCGCCTTCGCGGGCTGGACAGGCCACGCAGGTGGCCTTCGCAAGCACGAGCCAAGGCGTTTACGCCGACGGAAACGGATCATCTGGCGAGTTTCAACTGTAGTACTATCAGCTATTGGCCTATCGGTTATTCAGATGAGGAGCTTGCCCGTGCGCAAGAAGCTTATTGCCACTGCTCTGCTTGCCGTTGCCCTTGGCGGCTGTGCAGCCCCCGCCCAACAGACACCTGCTGTGAATCCCGCCCCTACGATGGTCTTGCCGGTCAGCGAACCGGCGGCTGCGCCTGCCCCTGCCGACGCGGCTGCGATCACCTTGCCTACTGCTGCCCCCGCTGCCGTGCCGGGCCTCGACCTTGGCGTCAGCGCTTCGGGCCAGATTACCGCCCGCCGTACCGCCGATCTCGCCTTCCGGGTGCCTGGTACGGTAACCGAAATCCTGGTTGATGAGGGCGATACGGTCCGGGCTGGTCAGCCCTTGGTACAGCTTGATCTGGCCGAACTGAACCTGGCGGTGCGCCAGGCCGAAGCGGGACTGGCCCAGGCCGAGTCAGGCTACCAGCGCCTGATTGATGGGGCCAGCACCGAAGAAGTTGCCGCTGCCCGTGCCCAACTCAGCCAGGCCCAGGGTGCCTTGCGCCAGGCCCGGGGCAGTGTGACCGATGCCGATATTGCCGCCGCCGAAGCGGCCCTGGCCAGTGCCGTGGCCCGCCAGGCCGAGGTTGCCGCTGGTCCCAAGGATACAGACCGCCAGCAGGCCGAAGCCGGGGTGGCTCAGGCCCGCGCCAATCTTGAAATCCAGCGCACCAATCTGTCGGCTGCCAAAAATAATGCCCAGCTTCAGCTTGATCAGGCCCTGAATGGGCTGCGTGACGCCCAACAGGCCTATTCGACGATCTATTGGGATAATAAGAACCGCGCTGCCCAGCTTGCCAAGTTTGGGCTCGAACTCCCGGCTGAGGCCGTGCGGGCCGAGGAGCAACTGCTGCGCCAGGTCGAAAATGCCGAATCCCGCGTTGGGCAGGCTCGCCTCGGGGTTGAACAGGCCACCCAGAACGAGGTAGACGGCATTCGGGCCGCCGAGGCCGGGGTGCGCAATGCCGAAGCCCAGTTGCAGCGCTTGATCCAGGGGGCCACCGCCGAGCAGCGTGCCGCCGTTGATGCCCAGGTCGCGCAGGCTCGTGCCACGCTTGACCGGCTGCGCGGCGACCAGCGGGCCGGTTCGCTCCAGACGGCCCAGGCGGGCGTCGCTGCCGCCCAGGCGAACTTCGAACGCATCACCAGCGATCCCAGCAATGCCGCGCTCGCCGGAGCGATGGCCCAGGTTGAGCAGGCCAAAGCAGCACTCGAAGCGGCCCAACTCAATCTTGCCAAGGGAACCCTGACCGCCCCCTTCGAAGGCGTGGTGGCCCGGATCAACGTTGACGTTGGTGATCTTGCCGGGGGTAGTCCGTTGCCTGCTGTCCAGATTGTTGATCTGAGCGAGCTGCGGGTCGAGGTCAATGTCAGCGACACTGATGTGGCTCGCCTCCGCGAAGGCATGTCCGCTCGCGTCAATGTGGATGCCCTGCCTGGTCAGGTCTTCCCCGGCACCGTCACCTTTATTGCACCGACGGCGACGGCAGTGGGCAATGTGCGCACCTATGCCGTGCGGGTCACGCTTGATGATGCCCGCCCGGCTGGTTTGCGGCCAGGGATGAATGCGCGTGTGGCGATCCAGGTAGAGTAAGCAAAGCTGCGCTTTGCTTACTCTACCAAAAAAAGTGGGGGAACCAAGTTCCCCCACGCCCCGGTCGGGCAGGTAAAGCGACTACTGAGTCTACGGATCCTATGTCAAACCCTATTCCTCCAACCCTTCGTGAACGCCGCCGCGCCCAGTTGCGCGATGAAATTCTGGCCGCAACCCATCAACTGATGATGGAACGTGGTTATGCGGCGATGTCCATGGAGGAACTGGCCGCACGGGTCGGAGTCTCGAAGCCAACCCTCTACAATCAGTTTCCGACCAAGGAAGATCTGGTTGTCGAAATGGCGCTGGGGCTGCTCGAACAGACCTTTGCCCAGCTCGAGGCCCACGGTGAGGCGACCCCACTCGAACGGCTACTGCGCTTCTTGCATGCCAGTGTGCGCTTGCAGGTAGCCCACAATACCAGCGCAATGCAACTCTGGCTGCCCGAGATTGTCGCCATTCTCGAGCGCCATCCGCGTTCGCGGGAATACCTCTGCCGGGTAGACGAACGTCTAGTCACGACGGTGCATGCGGCGATTGCCGCAGGCGAGATTGATCCTCACGCTGATGTGGCGAGTGTCGTCCGTATCTTCAATGCGCTCAATATCTCGCCGAGCATCGCCCGCAGTAGCCTGACCGGCGAACCAAATGCCGAACTACTGGCCGATCTGGTGGTCGAAGTCTTTCGGCGGGGCTTGGCACCCAAACCCTGAGCACAGCCGAAGGCGGAGCGAGGAATCTGCACTGATCTGCAGCGAAGACCCCTCGCTACGCTCGGGGTGGCAAGGCGGGCGCAACATGAGAGTCTGTGCGAAGCTTCTGGCGCGTGCTAAAATACAGCTTATCTACCAGTACGGGCCTAAAAGAAAGGAATGGGTCATGGGCGACCTTCATGCGATCCTGGATGACGCAGTGGCGGCCAATGCTGTGCCATTTGTGGTGGCGATGACAGGAAATTCCCAAGGTACCACTTGGTCTGGTGCCGCCGGTGAACGGGCACCTGGTGCTCCGGCAAGCGAAGATACCGTCTTCCGAATCTTCTCGATGACCAAGGCGATCGGATCAACCGCCGCGATGATCCTGATTGACCGGGGTAAGCTCAGCATGGACACCCCAGTTGCCACGATCATCCCTGAGTTTGCCAAGGTTCAACTGCTCGCAGGCTTCGGCGACGATGGACAACCAATCCTTCGTGCCCCTCACAACCAGGTGACGGTGCGCCACCTCGCAACCCATACCTCGGGCTTCGTCTACCAGTTTTGGAATGCCACGATGCCCAAGTATATGGAGGTCACTGGACACCCCACGATCCTCAGTGGTTTGAAGGCTTCGCTGTTCTATCCGCTGCTGTTCGAACCCGGTACACAGTGGGACTACGGTATCGGGATTGACTGGCTTGGTCAGGTGGTCGAGGCCGTGGACGGGCGACAGATTGATGCCTTTTGCCGCGACGAGATCTTCGGGCCACTCGGCATGACAGATACCGACTTCGAACCCACCGAACGGCTTGCTAATCGCCTGGCGAGCGTCAAAATTCGTGGCGAGGACGGCAACTTCGCTGACTTCAGCCTGGCTCCACCGTCACAGCCCGAAGTCTATGGCATGGGGCACAATCTGTATTCAACTGCGCCGGATTATCTGCGCTTCCTGCGTATGTTCCTCAATCGTGGCCAACTCGACGGCAACCGTGTCCTCAGCGAGGCCGGCGTCGCCACAATGTTGGCAAACCAGATCGGCGACCTGCGGGTTGGCAAGTTGATGACGGTCGCTCCTCCACTTACCGCCGATGCCGAGTTCTACCCTGGTGTCCCGAAGACCCACAGCTTCGGCTTCGTGCGCGTCGAGCAGGACGTTCCTGGACGGTGTAGCGCTGGTTCGCAGATCTGGGCGGGTGTGCTGAATACGCACTATTGGTTCGACCCGGCGCGTGATCTTGCGGCAGTGATTATGACCCAATCACTGCCCTTCGTCGAGCCACCTTTTATGGATGTGTATGAGCGCTACGAGCGAGCCGTTTACGCCGGGGCCACCTCGTAAGAGGTGTTGCGGTTGGGGTGACACGGGGCGCGACGCTGCGTCCCTACGAAAATAACGAAATCAACGAAACCAGCGCCGCCACCCCAAACCCAATAATCACCAACCCGGCAATCAGGTTGACCCAGCGCAGGGCCTGGGGCGTCACGCGGGTGCGCAACAGGCCCACCGCTCCACTGAGGCCCAACCACCAGAGCGCCGAACCAACCGCGACCCCACCGGCGAGCAGCAACCCATCAAGGTAACTGCCCGTACCCATGCCTGCCCCTAAGCCCGCAAAGATCGCCGTAAAGGCAATGATCGTGGCCGGATTGGTCAGGGTCAAAAACAGGGTCGAGAAATAGGCTCCCCACAGGCCACGGCCTGCCGTGACCTCGGCGGGCCGTTCGGCGGGCCGTTCACGCAAAATCTTGACGCCAAGGTAAACCAGGAACAAGCCACCCACCAGGCGCGTCCAGAAACTCACGCCGGTCAACCAATCGGCCAGCACACTCAGGCCAAGCACCGCCACCACCCCGTAGATCAGGTCGGCTGTGGCGGCCCCGAGGCCCGAAACGAAGCCCGCTAGCCGCCCATCGGCCAACGTGCGCCTGATGCACAAGACCCCAATTGGGCCGACCGGGGCCGCAATTGCGACCCCGATCACCGTTCCCCGCACAAACATGCCTACGTCCATGTTAGCCTACTGGATTGCGCAGCACCCCAATCCCCTCGATCTCGCACTCCATCACATCACCGGCCGCCAACCAGCGCTGCGGGGTCATACCCATGCCGACGCCACTCGGGGTTCCCGTGGCAATCAGATCGCCTGGTTCAAGCGTGACGCCACTTGACCAAGTCGCAAGGCAGGTAGGAATATCGAAGATCATATCGCCGGTATGCGAATCCTGCATGGTTTCGCCATTCAGGCGCAGTTGCAGCCGCAACGCATGCGGGTCGGGAATCTCATCGGCGGTTACGATCCAGGGGCCAAGCGGAGCCGAGCCATCCAGGCTTTTGCTGAAATCAAATTGCTGGTGGTTGGTCTGCAGATCACGTGCCGACACATCATTTAGAATGGTGTAGCCAAAAATATAGCTAAGCGCGTCCTCTTTACTCACATTGCGCCCACCACGCCCAATCACCAGCGTGAGCTCGACCTCCCAATCACGCTTACTCGAAAGCGCGGGCATCAGCGGGACGGTGGTCTCAGGGGCGATCACGGCGGTGGGGGCCTTCGAGAAGAAGACCGGATACTCGGGCAATTTTTCGGGCAAGCCCTTGGCCCGCAGCGACTCGATCGCATGGGCCGCATAGTTCATGCCCAGGCAGATGATATTTTTGCGGGGGCGGGGAATCGGGGCCAACAACTCAACAGCGGCCAGCGGCGTTGTGACACGCGCCTCTGCGACCAGCGCACGGGCCTGATCGAGCAGGGCCGGGCCGCCATCAATCAGATCGAGCATCGTTGCGGCGAGCGGACTCAGATCCACAACTGCATCCTCGCGCAACGCCCCAACCCGCTCAACTCCGTCGTGGCGGTAGGTAACCAACTTCATGGGTGACAATCCTTTCAAAACCTTAGCCTGGACAAACCGAACCCTGGTATAGTACCGCATTTCTGAAAAGCGGAGCCGGGGCCAACACAGCCCTTGGTCGCCCGACCCGGGGTCGCCACCCGCCATCGCCCCCGCAACCACCCCGTTAGGGCAGATCCTCCAACGTGATCGGCACAGGCGTAAACACCAGCGCAAAGACGATCAAGCCAACCACGGCTAAGGTGCGCCAATGCCCCGTCAAGGGGGTAAGCTCATTGAGCAACGGGCTGCGGTTCTGGCCCAGCATCGCCACGATCACCGCCCAGAGGAACCAGCCGTTCCAGAGGAAGCCGAGACCCAACAGGACGACCGCGACCACCATGCTCATCACTTGGGCCGCCTTGGGGCCAAACAGCGCAAAGAAGATGTGGCCGCCATCGAGTTGCCCGGCAGGCAAGAGGTTCAGGCCGGTTACGAGCAGCCCGGCCCAGCCGGCTAAGGCCACCGGGTGCATAAACACATCGTCACCGCCAGCGGGCAAGAAACGCCCAAAGACGAGCATCTTCAAGCCGGCATAGAGCAACGAGTTGCCTTCGGTGAAGAAGCCCACATCGGGCAGGATCGCCCGTACTTCTTCGATATTTTTGACCGGCGAGAGCCACAGACCGATCAGCAAGACCGGGATGGCAACCACTAACCCGGCTAACGGCCCGGCGATCCCAATCGCCAGCAAGGCCCGTCGGTTGGGCACCGGCTCTTTGATCGAGATGAAGGCACCCATCGTGCCAAGTAAGAAAAGAGGCATCGGAATAAAAAACGGATAACTGACCGCCACCCCGAGCCGGCGGGCCGCGAAATAATGCCCCAACTCGTGGGCCAGCAGAATCCCCAAGAGCGACACACTAAACGCCAGGCCGCTTCCGAGATTAAAAAATGGCGCACCGGTCTCCCAGTTCAAATCCTGGCCGCCCACAAAAATGGTCGAGGCCACCGTGAGCGCAAAGAGCAGCAGCGCCAGCCAGAGCCGCGAGGGCGGGGCTGGGGGCAGGGCTGGCAGGATCAGCAGGGCGGCTCGATCATCAGCCTGTTGGAGCAGGCCCGTATAACCGAGTTGGCGCAACCGTGGACCAACCTGGGCATAGGCCGCTTCGGGATCGAGCCGCAACCGTCCAATGAAACGAGGGATCTCAAGCTGACCCTGGCGAGTCAGTTCGATATCGTCAATCAACATCACCTCGGCCACGGCCGCCCGCAGATTCTCGGGGATGCTTGGCGCAACTGGAAATTCCATACGGTTTCGTCTGGTTCATGATCCTAAGCCAATTCGACAACGCTGCCATCATACCATTTCTCGCTCCGGCGCTGCGTTTCCAAATCCGAAAAACGCAAATTCCCTGACACTTCAATGATAAAGCCGCATTGCAGCCCACTGTCTTGACAATAAGCTGTAAAAAGTTTATTATACCGCATAATTCACACCCTACTTCATCTTTACCAGATAGCCACCAACCGAACGAGGAGCGACTGTCCATGACCTGCGGAACCCGCCCCCGAGCCGCGAAGCCATCCTTCAGTGCTATTCTGCTGGTGCTGCTCGCCGCCATTCTGGCTGGTTGTAGCACACCGCCTGTCATTTTGACCGGCACGATCACCGATGCCTATACCGGCCAACCTATTCCGAATGCCAACATCACGTTGGGCGAAACCAATCTGACCACTGATGCCAATGGCATGTTCAGTACGCCCAGTTGGCAGCGCACCGATACCCTGGCGATCAGCGCCCCAAGCTACGAAGCGCTCAGTCTGCCCCTTGATGGCCGCCCCGAACTCGCGGCCACCAATCAGTTGACGATTACGCTCGATAGCAGTCTGCGCCCCAATACGCTCAGTGGTACGCTGATTGATCAGTATACCAACCAGCCCATTGCGGGAGCCGAGGTCGTCGCCACCGGCGCGATCAGCGAAGCATTGACGACCACGACTGATGCGCAAGGCCGCTTCACGCTCGCCGGGCTGCCCGAACAGTTTACGCTGGCGGTCACGGCGGCTGATTATGCCCAGGTCGAGCAGGTCCTCAATCGGACGACGGCGATTGAACTGAGCCTGCGCCCCAATACGCTCAGTGGCACGATTACCGACCGCTTCACCGGCACTGGTGTAGCCGGGGCCACGGTGAGTGTCGGCGCAGCGATGGCAACCAGTGGTGCCGATGGGAGTTACCGCATCAGTGACGTGCCCGAAGGGGTCACCGAGGTTACGATCAGTGCTGATGGCTACGCGCCACTGTCGCAGGAACTGGCCGCCCAGGCCACGGGCCTTGATGCTGTGCTGCGCCCCGATACGCTACGCGGTCGGTTGATCGATCAGAATAGTGGCGACCCGATTGCAAATGCGACGATTCTGGCCAGCGCAACCTTCCCGGGCACCGATGTGGCTTTCGAGCGCATCTTGGGGAGCACCGATGGCACCTTTACCCTACGGGGTCTGCCCGAACAGGGCTACCTCCAGATCCTCTCGCCGGGCTATCGCACCCAGGTGATCGAGATCAAGCCGGGTCAGATCCCGACCGAAATCGCGCTCGAACGCTTCCGGGTCAAGGCGCTCTATGTCACCGCTGCGGTGGCGAGTTCGTCGCGGCTGCTCGAAAACTATATCGATCTGATCGAGCGCACCGAACTGAATGCGATTGTGATTGACCTCAAGAGCGACCTGCGCGACGATCTCGGGATTGTGTACTATGATACGCAAGTGCCCCTGGCCCGCGAACTGAACCTGTCCCGCTCCTATATTGATATGGCCGGACTGGTGCAGCGGCTTAAGGATCGTGGCATCTATACCATCGCCCGCATCCAACTCTTCTCGCACGACAATGCGCTCTCTGATGCCCGTCCCGAATGGTCAATCCGCGTCAAAGAGACCGGCGCAGTCTATGCCGATTTCCCCGGCCCCGGCATTCGTTATGCCTATCTTGATCCAACTAACCGCAATGTCTGGGACTACAATATCCAACTCGGGGTCGAAGCAGCCCTGATGGGCTTCGATGAAGTCAATTACGACTATATCCGCTTCCCCGACTGGTTCGGCAAGCGCGCCGACTTCCGCGACCAGTTGCTCTTCTCTGAACCGATGGATCCGGTAGACAACCCTGGTCGGATGTTCGAGGTGATCACCGAGTTTATGGATGAGGCCCACCGGGCCGTGAATGGGGCCGGGGCCAAGATGTCAATCTGTGTCTTTGGGCGGGTGGTCAATGGTGGTTCACTCACCATCGCCCAGGATATTAACCTGATGGGCAACTATACCGATTACATCGCGCCGATGCCCTATCCCTCGCTCTGGTGGCCCGGGGCCTTCGGACTGCCGTCGCCGGTCGAGGAGCCCTACAAGGTGCTTGAGGCCTCGAATGCTGCGGGCCTCAAACTGATCGAAGGCGAATACGCCCGCCTGCGTCCCTGGCTCCAGGATCATACCGATCCCTGGTCCTATAAAGTCGTGCGTTACGGCCCCGACGAGGTGCGTGCCCAGATTGATGCCACCGAGAAGTTCCCTGAAGTTGATGGCTGGATGCTCTACGATTCGGCCAATATCTACCGTGGAGCCTTCGGTGGGGCCGCTCGCCCTAACCCGTAATGCGTAAGCCGCAGAGGCCGTCTATGTGCCAGCCCTCGCTCGCTCAGCCCCTCCGCGTTACTCTGCTCATCCTGGTCGCCCTTGCCTCGCTGGTACTTCCCCTGACAAGCTGGGCCGCCCGTGCACAACAGCCGGGTGGCCCCCAATCCCGCACCGCCGCCTGGAATCTCTCGGCAGTGAATGATTGGCAGGCCGGCACCGTCAATGGGGTGCTGATCACCAATAATGCGGGGGGCGAACTGCGCCTCGCCGAGGATCAAACCAGCGGGAGTTTTCTTTCGGCCCCGTTCCAGACCAGTTTTGCAACCAATGCGATAGGGGCAACCTGGCAAGCGCAAGTTCCCCCCGGCACCGGGCTGCGGCTTGAGTTGCGCGCCCGCGCTAATCCACCTGAGGGCGATCCCGAGAGTGGCTGGGGAGCCTGGCAGCCGCTCGAACGCGGTGATGCGCTGTCCCGCAGTGGGGTGCCCGCCACGCCTGGCGTGCTGGCCCTGCCCGCCGATAGCCAGTTCCTCCAGTTGCGGGTCAGCTTTACAAGCGAGGTCGCCCGCGCTTCGGCAGTGCTTGAGGCGATCACGCTCAGTTACCTCAGTACGACCAGTGCCACGCCGACCTTTGCGGCGGGCCTGCCGCGCCGCCCGATCCTGTTTGGGCCATTGACGCTCACGACCCGCCCGGCGGTGATTGCGCGGAGCGACTGGAGTGGGCGCGTGCAGGCGGCCCAACCGGCACGCCGTGACCCTCAGGGCGTGATTGTCCATCAACTCGATGCCGAGCTCAGTCCGGCTACGAGCCTGGATTTTGTGCGTGCGCTTGCGACCTATCAGACCGAACTGCTTGGCTGGGAAGATCTGGCCTACCACTACTTGATTGATCCTGAGGGCAATCTGTTCGAGGGTCGCCTGGGTGGCCCAACCTCGGCAACGGATCGGCTCAGTGGGGGCGGGGCCGCGGTGCATATCGCGCTGATCAATCCCCGTGCCGCTGCGCTGAGTCCGGGTGCCCAAGCTAGTTTGATCAGCTTGCTCGCCTGGCTCGGTGAAGCCTATCGGATTGCACCCACCGGCGAGCATCGGGTGAATGTGAATGGAACCCTGACGACGCGGCCCAATCTGGCAGGTCACGCCGAGGTAGTGCCCACTGCGCCTGATCCCTTCCCGCCCCTGCGCAATCAATTGCCCCAACTGCGTACCCGCGCCGACCAGTCTACCGTGCGCGCCCGCTGGTACTTCGCCGAGGGCAATGTCGCCGATTATAGCCAGCGCCTCAGTTTCTTCAATCCAACCGGAAGCCAGACTGAAGCCCTGGTGACGCTGGTACGCCCCGGGGCTGCGCCAATCAGTCAGATTGTGGCCGTCCCCGCCAATGCCCGCGCCGATTTGATCATCAACGAACTGGTGCAGGGCAGCCCGGCCTTGCCCGCGATTGTCGAGTCGAGCGCCCCGATCCTGGTCGAACGCACCATGAGCCTGACCACCGACCTTGATGCTGGCCCCGGCATCAATCAACTGTCACGGGTCTGGTACTTCGCCGAAGGCTCGACCGTCGGTGATAGTCGCACCTTCCTGGTGCTCTTCAATCCTAATCCGGCCAATGTGCAGGCCACGCTCAGCTATATGCGCCGCGATGGGGTCAATCTGACCCAGGATGTCGAGATTGGTGCCCAGTCGCGCCTCGTTGTCGCCGTGCATGATCTGACCCTGGCCGATGGCAGTCTGCCCCTGCGCGAGACCAATTTTGGGGTGCAAGTGGTGGCCAACCAGCCGATTGCGGCCGAGCGCACCATGCGTTTTGGCCCTAATCAAGCTGGGTTGCATACCGGGCGCGGTCTTTCCACCCTGGCCCGGCGCTGGTACTTCGCCGAAGGTACGACCGAAAACGATTTCCGCTACCGGCTGCTGCTGCTCAACCCGAATAGTCAGCCCGCCAGCACCGAAGCGACCTTCCTTGGCCCTGATGGGCAGCGCGAAGTTCGCCGCTATGCTGTGCCGCCCCGCTCGCAACTGCTGATCAATGTCAACGAGGTGATTCCCAATCTTGGTGTTAGTGCGATCGTCGATTCGGATCGCCCAATTGCGGTCGAGCGCGCCCTCAACTTCAATGGCGGGGCGGGTGGAACCGTGAGCGAAGGGGCCACGGCACCCCATTTGCGCTGGGCCTTTGTCGAGGGCCGCACCAGTGATGCGACCTACTTCCTGGCCGTTAGCAATCCTGGCCGCATCAATGCCCAGGTCACGGTTGACCTGCGCTTTAGTGGCGGGGCGACCGCAACCCAGACGTTCAGTGTGGCTCCTGGCAGCCGCTATACCTTCGCGGTTCACGAGCTTTATCCGAACGAGAATGCCATTTCGGCGATGGTGCGCAGCACCCAACCGATTATCGCCGAACGCTCGATCTTCCCCGGCGGCGGGGTGCGTGGGGGCACGACGTCGTTGGGGATTCCTATGCCGTAAGACCATTTTGGATTTGCGATTGTGGATTTTGGATTGCTAGGCTTCGCCCCCTACCCAAGATCTTTCAGGTATAGATTTTTTGGCAATAGAGCTTGAGTTACGCTGTCCCCGCGTATTCTATGGCTGGCAGGCCAGTGGCACTGAGCGAAACCATGCATGTGCGTAGCCCGCAATGTCACCCCGAACGAAGTGAGGGGTCTTCCATGCAGATCAGTGCCGATTCCTCACTCCGCCTGCGGCTCCGTTCGGAATGACATGGAGATACCGTTGCTATGCACGAGACTCACGATGCCCCGAAGAGTGAGGCTGGTGGCTTGTTTGTGTTGGCCGAGCATCGCTATGGCAAAGCCGAGGTGCGGGTGGTCAAGGTGGCCCGTGGCCCGAGCCAGCACGAAATCTGGGATCTGAAGGTTGCGGTGGCGCTCGAAGGTGACTTTGCGGCAGCCTATTATAGCGACGATAATAGCCGCCTGCCCGCCACCGATACGATGCGCAATACGATCTATGTGCTGGCCCAGCGCCACCCGCTCGATAGCCTCGAGTCGTTTGGCCTGGCGCTCGGCGAGCATTTCCTGGGCATTCCGTCGGTCAGCGCTGCGACGATCACGCTTAGTGCCGCGCCCTGGGAGCGGATCAAGGTTGATCAGCAGCCCCATCCCCATGCGTTTCTGCGCAGTGCCGGCGGCCAGCGCACCGCCCGCGTCTACGCTCAGCGCAACGGCGAACGCCAGGTCAGCGCCGGAATTGACGATCTGCTGGTGCTGAAAACGACTGAATCGGGCTGGGCTGACTTCTACCGCGACGAACTGACGACTCTGGCCGACACCGATGACCGCATTTTCGCCACCATGATTACGGCCAGTTGGGACTACGCTACCGGCACGGGCCTAGATTTTACCGCGCTCTGGCATGCCGCCCGTGACCAGATCCTGACCAGTTTCTGCGACCATTACAGCCCCTCGGTACAGCATACGCTCTACCGCATGGGCGCGGCGGTACTGGCGGCCTTGCCCCCCATTACGCGGATTACCCTGAAACTGCCCAACAAACACCATCTGGCCTTCGACCTGGCCCGCTTTGGGATCACGAGCCAGAACGAGATCTTTCATGCCACCAGTGAGCCGTATGGGTTGATCGAGGGGACGATCGAACGGCGTTAAGACCACCACCCCGTAGGGACACAGTACGCTGCGTCCCTACGGGATTACGATTATAGAGGCGAAAGATGCCCAATACCGAACTGCACGCTGCGGTCGAAGCCCGGCGCGCTACGATCATCAGCTTCCTGCGCGAGTTGTGCGCCATCCCGAGTATGGACAGCCAACTCGGGGCAGTGGGTGAACGAGTCGCCCACGAGTTACGGGCACTCGGCTTCGACGAGGTGCGCTTCGATGTGATGGGCAATATCCTGGGGCGGATGGGCCACGGGCCAACTGTGATCGTCTATGACAGCCACCTGGATACCGTTGGCATTGGCGACCCGAGTGCCTGGCAATGGGATCCCTTCACCGGCAAAATCGAGGATGGCGTGCTCTATGCGCGGGGGGCCTGCGACGAAAAGGGTTCGACCCCTGGCATGATCTACGGCATTGCCTTGGGCCGCGAGTTGGGCTTGATCAACCCCGACCAGTTCACCATGTATTACTTCGGCAACATGGAAGAGTGGTGCGATGGGATTGCGCCCAACAGTTTTGTCGAGGTCGATCCCAAGGTGCGCCCCGACTATGTGGTGATTGGCGAACCGACCCGCATGCAGATCTACCGCGGCCACAAGGGGCGGCTCGAGTTAAAGATCACGGCCAAGGGCAAAAGTGCCCATGCCGCCTCTAACCACTTGGGCGACAATGCGATCTACAAACTGCTGCCGATCATCACGGCGATCAGCCAGCTTGAACCGCAACTCGGCAACCACCCGTTTCTTGGCCCCGGCAAGATCACCGTCAGCGACATGCAGGTCAAGACCCCGTCGCTCAATGCCGTACCCGACGAGGCGACGATCTTTATTGACCGACGCATGACCTTTGGCGAGACCAAAGCCCAGGTGCGGGCCGAGCTCGAGGCCCTGATTCCACCTGAGCAGCGGGCCAGTATCACGGTCGAGGAACTGTTCTACGCCGAACCAAGCTACACCGGCTTTGTCTTGCCCGTAGACAAATATTTTCCGGCCTGGGCGGTTGACGAAGATCACCCCTTCGTGCAAGCCGGTCAACAGGCCCGTGAGGCCGCCGGCTTAGCGGCGGCCCCGGCAGGCAAATGGAACTTTAGCACCAACGGGATCTATTGGGCGGGCAAAGCGGGCATTCCCTCGATTGGCTTCGGGCCGGGTGACGAAGTTACTGCCCATACCACCGAAGATAGTGTCCCGCTTGATGATGTCGTGCAGGCGACCCTCGTCTATGCGCTGCTGCCCAGTCTGATCCTAGCTCCCGGCACGGGCACGCAAGGTTGACAAGTTCGACTCGCGCTCGTTGAGTGACCGCCGCAAGCGCCACTGCAGGGTCGAAATATCCTCGGAGATCGACCGCAAGTGGCTCATCTCTTGCTCAAGCTCTTCGAGCAAAACCCGAGCCTGAAGGCCCACCGACGCATTGGCACGCTCCGACGAGAGGGTCGCCACCCGATCCTGGATTGCGGCGAGCAGGCTCATCAGATGGCCCCAGGCTTCGTTATCTTGGGCATCGTTGGTGCGTTGAGCGCGGGCGCGGGCATCAAGCCAGTACTGGATCTGGTGCTGCATGACCATGATGCGCTCTTCGAGTTGGTGCAGCGCGGCGGGATCAGCAACGGCACCGTTGGCGGAATCCCGTTGGGCCGAACCGAGCACCAGTTCCAGTTGGTCTTGCAAATAGGAGATCGAGGTACTCAACTGGGCCTGACGGGTTGTGACCGCCTCTTGCTCACTCAACATATCCAACAGCATATCACGCAGATCGGCGGCTTCCTTCGCACTGCGCAGGGCCTGCTGATGGAGCAGGTGCGGCACAAACCAGAGCAACAGTGCGAGCAAGGTGATGACGGCAATTCCAAGGGCCACAAAGAGGGCATTCATAGCTACCTCCTAAAACTCTGTCTGTTAGTATAAAAAGAAGCAGGGGCGACGATCTAGCAGGCAGGATGACATATAGATTACACGAACCTAACGGGATGATGGCGACTATTCCTGGGGCGCAGACAACCGCGTTGCGTACGACCGGGTTGCGAAATCATTGCCGAGCGCAGGCTAACTAATTGTTTCATATGCAAAGAATGTTGTTATAATGGTCATGAGATACTGCTGTGCGGTTGAGCCAGCGCAGCCAGGAAAGGACACGGCTATGTTGTTCGTGCTTGGGGTTTTGATTGCAATTGGGTCGGCAGGCTTCTTTGGTGTCCTCGGCGGCCTTACGCTCTGGGGCGGACTGGTAACGATGCGCACCGAAGTACCCCGTGATTATGTGCGCACCCAGGCGAGCGGCGGCAGCCGGGCCATGACGGTTGTATTGGTGGTCCTGCCCCTGGTGATCACCGGCATCTTTGGGCTACTTGCCATGGGCCAGTTCTTGCGGGTAGCGTTTGGGTTGGTGTAGGCATCATCGCTCCGGCCTGATCATGGTATGATGGCGCAGCAAAATGCTGCGCCAATTGTGCATGATTGAGGAGGTGCTATGTCCGTCACGCCACGCCCGCGACCCGTCGTCCTGGCGATCATGGACGGCTGGGGTTTGGCCGCGCCCAGCCCTGGCAATGCCGTTGCCCTCGCCAAGACGCCCAATGTCGCACACTGGGCCGCAACGTGTCCAATGACAACCCTGAACGCCTCGGGGCTTGATGTTGGTCTGCCCAAAGGTCAGATCGGTAATTCCGAGGTTGGTCACTTAAATATTGGGGCGGGCTTTGTCGTCTATCAAGAGTTGACCCGGATCAGTAAGGCGATTAGTGACGGTGATTTTTTTACGAACCAGGCGTTTCTGGCCGCAATTTCCCATGCACGGGCCAGCGGGGGCAATCTGCACCTGATGGGCCTGTTTGGCCCTGGTGGGGTGCATGCCCACGAGGATCATTTGCATGCTCTGTTAGAACTGGCCCGCCGCGAAGGCTTTGAACGAGTCTTTTTGCATCTATTCTTGGATGGCCGCGATGTCTTGCCCCGCAGCGCCCTCGGGTTCCTCGATAGCCTCGAAGCCGCCATCGCCCAGACCGGGGTTGGCCAGGTGGCGACGGTGATTGGGCGCTACTATGCGATGGATCGTGATAAGCGCTGGGAACGGACTGGCCGGGCCTATGCGGCGATCACCGCAGGTCAGGGAGAACAGGCCCCCGATGCGCGCACGGCGATCCAACAGTCGTATGCCAAGGGTGTCGGCGATGAGTTTGTGCTGCCGACGGTGATCATGCACGATGGCGCACCAGTGGCGACCCTTAATGATGGTGATGCGGTCATTTTCACCAATTTCCGCCCCGACCGAGGTCGTCAGATGGTGCGGGCGCTCGTGCTGTCCGATCTGAATGAGCAGATCGCCGCCCACTATGCGCGCCAACAAGAAGAGGGCCAGAAGTTGCCCGATACGATCTGGCAGCGCGAGCGGCAAATCACCAACCTGTATGTGGTCACGATGACCCAGTACGAGCAGAGTGTGCCGGTGATAGTGGCCTTCCCACCCCGACCAGTGACCGAACCGATTGCGGCGGTGGTCAGTGCGGCCGGGTTGCGCCAGTTCCATATCGCCGAGACCGAGAAGTATCCGCATGTGACCTTCTTCTTGAATGGCGGCCGTGAAGATCCCTTCCCAGGCGAAGATCGGGTGCTGGTCGGCTCGCCCAAGGTGGCGACCTACGATCTTCAGCCCGAGATGAGTGCGGCGGGGGTGACGAGCGAACTGCTGAAGGCAATCATGAGCGACCAGTACGATTTTATTGTGGTCAACTATGCTAACCCCGATATGGTTGGGCATACCGGCATCATTCCGGCCGTGGTTCAGGCCTGCGAAACCGTAGATGCCAGTATGGGCCAGGTTGTGCCAGCCATTCTTGAACGGGGTGGGGCGGTGGTGATCATTGCCGACCATGGCAATGCCGAGCAGATGATTGACCCGGAGAGTGGTGGCCCGCATACTGCCCATACCACCAATCCGGTGCCGTGCATTTTGGTGGCTGCCGACCAGTTGGGGTTGGGCAAGGCGCAGGTCACGTTACGGGCAGGCGGACGCCTGGCTGATGTGGCCCCGACCCTGCTAAGCCTGCTGGGCCTCGCTCCGGCGCAGGATATGACGGGCGCGAGTCTGATTGAACGGGGTTGACCGCTTGACAGGTCTACGATCTGGTCAACTGACGCACGACCCGCAACAGATCTTCCTGGTTGTAACGGCCTTTGTGCAACACATGGCTCGCCAGGCCCGCTAGACGGGTACGCTCAGTTGGCGAAAGATCGGTCGCAGTGACAACCAGGGTGGGAGTGTTCGCCCGGGCAGGCATGGCCCGCAACGCCTCTAAAAAGGCGAAGCCATCCGTGTCGGGCAAGGTCAGATCCAGCACGATCAACGCAGGTTGGATCACAGCCACTTCGGCCAGACCACTCCCACCCTCGGTACTCTCGCTGACGGCCCAGCCTTCGCGTTCGAGTACCCGCCGCAGCATGGCCCGGGTAGTCTGATCGTCTTCAACAATCAGGGCGGTACGTCGCAGAGCTTGCCCAGGCTGCTCTGCGGGCTGTGGGGTAGCCGCAGGAGCCTGGGCAGGCAGGTTCACCGTAAAGGTGGATCCCTGGCCGGGTTGACTCATCAGGACAATATCGCCACCCATCATGCGGCAAAAATGGCGACTAATCGCCAGGCCCAAGCCGCTACCACCATATTTGCGGGTAGTCGAGGCGTCGGCCTGGCTAAAGGCCTGAAAGATCTGTTCGTGCAAGGCTGGATCAATCCCAATCCCGGTATCGCTGATCGCAAAACTAAACTGATCAGCAGTGAGGCGTTCGGCGCGCAGGATTACGACGCCTTCGCTAGTGAACTTGGCCGCATTCGCCAGCAGGTTGATCAATACCTGCCGGAGCCGAGTCTGGTCGGTGTGGATCAGTCCCAGCCGTTGACCACGTTCGACCACCAGCCGGTTCCCGCCACGGGCAACCAACGGAGCCACCGTCGTCACCACGCTATCAAGCAGCGTGTCTACGCTAAACGTTTCGAGGTGGAGTTCCATTTTGCCCGCCTCGATCTTCGAGATATCGAGGATATCGTTGATCAGGCCGAGCAAATGACGCCCCGAGTTGTTGATCTTCGCCACATCGGCCCCTAGGCCCTGCTCACCCAGGCTGGAAAGATCTTCTTCGATCAGTTCGGCGTAGCCAATAATCGCATTCAGGGGCGTACGCAGTTCGTGGCTCATATTGGCCAGAAAACTGCTCTTGGCCCGACTGGCCGCCTCGGCGGCCTCGCGGGCGTGTTGGAGCGATTCGTAGAGTTTCGCACGGGTCAGGGCATTGCTAGCCTGATTGGCGGCGGCCTGCAAGGCTGCCAGATCCTGTTCATCGAAGCTATGGGGTTGCTCGCTCTGCACCACCAGCACGGCCACTACCACCCCTTCGGCCATCAGCGGCACATCAACCTCGGAGCCCGTCGCAAAAGCTGGGATGTAGTCATACATCTGGCTCACATCAGGCGTATAGTTTAGACGCCCCTGCTGCACCGCAATTGAACTCAGGCCCCGACCAGCCGCAATCCGGGCTGGTGGCGTCCCAGGATGGGATCCTAAACACAACTGGAGCACCCGATCACCGTGCTCGTTCAGGCTATAGACCGCCACCAGACGAAAATCAAGCCCCTCATCTTGAAGATGTTCGGCCAAACTACGGTAGATCGCCAACTCGTCAAGTGGTTCCGCCAGGGCGGCGCTCAACTCGAAGAGGGCCTGTTGGCGGCGGGCGTGGCGCTGCTCATCACGCAGCAGGCGGGCATTGGTTTCGGCCACCCGGGCCAGGCTGGTGGTGCGTTCCTTGACGCGGGCTTCGAGGGTGGCAACCAGTTCTCGGATCTGGCTTGCCATCGCATTCAAGCGCTGGGCCAGCAAGCCCAACTCATCGGCATGGTGAACCGGCGCAGTGGCGTGCAGATCCCCCGCCGCCAACTGATGGGCGGTTGAGGTCAATTCGGTCAGTGGCCGCAATACCCGGCGACTCAGGTTCACGACGGTCAGCGTCAGCGCAGCCAGTGCAATCAGGCTCAGGGCGGCAAGGGCTAAAAAGGTCGCCCGCTCGATCTGTTCGAGGCGCTGACGCGCTGCCCGTAGATTGGCAGCGGTCAGATCATTGATCCGTCGCGTGATCGCATCAATCTCGACGGCAAGACGCTCGAAGGTCGCGCCATCGGCCAGTTCGGCAGCCTGCAAGCGCCGGCTCGGCAGATCACTGGCGGTCAGCAAGGCGTGAAACGCATCGTCATAGGCATCCAGCAGCGGGCCAAGCCGGGCAATCGCGTCCAGCGCATCAGGATCGGTTGCAACCCGGTTGAGCGCATCCAGCCGCGCCCGAGCCTCGCTCATCGCACTATTATGATCAGCCACCAGACGGCGTAACTCGACCAGTTCGATTTGATCAATGCGGCTCATCAGGGCCACATCGCTCTGACGGGCGCGCAAAAAGGCCAACTTGAGTTGCAGGCTCAAATCGCGCACCTGGAACGAGCGCTCAAGCCCGGTCATAACCTGGGGCCGAATACTGGCCTGACTCACCAGTGCCACCCCAGCCGTCACCAACACAAGCACAAAGCCAAGCCCAACACTCAGCAATAGCCGGGTGTGTACTGCCGCCGACCAACTCACTTGTGGTGCTGTGCTCATCGTGGCAATTGTAACAGAGTGATATAACCACTAGGCGTATCTTTAGGCGCGTTGATGCGGTGTAATCAATAGGTAGATGCGCACAAACCAAAAACGCAAAAGCCAAAATGGTATAATGCCGCGAGCACCTGCTAGCGCCGCCGCGCCATAGCTATAAAGAGAGTTCGCATGTCTGCTTTACGCAAACGTTGGGAATTGCGTGATCCCGCCCCGCCCGAGTTTGTGCAGGCCAGTGGGCTGAGTCCCCTGCTTGCAACCTTGTTGTACCACCGTGATCAGCGCGACCCGGCCCTGATTGCCCCCTTTCTGGCTGCCGAGCTGAAGGGCGGGCTGCACGATCCCTTTTTGATGCGGGGCATGGCCGAGGCGAGTGCCCGGATTGCGCAGGCGATCAGCCAGGGCGAACCGATGGCGGTCTATGGCGATTTTGATACCGATGGGGTCACGGCAGTCACGCTGCTGATGCAGGCACTCACGGCAATGGGCGGTAACATCCGGCCCTACATTCCGCACCGCACCCGCGAGGGCTACGGGCTGAATCAGCTGGCCGTCAGCCAATTGGCCGCTGATGGGGTGCGCCTGTTGATCACGGTGGACTGTGGGATTAGCAATGCGGTCGAAATTGCCGAAGCAAACCAGATCGGGCTCGAGGTGATCGTGACGGATCACCACCATCCGCCCGCCGAGTTGCCGCCTGCGGTAGCGATTGTGAATCCGAAACAGCCTGGCTGCGCCTATCCTTACCCGCACCTGGTTGGGGTAGGCATTGCCTATAAGCTGGTGCAGGCGCTGGTCAAACGCGGCTTTGGCCTAGGCGGGTTGCGCGGGCGTGATCTGCTTGATGTGGTCGCGCTCGGCACCGTCGCCGATATGGGGCCGCTCACGGGCGAAAATCGCGTGCTGGTCAAGGCCGGGCTTGATGCGATTCGCAGGAGTGAACGCCCTGGCCTGCGCGCCCTGATTGACGTGGCGGGCCTCAACCAGGAACGGATTACCTCGACCGATATTGGGTTTGCCCTGGCCCCGCGCCTGAATGCGGCCGGGCGGCTCGATGATGCCCGTATGGCCTACGAATTGCTGCTAGCCGAGGATGCAGCCACGGCGCGTCCGATTGCGGCCCAGCTGAATCAGACTAACCGCGACCGCCAGGATCTGAGCCGCCAGACCCAGATCGAGGCCAAAGCGCTGGCGGAGGCCCAAGGGTTGCATGAGCGCAAACTGGTAGTGCTGGCCCACGAACAGTTTCCGGCTGGGGTGGTGGGGCTGGTGGCCGGGCGGCTGGTTGATGAGTGGGCCAGGCCAGTGCTGATGATCGAGCGCGGGCCGAGTCTTTCACGCGGCTCGGGCCGTTCGATCCCGGGCTTCAGCATGATTGACGCCCTGACCAGTTGCGCCGAACTGTTTGTACGGTTTGGTGGTCACGCCGCCGCCGCCGGGTTCACGCTGGCGAGTGACCAGATCCCCGAACTGGAACGGCGCTTGCTGGCCGTGGCCGAGCAACAACTGGCCGACGACCTGCTACAACCACGGCTGCAACTCGATGCCGAAATTGATCTGAATGCGCTGGGGTGGGATCTGAACACCGAACTCGAACGGCTTGAGCCGTTTGGACAGGCCAACCCGATGCCAACCCTGATGAGTCCCAATGTCGAAGTGGTCGAAGCGCGCCCACGGGGAGCCGAGGGCCAGCATTTGCAGTTATGGCTGCGTCACAACGGCGGCCCGCTCTACGAGGCGATTGCGTTTCGGTTGGGCCACCTGGCCGAGGCCGTGCGCCGCTATCCCCGTTTGGATATTGCGTACACTTTTGACGACGACGAGTGGAATGGAACGAGGCGTTTGCAACTCAAAGTGAAGGACTTTCGGCGGGCGCAGGTCTAATACCATTTTGGGTTTTAGCTTTTAGCTTTTGGATTGCGCTGCAGGGCAGCACAAAGCCTAAAGCCACGTTAGTAATGCTGCATCATCAACGGTAATTGGTATAAGGACGCAGCACGGTGTGTACTTACTCGGCGTACAGGCGGCCCAACCCGATCTGGATGACTTCCAAGGCCTCATCGTGGCTTAGGGTGATGTGTTGGCGCAGCGCCGCCGCTGCGGCAGGCCCATCACCCTGCAACAGCGCCGTGATGATCGTTTCGTGTTCGGCAAAGGTGGCATGTCGCCGCAGCGGGTGCTCCAGGTTGATCAGGCGCACATAGTGCAGGCGGGCATTGATCTGGTCAAGCAAGCGGGCACGCTCGTGGTTGCCACTACTGGCGGCCAGGGCCAGATGAAACGCTTCGTCGTGGGCGACCAGTTCGGCGACGCTTAACTGGTCGGCCTGGGCTGCGGCTGCCCGCCAAGCCGCCGCCAAGGTCAGCAGCGCCGTCTGATCAGCCCGCCCGGCCGCCACCAGCGCCCCGCCCGCTTCGAGATCGGCACGCACCTGCGAGAGTTGACTGATCTCGTGGGCACTCAGGCGGCGACAGAAAAAGCCGTGGTTGGCCTGCACCGTCAACAAGCCCTCGGTTGCCAAACGGTTCAGGGCCTCGCGCACAGGGGCACGGCTCATCTCAAGACGACGGGCCATCTCGACCTCGTTAATGCGTTCGCCGGGGCGCAGCACAAAACTGATCGCCATGGCCCGCAACGCTCGATAGGCCCGCTCGGCACTGCTTACACGCACTTCAGGATCGTTCACGGTCATGGAAAAATCCCTCTTGACAGGTCAGGTCACATTGTCGACAATACTGTCTACAGTATAGCCGATGCGGATCAATCCTGGTGCCCCCCCGACCGCAGCCGCGCCCCCGTCCGGCGTCTGTACCGTGGCACCTTTCGAGCAGCGGCCTTGGCATCAAGCTTGGGCAACAAGCAGGGTACCACACCGTTGTCAGCACGCTGCCAGGGCAGTTGTGCCTCACAAGGTCGCGTCCCCTTTGCCGCCGCTTGACGCCATTTTGGCGCAGCGGTCAGGGTTGCCATACGACCCTAGCTGTTGCGCAAGCCGCTGCTCATCCTGATCCGCCTAGCGCGAAGGAGCGACCATGGACGCAATGCAGGAGTTACAGCGCCGCCTGTTGGCCCAGCGGGCCCAGACCTTGCTCGATCATCCGCAGGGGATGGGGAACTATTTTACCTTCAAAACTGCGATCGACATCCTGGGACTTGATTGGGATCAGGTCGCACCCAATGGTGTCTACGCGGTCACGGGGGCAGGGTACTACGACATGGCCTATATGGCAAACCATGTTGGGCCATCGCGGGCCGCGCTCGAAGCCTTCCGCGACGCGACGACGTTCGACAATCTGCGGGTCTATCCGCCCGATTGTATGCCCGAACTGAAGGCCCTGGTGGCGAGCAAGAAGTTTGGACGCACGCTTGGCCCCGATTTTGATGTGCTCGGCGTCGAGGGTGCCCAGGGTGGGATCGGCTATACCTACCTGGCCTTCCTTGATCCCGGTGACGAGGTGATTGTTACCGATCCGGGCTACTTCCATTTTGTGCCCGCCGCCGAGGTCTGTGGGGCCAAGGTGGTGGCGATTGGGCTGCACGCCGGCAACGGCTATCGGCTCCAGCCGGACGAAGTCCGGCGCGCGATTACGCCCCGCACCAAGATGATTGTGGTCTGCGATCCGGTCAACCCGTTTGGGGTGGTGCAGACCCGCGAAGAATTGCTCGAAATCGCGGCGATCGCCCGTGAACACGGGATTGTGGTCTTCAACAATATTACCCACAATACCCACCAGAGTGATCCCGACGTCATCCAGATCCCGATGGCCTCGTTGCACAGCGCCGAGCACCCGATGGATCATGTGATCTCGGTCTCGGGAATGTCGAAGGGCTACGGCATGCCTGCAATTCGGGTTGGCTTTATGGCGGGCCATCCAGCCCTGTTGCGCGGGGCCTTTTTGACCAAGATGGAGATCACCAAGATCCACATCAACTATCCGGGCCAGTATGCCGCCATGGCCGCCATGCGCGACACCGCCTACCTCGAACACTCCACCGCGATTATGCGCCGCAACCTGGCCCATCTGCGCGAAACCGTTGCGCAGACCGAGGGTGTGACGATGCCGGTGCCACCCGCCTATGGTTTCTGTACCGTGATTGATGTTGCGGGAACAGGTGTGACGGCCCAGGAGATCACGGTCGGGCTGCTGAACCATCGGATTGCAGTCATTCCTGGTGACGGCTTGGGCGACGTGGGCGCGGCTGACTACATCCGCCTGAACTACTCGTGGCCGGATCTGGCCTGCTTCGAGGCTTTTCGTGAGGCGCTGCCCAAGGCAATTCAGGAGGCCCAAGAGGGGCGGTATGCCGATGCGGTCCGGGCCTTCTTTGAGCGCAGCGGAACGGCCCGTGGTCGGGCGATTATCGAGCGAATCGAGGCCCGAGCGGCGGCTCTCTCCTAATCAAAACAAGGTTGGGGCGATCTTCTGGTCGCCCCAACCTTGTTTGCGTCCCTACCGGCTGTACTCCTGAATCAGCATGCGGGCCTGAGCGACCAGATTTGCCTCGGCCCCAGGAGTGACCACGAGGCGCTGCCAGTGGGTAAGGGCTTCGGCGGTGCGCGGCGGACTCGCCAGGGCATAACAGATTCCGGCGCTCAGCAAGGCTCGCCCATCTTCGGGGCCATAAATCAGGGCCTGCTCGGCCTCAACCACTCCCCGCTGCACGTAACTCGGGTCGTTGACTCCTTGCCCATAGTAACAGAGACTCGCGGCCAGATCGGCGCGGGCCAAGGGGCTAGTCGGATCAAGGTCAACTGCCCGCTGGTAGGCGTCGGCGGCTTCGAGCCAACGTGGCAAGCGTTCGACATAGAGGGACTGGGCCGCAGGATCACGCCCGATCCATTCGCGTACCACGACCACACTGTCGTAGAGCGCATTGCCGAGTTCGATCCAGGCATTAAAATTATTGGGCACCTGGGCCGCAACCTGGCGCGCCGCGACGATCTGGCCCTCGAACTGGCTCGCAATCTCGTTGATACTCGGCCCCTGGGTGGGGCTGCTACCCAGGCTTTGCGGGCCACCGGTAGGGGCCACCGCCGAGGGATTGTTGAGCACGGTGGTGATCAGGGTGATCAGCACGACCCCAAAGGTCGCTATGCCCACCACCAGCGCCGGTATCATCCAGATCGGCTGGTTCGATTTGGTGGCGCGGCCCCGGATCACAAACCCACTGCCCGAACCGGCCCGGGCCTGGGCTGGCGTCAAAAGCGGTTGGGCATTAAATCCGGGTGGGCGCTCCTGGCGCTTCGCCGGGGGCAGGGGCCGGTAGTCAATCAGATCATCGGGGTCGAGATCGTCCGGCACTGCCGCCACCGCCGCAGCCGAGACGCGTTCGCTCAGGCTGGCGTCATACTGCGCCCGCCGTTCGGGATCGCTAAGCACCACAAACGCGCGTTCGATCGCATCACGACGCTGACGCGCCAGTTCCTGAAGTTCATCGGCCACCCCGTCGAGTTTGGCCGGATCGTAACGCTCACGCAACTGCGCATAGGCTGCCCGAATCACTTCGGCATCGGCGCGGGGGTGGACTTGGAGGGTTTCGTAGTAGTCTTGCATATGTTTGCTGTCGCTTCGGCAAGGGGCCTAGACCCTTTGCCAAACCAAGAATAAGGGGAGAACCAGGTTCTCCCCACGACCCACTGGCGAGCCATCACCCGGCGGTTGGTTGCGCGTGCTTCCCTTACCGTCCGATCCCGCGCCCACCAAGGCGGGGGCTGAGGCCGGGGAGGCCCTTGGGCAAGCGCACCCGTGTCCCAGCCAGAGCGGCCTGAGTTTCGAGGTAGCGGCGCAGCATCGCAATGAAGCCACCCACCACCATGACGGTTACTCCAACCCAAACCAGCAATACCAATGGTTTGACACTGACCGAGATCACACCCTTGGCCGGGACGACAGGCAGGTTTTCGAGCCCTTCGCCACTGCCTTGCAGCATCACCCGGCGGCTGTTGGGATCAAGCGAAACCATCGTCAGTTCGCCACCACCGGGCAGGGGCACCGGCACATAGATCAGATCCTGCTTACTGGTGGTAGGATCGCTCACGACTTCGATATAGGGTTCAACCTCGCTCAGTTGACCTTCGTAGATCACCTGCACGACCGCACCTACCCGCATATCACCGCTGCTCGCCATCATGGCGGCACGATCCAGATTGAAGCCCATGAAGGTGAGCGTATACGGCCCCATCGAGACCGTCTCGTTCTGGCCGAGCACCGGGCGAGCCTGATCCCGTTCAGGGTCGTAGCCGGCGGGTGAGATATAAATATCCTCGTAGATCAGACTGTGAATGGATGGTACCGTAATCGTCATGCCCATGCGCGGATTTTCGTAGAGGTACGGCACAGCCACGAAGGTCTCACGGCTATTCGAGACCGTGAACTCCATCAGGCCGTGCTGTTCTTCATCCAGCTTATAGCCATTGAAAATGAAATCATACCCAAAGAGGTTGGCACTCTCGCCGGGGGCCAGCGCAAGGCGCGTTTCGGGAGTGGCATAGGCACTCGAGCCAACCACACCAAGCGCAAAGATCGCGAAGCCCACGTGGGCCAGGTAGCCGCCGATGCGCAGCCAGCCACTCTTGAGGGTGCGGGCGAGCATCACCGCATTGGTGCCAATCGCAAACGTAGCCCCAGAGACATAGAAGAGCGAGAGGACATCACGCACATCAATCAGCATGGCGATGATCGCGGCGATTACAGCGGCAACGGCGGGCCAACGCAACGTCCACAACAGGTTGCGCAAATTGCTATCGCGCCAACCCAGGAGTGGCCCGAGCGTCATCAACAGAATGATCACCACCCCAAGCGGTGGACTGGTCTGCTGATAGAAACTAGGAGCCAAACTGAAGCGCCCGTCCTCGAAGGGTTGAGCCTGCGGATTCATCAGCGTGCCATCATCAAGCTCGAAGGCCTGGCCGATCCAACCCTGGAGGGTATGGCCCACACCAGGGATGGCCGAAATGACCGGCATCGAGGTGCCCAGCCCAATCACCAGCGCACTCATGACCATAGTCAAGATGGCGAGGGCGAAGAAGCTATCCCGCGAAAAGAACTTATCGCTGAGCGGGCGCACCGGAATATCGCGCCAACGCCAGACCAGCAGGGCAATCGAGCCAACAAAGAGCGTAACCAAGAAGGCAACCAGGCCCTCGAAGATCCCCACCGCCACAAACGAGTGGACGGAGAAGTTGGCATACACCCCACTGCGGGTCAGGAAGGTGGCATAGAAGACCAGCACATAGACCATCAGGGCCAACAGCAGATTGGTACGGCGCAGACTGCCATGGCTACGTTGCACCAGCATACCGTGCATCAACGCAGTGAGGACAATCCAGGGCACCAGCGAGGAGTTCTCGACGGGATCCCAGCCCCAGTAGCCGCCCCAACCCAGGGTCTCGTAGGCCCAATAGCCACCGAGCAGCAACGCAAAGCCCAGAAAACTCCAGGCCCCGAGGGTCCAGGGCATCGCCCGCAAGACCCAGGTATCGTAGTCACGGCGGATAAGCGCCCCAACTGCAAACGCAAAGGGCACCATACTCAGGGCATAGCCAATGAACAAAATCGGCGGATGGATGATCATCCAGAAGTTGTGGAGCAGCGGATTCAGGCCCTGCCCATCAGCGGGATTAAGCGGCAGGCCGCTCATGGGATCGAGCAGCGGCTTAAAGGGATTCAGGATCAAGACAAAGATCAGCAAACTGGCCTGAATCAGCATCATCACACTGAGCGCATACGGCTCGAAGTGTTTGGCACGGCGCACCAGAAAGACCGACGCCAACGCGCCCCAAAGGATCCAGACCAGGAAACTACCCGGCTGACCGGCCCAACTCGCCGCGACACTGAAGAAGAAATCCAGGTCGCGTGAACTATAGCTATTCACATAGTCTATATCAAAGCGCCGGGCCAGAAAGAGCGTAATCAACAGGGTCCAGGTCGCCAGGATTGCGCCAAGCGCCGCATAGACCCCGAAGCGCCCATAGATCAGCGCCGACCGCTGACCACGGATCGTCATGGCATAGCCACCAACGGCGAGCAAAGCCATGGCGATCGACGTAACGATCAGAAAGGTACCAAATAAGTACATGGAGCCTCTTCGCTAGTTAACTTTGGGCCTGCTGTTCCTGGTACTTCGAGGGGCACTTGACCAGAAGGTCATCGGCCATAAAAGCCTGTTCGGTGGCATCATAGCGGCCAATTGCCACAATGCTGATCGCGTGCTCGAAGTTGGACGGACGAGGATCGTCCGAAACAACCTTGAGCAGCTTGCCGTTCTCGTCCTGGATCAAGAAGGTAAAACGTCCGGCCGCATCATATTCACCAGTCGAGCCGAGGAAGCCGGCCAATTGCACACTGCGCGATGACGCCACGGCTTCATCAATGTTCTGGGTATACGAGCGAAAGCCGCTCTGGAAGCCGAACATGCCATAAGTGATCGCCAACACAATGATGCCCAGGCCAACAATATGCACGGGCTTGATCGTCAAGCCACTGCGCTTGGGGGGATTGAGGGTTGCCATACAGGGGTTCCTTATGATGAAGAGCTGTGAAGCTGTGAAGCTGTGGAGCTGTGGAGCTGTGGAACAATAGCACAGTAGCTGTATCGAGGATAATCACCTCCACATCGCACCATCTCTACGCCTCCACTATCAGATATGCCCACCTTGCTCTACCGTTCAACGGTTTCAGGCTCAGAGGTGCTCGCGGCCGCGTTTACGCGGGTGAGGGTCGCAGGTGGGGCAGGCTGCTCGGGTTCGCGCTGCTGGAGCTGCTCGAGTTCGCGGCGCATGCGGCGGGCGTGGGCATCAATCCTCCATAGATAGATGAAGATCCCGAGCCAGACCGAAAGTGCCACCGCCATCGCAACATAGATCGCAACGCCCGCCTCCAGAAAATTGTTCATGCCTGTCCTCCCTCACGCTGCGCAATCAGCCACTCGAGGCCGAGCAGATTGGCCCGTACGCGCATCATCCAAAAGAAAAGTGCGGTAAACCCGATGATCGAGGCAAAAAAGGTCAAGAGCGTAATCTGATTTTCGAGCACCCCGGTACCGGGGGCTTCGATATTGAGCAAGCCGCCCACATCGCCCGCGTCAACCCGTTCAAGGCCAAGTTGATAGCGCAGGCCCGGGAACTCGGGGCGGGCGACCATTTCGCGGCTCGCGGTATTGTAGCTTGGGCGCAGAATGGATTCGCTCGTCAGGCCAGGTTCGCTCACCAGCACTTCGGCGGTTACCACATCACCCTCGCGGGTCATACCAAGCAGTTGGATCTTGCGGTCGCCAAGCAGGCCGATCTTGCCAACTTCGAGCGTGATGCCATCACACTTGCTGCCCTGAATAAAGGCACAATTGGGGTGCAGCGTGCTTTCAGCCATACGCGGGGCCACAAAAATCAGGAAGGGCACCGTCACGAAAGCAAACAGCGAATAGACGGCACTGAGTTGGCGGCGGCGCTCGACATCTTCGATGGCCGAACGCAGGGCAAAGAGCGCGGCATAGATCAAAAGCAGCACAAAGATCGAGGTCTGGCGGGGATCCCAGTTCCAGTAGACGCCCCAGACCACCTGCGAGAAGATCATGCCGGTGACGGTTGCCAGCGCCGTAAAGAGGAAACCATTTTCGGCGCTGGCTAAGGCATTATCGTCATCGGAAGGACGGCGACGCCAAAGGTACAAGCCACTAAACAGGGCCGAAATTGCAAAGGCCAGCACGCTGACCCAGGCCGTCGGCACATGCATAATGATGATCCGCCCGGCGTTCCCTAACCCTTCGTACTGCGGCACGACTAGAAACATCGCGACCGCAACCCCACCTAGCCAGAATCCAATCAGCAGTTTGCCAATCTGGCCCATGCGCTCTGCCATGAGCCTCCCTTTCCAGTGCCTACGCGGGCAGCAAGTGGTCTTTTATGACCCAGTACGTATGCCAAATGTACCACAGGATAAACACTTTTGGCTAAGAAGTGGATGAGCATCTACGAACTTTGGATCGTCTCCGCTCCGCGCCATTGTAGCATGTTCACCCCAAAGCACATGGGAAATATATCACATGGATCGGGATCGTTAAGGAATCAAAACCATTCGCAAGTCGTAGTACCTATAATCTCGCCCCGCCCCCACCCAGCACAGCAGTGGTCATTTGCGCATGCTATACTGCCTCGCAGATCCCAACAATGGCCTTCGCCCCAATTGACAGTGCAGCTAGAAAGCTGATGCCAATGGCTCGCTCTACCCTCCCAAAGTTGGCTGGGGGCCGCTATCAACTCCAGCAATTACTTGGCAGCGGGGCTATGGGTACGGTCTTCCGGGCCTATGATCGCCTCGATAGCACGTCAGTTGCCCTGAAGCAGGTGGCCCTGAGTAGTCCCCCACCGGGCAGTACTAAAACTCACCTTGATCAGCGCGTGGCGTTGGCCCGCGAGTTTCGGACCCTGGCAACTTTGCGCCACCCCGGAATTATCCGGGTCCGTGACTACGGCTTTGACCAGGACGGTGCCCCGTTCTTTACGATGGAACTGCTGGCCGAGGCCCAACCCTTGACGGTGCTGACCAGTCTGAGCCTGGCCGAGCAACTCGATCTGCTCAAGCAGATTCTCGAAGCCCTGGCTTATCTGCATCGCCATGGCGTACTGCACCGGGACCTGAAACCAGCCAATGTGCTGGTTGCCCGCCAACGGGCCTATCTGCTCGATTTTGGGTTGGCGGCCCAGCGTGACGAGGCCCAGGGCCGGACGGGAACACTCCGGTATATGGCCCCCGAGGTCTTGCGGGCCGGGACGGCCAGCGAAGCGGCCGATCTGTATGCGGTGGGCATGCTGGGCTACGAACTGCTGACCGGGCGCTATCCCTTCGCTGATGCGCCGCGCTCGCTGCCGATGGCGATCCTCAACCAACAACCCGATCTTGCGGCCCTGCCCCCAACCCTGGCCCCGGTGATTGGGCGACTCCTGGCCAAAGATCCCGCCGCGCGCTACCCCTCAGCCGAAGCAACCCTCGCGGCGCTGGCCGAAGCAGGTGGCTTGCCCCCTCCCGTCGAGAGTACGGCGATCCGGGAGAGTTTTTTGCAGGCGGCGGTTCTGGTTGGACGCGAACCAGAACTGGCAACCCTGCGGGCCGCCTTAGCATCCGCCCGCCAGGGGCAGGCTGGGTTCTGGTTGATCGAGGGCGAGAGTGGCGTAGGCAAGAGTCGGTTGCTTGATGAGATCGGCACGCTTGCGCTGGTCGAAGGGGCTCTGGTGCTGCACGGCCAGGCGATCGAAGGTAGCACGCCCCAGGCCCTCTGGAACGATGTGCTCTGCCGGACAGCCCTGGTAACGCCCTTGAGCGAGTTGGAGGTGGCGGTCTTAACGCCGCTCGCTCCTGGCTTGGCGCACCTGCTTGAGCTAGAGCCAAGCCCGCCCCCGGCCTTGCCAGCCCGCGAAGCCCGCCAACGCGTGATCCAGACGATCAGTGCGGTCTTGAGTCGCGTAGCAGCCCAAGCCGCCCCAATTGTGCTGATCCTCGAAGATCTGCACTGGCTCCCGTCGGAGCATGATCTGCTTGCGGCCCTGGCGCGGCTGCATAGCATCCCGTTGTTGATCGTTGGCAGCTACCGCACTGATGAACATGTGGATCTGGCCCAGATCCCACCCGACGCCCAACGCCTGACCCTGCAACGACTTGATGCCACGGCGGTCGCGACCCTGAGCACGGCGATGCTTGGAGCAGGGGGCCGTAACCCCGAGGTGGTAAGCTTGCTGCGGCGCATCAGCGAGGGCAATGCCTTCTTTCTGGTCGAGACGGTGCGGGCCTTGGCCGAAGAGGCTGGGGGCCTGGCGTATGTGGGCCAGAGAGCTTTGCCCAGCGATGTATTTGCCGGCGGGGTGCGCCGGATTGTGCAGCGCCGCCTGGCGCGGGTGCCCGCCCACTACCAGGAAGCCCTGGCGCTCGCTGCTATTCTAGGCCGCCAGTTTGATCCTGCCGTACTTGGCGCAGCCCTACCCGAACTTGAACTGGAAGCCTTTGTGCGCTCAGTTGCTGATGCAGCCGTGTACGAAGCCAATCAGGAGGGCTACCGCTTTGCCCACGACCGGCTGCGCACCGGCTTGATCGAGAGTCTTGAACCTACCACGCAGCAAGCCCTGCACCGCCATGCCGCCCGCGCCCTGATGCTCTGTTATGGTGATGCCGACGCCTATGCCGGCATGATTGCCGACCATTGGGCCTCTGCCAATGAGCCGGCCCAGGAGTTGCCCTATTTGCAGCGGGCCGCCAAGATTGCGCGCCAGGCCTATGCCAACGACGAGGCCCTGGCCCGTTTTGCCCGTCTGATTGAGCATCCGGCGCTTGATCAAACTGGTCGCCATCTAGCCCAACTCGAACACTGCGATATCCTCATCCACATCGGCCAAATTGAACCCGCCGAAGCGATTCTGGTTCAACTCGAAGTCCAAACCGACCCTGCCGATCAGCATCTTGCACTTGAGCATGCCTGGATCAGGATTGGTATGTACGAGCGACGGGGTGATTTTGCGACCTCGCAAGCCGTCTGCGAAGCCGCCCTGCAGCTTGATCCCGTGCGCGACGATCCCCTCCGCGAAGCGCAACTGCGGGCCGCCCTTGGTACGGCGCTCTGGAATCAGGGTGCCTTAGCGACGGCCCGTACCCAACTTGAAACAGCAATTGAGCGCTTTGTGGCCCTCACGAACCTGCAAGGCGAGGCCAGCAGCCTGATCAAGCTCGGGATTGTGTATGCGCTAAGCGGCGAGCCCGAGGCGGCCCAGCGCTGTTTTGAGCGGAGTGCCACGCTTAGTCGCCAGATCAATGATCAACAAGGACTGGCCAATGCCCTGGCCAATACGAGTGCGCTGCTTGAATACACCGGCCAGGCCAGTGCTGCCCGCCCGTTTATGCAAGACTGTCTGGTCTTGTTCCGCAAACTCGGCGATCGCTGGTCAGAAGCTAAAGCCTTAACCAGTCTTGGCATGATCGCCCTGGCCGAACAGGATCTGGTTGCGGCCCGCACCTACATCGGCCAGGCGGCCCAGATCCAGGCCCAACTCGGTGATCAGGACAATCTGGCCCGTGGCCTGGTGGCGCTGGGCGAAATCGCCATGGCTGAAGGCAAAGCGGACGAGGCCGAACAGCACTGGTTGCGGAGCCTTAGCATTTGTCGCACAATTGGCAATAAGGCCCAGGCAAGCGATTGTTTGCTGAACCTGAGCGAGTTGGTGCAGCAACGGAGCGATCAAGCGACGGCATTGACGTACCTGCGCGAAGGATTGCAACTCGCCGAACAGATCGGCGAACCACGCTTGATCGCGGGCAATCTCTTGGTAGTTGCCGCCCTACCGAGCAGCGATCCGTACCAAGCAGCTCAACTCGTCGCGGCGGTCACTGCGAATCTTACCAGGATTGGCATGCCGGTCGAGGGTGTGCGGCCCGAACGGTATCACCAATTGGTCGCTCACGTCGAGCGGGTGCTTGATCCGGCCACGCTGGCGCAAGCCCAAACCAGTGGGGCCAGCCTCAGTCTAGTCGAAGCGATCCAACGCGCCTGGCAGCTGTTGCACGAGCCACACTAATGGAAACCACCGCTTTTTATAAAACCCTGCTCAGTATCAGTACGGCGATGGCCCGCACCCGGGCGCTGCAACCGTTGCTCGAAATCGCCTTGCAGGCCGCGCTCGATCTGCTTGAGGCCGAAGCAGGCTATATCATTCTGCGTGATGAACGGGGCAAACTGAGTACGCACCTGAGTCTGCGCACCGATGAGCAGCCGGTCACGGCCCCCGATGAACAGTACAGTCGCACCCTGATCAGTCAGGTCATCAGCAGTGGCGAGGCCCTGATGACGCTTGATGCCCTCAATGATGCGGCCTTTACCGAGATCGAGAGTGTACAACTGCTGGCCTTGCGTTCGGTGCTGTGTGCGCCGATGATCAGTGGCGGCCACGTGCTCGGGGCAATCATGGTTGAGCATCGCAACGAGGCGGCGGTCTTCACCGAGGCCGACCTTGAACCCCTGACCCTCTTTGCGGCCCAGGCGGCAATCTTTATCGAAAATGCTTTGCTCTACGAGACGCTCGAAGCCCGCGTGCGCGAACGAACCCAGGCGCTTGAACAGGCTTTGGCGCGTGAACAGGCCCTGGCACGCATTGATGGCCTGACGGGACTGTATAACCGGAGCAGTTTTTTTGTCTTGGCCGAGCATGAATTTGCGGCCAACCAGGGGCCGCATGTGGTCTTGATGCTCGATGTGGATCATTTCAAGCAGATCAATGACCGCTTTGGGCACCTGGTCGGCGATGAAGTGCTGCACAATGTGGCGGGCCAGATCAGTGCCAACCTGCGTTCCCATGACCTGGTCGGACGGTATGGGGGCGAAGAGTTTATTGCCTTGTTGCCTGCAACCCAGACCGCCCAAGCCCAACGCATCGCCGAACAACTGCGGCAGGCGCTTGCCAACCAAACCATCAACACCCCCCTCCAACCAGTGAGTGTGACGATCAGTATTGGCTTGGCCCAACGTACCCCGAACGACCAATCACTCGATGCCTTGATCGCCCGTGCTGACGCGGCCTTGTACCAGGCCAAAGCCCAGGGGCGCAATCAGGTGGTGGCGGCGGAATAAGCTCTACCCATCACAGCCGGTTGACAGCTTGGGCGCAAGCTGTTACCCTAGAAGCGGATCGGGGCGTGGCTCAGCCCGGTAGAGCACCGCGTTTGGGACGCGGGGGTCGGGGGTTCAAATCCCTCCGCCCCGACCATAACGGCCACTGGCAGAACGCCGACGTCAGCGCACTATGCGCCGGCGTCGGCGTCTTTGCTCCGCCGTGATCTTTCTGGAGAAGGAGTTGTAGGGCCTGAGAAACCCTGCAACAGAGTTGCGGGGCCTGAGAAACCCCGTGAAACGGAGTGTCCATGGCCACGATTCTGTTGGTCGAGGATGAAACCACCCTCGCCGAAACGTTGCGCTATAACCTCGAACGCGAAGGGTATACGGTTCTGTGGGCCGATGATGGGGTGCAGGGCCTTGAATTGGCCCGCCGCGAACAACCCGACTTGATTGTGCTCGACATTATGCTGCCGCGCCTTGATGGTTTTTCGGTCTGCCGGATTATTCGCCAGGAAAGTGATGTGCCGGTGGTGATGCTGACCGCCCGCCAAGACGAGGTTGATCGGATCGCGGGCCTCGAACTGGGGGCTGATGATTATATCAGCAAGCCGTTTAGCCTGGGTGAGTTTCTGGCCCGGGTGCGGGCGATTATGCGCCGCACCGAACGCCAACCGCGCACACTCGGGCGCGAAGTGCTCGAAGCGGGAACCCTTAAGGTGGATACCAGCAGTCGCCGAGCCTGGCGTGAGCAAAACGAACTGACCCTACCCCAAAAAGAGTTCGATCTACTCACCTGTCTGATCCGCAATCGGGGAATTGCCCTTTCCCGCGATCTGTTGCTCGAACGGGTCTGGGGGCTGGATTTTATTGGCGATAGCCGGACTGTGGATGTGCATATTCGCTGGCTTCGTGAAAAGATCGAGCAAGATCCCGCCCGCCCGCGCTACATCCAAACCGTGCGCGGGGTGGGTTATCGCTTCGAAGTCCCGGAAGATCTATGACAGCGCTTGAGCTTGTCCTTGGCGTCGCCCTGCTGGTCTGTATTGTCCTGCTGATCAGACAACGCCGTCCACCACCCAGCCCGCCCGTAGCCCTGCCACCTGAACCGGCACCCCAGACCGCTGATCCTGAGCTTGAATTGCAGGCCGCCATTGAACTGCCGATCTTCAAAGTGGCCGCCGCTGCCATCGATGCGGGCATGATCGTTGTGGACAATGCCCGTCAGGTGCGCTTTTTCAATCAACAGGCCCACGATCTCTTGAACCTGAGCAATGGCACCTTGGGCCAGAGCCTGATTGTGGCGCTGCGTGATCATCAGGCCGATACGCTGGTGGCCGAGGTGTTGGCCGATCACGAAGCCCGTGAGTTGGCGATCAAGCCGATCTTTAGTGGCCGAACCCTGCGTATGCGCTGTAGCGCCCTTGCGCCCGCCCAGCACCGCCTTGGGGCGATGTTGCTGATCAGGGATATTACCCAAATTAGTATGCTCGAACGCTCACGCCGCGACTTAGTCGCGAATGTGTCGCACGAATTGCGTACCCCCCTCGCGTCGCTTAAACTGTTGATCGAAACGGTTCAGTCCGAGCCCCCGCCCGCGGTTGCCAACCGGATGTTGGGGCAGATGGCCCAGGAGATTGACGCAGTGACGCAACTAGTGGACGAGTTGCACGAACTGGCCCAGATCGAATCCGGGCGGGTCACGCTTAAACTGGCTCCTGGGACGCTTGCGCCGGTGATCGAACGGGCGATCGAGCGCATTCGGCCCCAGGCCAACCGTAAAGCGATCAATCTGTGTGCCGAAATCGGCGATGAAGATGTGCCTGGCCTGTTTGATGCGAATCGAATTGGGCAGGTGCTACTCAATCTGTTGCATAATGCGGTCAAGTTCACGGCCCAGGGCGGCACGGTGGTGGTACGCACGAGTCTGATCTACCCTGATCCGAGCCAACCCGACCACAGGCAGGAAGGGCTGCATCCGGCTGGCCCATGGCTCTGTGTGAGTGTGCGTGATACCGGCATTGGCATTCCCTCAAATGATCTACCTCGGATCTTCGAGCGTTTCTATAAGGTTGATCGCTCGCGCACCCGCAATGCTGGTGGCACTGGCCTTGGCCTTGCGATTGCCAAACATCTGGTCGAAGGCCACGGCGGACGGCTCTGGGTGGATAGTACCGAAGGCCAGGGCAGTACGTTTAGCTTTACCTTGCCGACGGCGTAATGGGTTTTAAGCAATTATTTGGGTAGAAGCCCGTGCCGTGGGGCTGAAGCCCTCGGCTATGGGAAGCGAAGCCCGTCTGCGTGGGCTATACCCGAATGAATGCTTAAAACTCATGAGCAGAACTGTCACGTTAGATTGGCCGTTTTTGAACGATGCCTTAGCTACGGAAGTCACGGCCCGTATAGTGATGCACATGTATGAGTAGTTTGGGAACAACCCTTGAGGCCCATTGGGCACTTGAACTGGCTTCTGATCAGCCAGTCGCCCGCCTGGCCGCCGAAGAACTTCAGGCGACCCTGGTTGCGCTTGGTGGCCCGCGCCTGGCGATTGTGGCCCAGGCCCCCGGCCCGCGCCTGCGCCTGAGTCACGGCCCAGCTGGCGATGGGTTTCTGCGTGCCCCTGACCCTCAGGGCTTCAATCTGCACGGTGATGGCCCGCGTGGGCTGCTGTTTGCGGTCTATGATCTGCTCGAAAGCCTGGGCTGTTGCTGGCCCACACCCACCCAGGCCTATCTGCCCCAACGGGCCAGCCTGCCCCTCCCCAACGAAGCCGTCGCTACCCGCCCGGCCCTGGCGGTGCGCAGCCTGGTGCTTGGTCACGATCTGTTCCTGGCCGAGGCCAAAGCCTGGATCGTCTGGGCGGCGCGTAATCGGCTGAATACGATCTTTATGCATACGACGATCCACGATCCGGCCCTGGGCGCATGTCGTTTGCAATCCTGGCGCCAACACCGGCGCACGCTGCTTCCGTTGATCAAGGCCCGCGGCCTGCGGCTTGAACTCGGTGGTCACCATTTGCGCGATCTGTTGCCCCGGCGTTTGTTTCGTAGCCATCCTGACTATTTTCGCCATAACGGAACCCGCCGCACGCCCGACCATAATCTCTGTGTGAGCAATCCAGAAGCGCTGGCGCTGCTCCAACGCAGTGCGGCTGCGTTCTACCGCGCCTACCCCGAAGCCGAGGTCTACCACCTCTGGCCGGATGATTTGCGGGCCGGGGGCTGGTGCCATTGTCCCGCCTGCGCCCATTTGTCGCCCGCCGATCAGACCTTGCTGACGGCCAATGCGCTGGCGCGGGCCCTGCCACCAGACCGACCGACTAGCCGCGTCAGCTATCTGGCGTATCACGATACCGCCGCGCCGCCCACGCAGGTGCAACCCCATGCTGCAGTCACGCTGCTGGCGGCACCACGCACCCGCAGTTATGCGGTTGACGTAGCCGATCCGCTCAATCGCTCGATTGTCAACGAGCTTGCCACCACACGGGCGGCCTTTGCCCACCCCGCCCCGACCGATCCACCCCACGCAGTCTTTGAGTACTACCTTGATGGCATTCTCTTCAAGTCGGCGATCCCCCCGCTTGGCCCGGTGATCGCCAACGATCTGGCCCATTACCAGCGGCTTGGCCTGCACGGGGCGCATGTGCTGTTGACCGGCGACCGGCCCTTTCTAAGTGCGCCGCCCAACGCGTATCTGTTTGCCCAGTTGGCCTGGGATCCCGCCGCCGACCCGGCCCACCTACTCCAAACGTATGCCATCGCCCAGAGTCCGCTCCGGGCCAATGATCTGGTAGCGGCCTACGCCGAACTTGCCCGCGCCTGGCAGCCGATCCTGGCCCGCGATCCAGCGGCCGAACCCGAGCTCCCGCGCCTGAGCCGCGATCCGGTGACGGCCCCGCCCCACGACATCCTTGACCCACTCATCGAACCGCAACGGGCCATGGAACGCCGTCTCGAAGCCATGAGTCGGGTCGAAGCCCAGCGCGCCACGCGCCAAGCTCTGATCAACCAACTCGCCAACGATCCGCTGCTCGCCAAACTATGGGCCGAACTGGTGCTCGCCGACCAGTTGCTGGCTTTTTTCGCGGCCCGCCAACGCCTGTATATCCTGGCGCAACGGCAGGCCGACGCGGCGGTGCTGATGAAGGCCCACGCCGAAGCCCAGGCCCTGCTTGACGCCCTGTTAGCCTGGGCCGACCAGTATGTGCCGGCCAACGCACTGGCGGGGCATCGGCTGTTACGAGCGGCGCTGCAACTCCAGATCGATCACCAGGCTGACCAGCACTGGCTCAAACCATGGGCACGGCTCGGCTTACGCGCCCGGCGCGCGGGCGACCTCGCCCGCTTATTACCCGGCTTGATCCGGCTGGCATGAAGATCTTTTATGCCGATAGTTTTGTCTTGCCACTGCCGCCGGGCCATCGTTTTCCGATGGCGAAATATTCCATGCTCCGTGAACGGGTCAGCGCTGCCGCGCTTGTGCCAGCCGAGGATCTGCGGGTGCCGCCTGCCGCCAGTGATCTCGAACTGGCCCGTGCCCACACGCTGGAGTACATTCACCGCTGTCAACACGGCCAACTGAGCGCCCAGGAACAGCGCCGGATTGGCTTTCCGTGGTCGCCCCAGATGATCGAGCGCTCGCGCCGTTCGGCAGGAGCAACGCTTGCCGCATGCCGCGCCGCACTACAGGACGGTGTGGGTATCAATCTGGCTGGCGGCACCCATCACGCCTTCGCCGACCACGGCGCGGGCTACTGCGTGTTTAACGATGCGGCGGTGGCGGCACGGGCGATGCAGGCCGAGGGGTCGGCGCAACGGGTGGTCATTCTCGATTGTGACGTTCACCAGGGTGATGGCACCGCCGCGATCCTCGCTAACGATCCGGCCAGCTTTACCTTTTCGATCCATGGGGCCAAGAACTTCCCGTTTCGCAAACAGCGCAGCGATCTTGACCTTGAGCTGCCCGACCAGACCAGTGACGACGCCTATCTGGACGCACTCGAGGCGGGGGTACGCCAGGCCCTGGCGGCCGCCCGCGCCGACCTGGCGATCTACCTGGCTGGGGCCGACCCCTATTTTGACGACCGGCTCGGGCGCTTAGCTTTGACCAAAGCCGGGCTGGCTGAACGCGACCGCCTGATCTTCCACTACTGCCGCAGCGCTGGCCTCCCCTTGGCGATTGCCATGGCTGGTGGGTATGCTCGCAGCATTAGCGATACGGTAGACATCCACTTCCAGACCGTGGCGAGTGCGGCGACATTGCGGTAAAAAATGCGGCAACGGATGTCCATCCGTTGCCGCAGGTCGTGAAGCAAGCGCGAGCAAAGACTTGGTCAGCGCCGCTTTAATTGCGCGGGCGCTCGCCCAACGTCACCGTCAGGGTCTCTTCGTTCCCATCACGCAAAATCGTAACGGTTACCGTATCGCCGGGGGCGTGGCGCAGCAGCAACTGGCGCAACGAGGTATTGTAGTCAATCCGGGTCCCATTGACGGCCACAATAATATCACCGTCACGAATGCCAGCTTGCTCAGCCGCACTCCCCGGGGTAATCGCGGCCAGGCCGCCGCTCGGTCGAATCAAGGCCCCATTCTGCACCGGCAGATTCAGTTGGCTGGCGATGTCGCTATCAATCGCCAGGTAGCTCACCCCAAGGAACGGATAACGTACCTCGCCCGTAGCGATCAACTGCTCGACCACATTGCGGAAGATCGCACTCGGCACCGCGAAACCAAGCCCCTCGACCGGAGCGGCATTCGTGCCAAACTCAAGATCATTGCGCACGACCAGCGTATTGATGCCAACCACTTCGCCACGCAGGTTGATCAGCGGACCGCCGCTATTGCCACTATTGATCGCCGCATCGGTCTGGATCAGCCCTTCCATTCGGCCAAGCGAGCGGTTCATCGCACTGACCACCCCGGCAGTGACGGTATTACGGAAATTGCCGAGCGGACTGCCAATCGCCAGCACGGTTTCACCTGGTTGCAGCGCCGACGAGTCACCAATCACCGCAACGCCTGGCAGATCACCTTCAACCTTGATCACCGCAATATCGTTGAGCGGATCGGTGCCAACCAGGGTCGCCGGACGGCGCACATTGTCGGCAAAGTCCACAAACAGATCCCGCGCCCCTTCGACCACATGGTTATTGGTAATGATATAGCCCTGGTCACTGACAATCACACCGCTACCACTGCCACGGCCCTGCGCGGCCCGGTTGATCACCGTAACAACCGCAGGCCCAACCAACTGCACCGCATCGATCGCACTATTCGGATTGGTCACCTGCCCAGTGGCCGGAGCCTGGGCCGGTTGGCGTGGTGCGGTCGGTGCGGGCTGTGCCGCCGTCAAAATCGGCTGACTCGCCGTCTGAGCCGCCTGACGGGTCATGATATACAACGCGGTGGCCCCGCCCGAAACGGCACCACCAGCGACTCCAATAAAAATCCCAAGCAGCAAAACGGCAAGTAAAATCAGAGGATTGGATTTGCGTTCCATAAGTATTCACCTTGGTTAACAGGGGGCCAAACTGACCCTTACCTTGATAGCTCCTAGTATGCAACGGCTTGGTGAGGATTGTTTTAAGCCGATCTAAGAGCCTGATGAGAGGTCGCAACCAGGCACACCACGGGGTCATTGCTACCATATGGTATAATTGCGCCGCCACCATGCTTGTGGCACTACCATGTTCGTAGGAGGAATCATTTGCACCGACAGCGAACCCCCCTGATGCGGTCGCTGCTCACCTGGGCGTTCCTAGCCCTCACGCTCATCACGTACGCCCCTCACGTCCAGGCGCAAGGCCCCGAGCTCGCCCCGTTGCGTGCTCCCGTCGTAGGCCTTGCTCAGTCCGAGGATGTGCTGAGCTTGGCAGACGGCACCGTTACCCTCTCAGACGCAGCGCTTGCACTCCCAGGAGCCTTCAGCGACTTCCAACGCTACGGGATGCACACCGCTGAACCCGTCTTCTTCACCCAAACCACTGACCGGATCGAGTTGAGCTACCGCCCCGTGCCCGTCCTTGGCGGCGAAGTACGGGTTGATGTGCGTGGCAGCCTCGATGGTCAACGCTGGTTGCCCTGGGTCACCGATCTGGCCCCAGGGAGCGTGATCGGCTTTGATCAGCCCATCCGCGTCGCCCAGTACCGCATTACCTTGCTGGCTGGCTCAGAATTAGCCCCTGGCGTGCGTGACCTGACCCTCAGGGCCAGTAACCGAGCCACGACCGCCCGCGCAGCCCCCATGCCGGCCCCCCACGATATCGCACCCACCTTTCGAGTGCGGGCAACCCGCATGGGCATGGTCGGCGGACGTACCGCCAACGGCTGGATCATCCCGCCTCGCGCCCGCTTCGTTTCGCTCCCCTCGGTAGGGGTACTCTCGTCACGCGGTGGCAACGAATACCAGGTGCGGCTCACTTATCGCGACCGCAGTGTCGTCGTCCCCGTGTACGATGTTGGCCCCTACAGTACCCGCGACGATTACTGGAATGTCGAACGACGCGGCTTTCCACAACTCGAACGCGGCTGGCCGATGGATCATGCCGCCTTCTACGAAGGCTTTAATGGACAACGAGCCGAAAAAGGCTTTGTACGCTTTCCCACGGCGGTTGATGTAGGCGACGGAGCCTGGCTCGATGATCTGGGGATCGTGGGCGATCAGGCCGAACTCGAGATCACGTTCCTCTGGTTAGGCCAGGATCCCGCCGCCGGACGGCCCGTGCGTGATCCCGCTGCGGACGAACAGATCGTAGACGAGCTCGGTGGTGATTTCTGGCACAATGCGTCCCACCTGGGGGCCAGTGCGGTCGGTTGTGGGATGGCCCGCCACGCCTACTGGGCTAGCAACCACCCCGACCCCAATGCCGCAACGGTTGTGCGCTGGCAGCCCCAGCTACCCAGCGAAGCCGAATACGACCTGTTTGTGCATGTGCCGGTCTGCCCAAGCCGCCAAGCCCCCAGTGCCGAAGCGCGCTACCTGGTACAGCACCGCGACGGTATCACCGAAGTCGTCGTCAATCAACAGAGCCAGACCGGCTGGGTTCACCTGGGACGCTTCCCCTTCAACGCCGACGCCAGTGGCTTCATCCAGCTTGGGGCGGTCGGCCAGGGCGGAATCGTCTGGTTTGACCAGGCCAAGTGGGTAGCAGTACGCTAATAGAAATAGCCGATAGGCCGATAGACCGATAGCCGATACGGCTAAGCACTACATGACGTAGCACATCGGCAGCGAGGACGGGAGAAGCGGATTGCCTCCCGCCCTCGTTAGCGTGTACGTTCATGGTATCATGCCCACAGTGTAACGATGAGTAAGCCGCACATGATTTGCAGAGGGAACGACGCCATGCGCACCTTAGTTGTTGCCACTGACGCCCCTACCGTGCTTGGCCCGCCCCAAGGTCACTGGCGTTACCGCGACTGGGAAGCCTTGCCAGCGGACGGGAACATCTACGAGATCATTGATGGGGTTCTGTATATGACCACTGCACCGAGTAACTTTCACCAATGGATCACGCTGTCACTCGTGCAATACCTTGGCATCCCGGCCAAAATCCAAGGTCTAGGCTACGCATTCACAGCCCCAGTAGGTCTCCTGATGCCTGGTTGTGACCCGGTGCAACCTGATTTCGTCTTTATCAGCACAGCCAAGGTTGACATTCTGAGCGCTGGGCGGATTCGCGGTGTACCCGATCTGATCATCGAGATCCTCTCGCCCAACAATATTATTTACGATACCCAGGTCAAGTTGGTCGCCTATGCGATGGCAGGCGTGCCCGAATACGCGATCATTGATCCGCATTCGCGCACCCTTGATCACTACCGCTTGCATGCGCCGGGACGCTACGATGGCCCTCAGACCTACGCTGAGACCACGACGATGCATTTTGACTGCCTACCGAGTGTTGGTTTGCCCATTGGCGAACTCTTTGCCGGGGCACCCGACACATCATTGTAAGCAGTGAGTAGGCAAGGCGGGAACCCTGTGGTTCCCGCCTTACCGTTTTAATCTTCGCTGCGCTCCTGGATCACATAGAGCAGTTCGAGCAAAATATTCTTGACACTCTCGCGATCCGACGCAACGCAGGGCAGCACCTTGATATGCGGCGGCTGGCGCAGGGCCAGGCGCAACTCGTCGGGCGACCAGGCATTGGGCCGATCCTGTTTGTTGGCCGCAATGACATACGGAGTATCGCGGTACGAGACAAAGAAATCAATGATCCGATTCGTCTCGCGGAAGGTCTCGGGGCGAGTACTGTCAACCAGAATCACCAGCCCCAACATGCCCTCCGAAAGGATCTCCCACATAAAATCGAAGCGTTTCTGGCCCGGCGTGCCGAAGAGATGCAAGACCAGGTCATCGGCGATTGCGATGCGACCGAAGTCCATCGCAACCGTGGTTTCCTTCTTGATCATCTTCGTATCATCGGTAGCCCGACGTTCGGTCGAGACGACCTCGATCTCGCTGATCGCCTTGATAAACTCGGTTTTACCGGCGTTCACGGCCCCGCTGATTACCATTTTTACTGTCTGCACACCAGCCCTCCGCTATGGTGCTGTGCCCTGGCTAAACCCCATGTGGATACCACCGAGGAGCCGTCACATGCCTTTGATGCGATTGATGATACGGTTGACCAGGCTCTTCTTGAGTCTGGGGGCGTCGGCCTGTGCGGCACGGCCAAGGGCCTGGGGCGGCTTCTTCTGCACATCAACCAGGCCAGCGGTCAGAAAACCATAGACAATCCGGCAGACATCGAAGTCGCTCATCCCGGTTTTGGCGGCAATTTCGGCGAGAGTGTCCTTGCCATTAATCCGAGCAAAGATGCGCCACTCCTCGGGTGCGAGTTTCACACCTTTGGCCCGTTCGCCGGGTTGCTCTAGGAAGCGTACAATCAGATCAGTCGAAGGAATGCGATCCTTGATCCGCCCCCACTCATCAATCCGGCGTACCCCTTCCATAATCAGGTGGTCAACCGAAATCGGGGTCGGGATCACGGGTGCATCGGCGGCGGGGCGTTGATTCTGTTCGAAGCGGAACTCGCCTTCGGGCCAGCCGAACAGCCCATAGACCGACTCTTCGGTGAAGCCTTGCAACACCGTCTGCAACTGATCACGCCCGGCGAGCGCATCTTCGACCAGCACCTGGGTCAGCGTTGCGCCATTACCGCGTGCCTCCAAGCGTTGGCGGGCCTCGCTCAATTGATCTGGGCTTAACACTCCCAATCGTACCAGCAGAGCAGCATCCTGATCCTCTGGCTTGCGCACCGCCATCACCAGTTTGCCCTTCTCGAAGAAGAGCACCGCCATCTCTTGTTCGTAATTCAGATGGAGCCCACCGGTCTTGTAGCCCCGATCCACCAGGTACAAAAAGTCGGAGAGGCCAAAGTCTCGGATGTTACCTACCAGCGCCATAGTGCTGCCCTCCGAAGCCGCTCAGCCCGTGCGGCGAGTATCGCGATAGCCGTATCACTCAGGTTGAGAGTGCCAACGTCTGGTCGGGTTCGTTCGCGACAGCGGGTTTGGGCACCACACCATCAGCTTCGAGCACCGGGATCAACGCGGCAATTGCGGTCGCGAGCATAGCATCATCAGGCTCGCGGGTGGTCAGATGTTGCGACGACAAAGCCGGATCGAGCAGACGGCGCACCCAGGGCCGGTGGTAGTTCGCAGCTGCCAGGCGCATAAACTCGAAGCCGACCGCTGCCACCAGTGGGATGAGCACAATGCGCGCCCCAATCCGCTGCCAGAGCGGGAGCGTCGCCACAGCCAGAAAGATCACAAATCCAATCAAGGCCAGAATGACCAAAAAACTCGTCCCACAACGGGGATGGATGCGCGAGAAGGGGCGCACCCCTTCGACCGTTAATGGGGCACCGGCCTCATAGGCATTGATTACCTTATGTTCGGCCCCATGATACCCAAAGACCCGTTGAATGTCGCGCAACTGACTGATCGCATAGATATAGGCGACAACCAGCGCTAAATTGAACAGACCCTCAACCACTTCGCGCACAATGATCGGCCAGCCGAACTGCACATACAGATAGTTCGCTACGGTCGAGGGCATGATCACAAACAGACCAATTGCAATCGCAAAGGCCACGCCAAAGACCAGCACCTGGGCCAGGGGCGAAAGATCTTCTTCACCTTCATCAGCGACGACGACCGCCGAGAAGTCCAGGGCCTGCCGTCCAACAGTAAACGCTTCCCGCAGGCCATAGATGCCCCGTAATACGGGCAGGGTCGTCCAGCGAGGGCGGGCCTCCTCGGGTAGACTGATATGTTTGAAGGCCAGTTCGCCATCGGGGCGACGCACCGCAACGGTCGCCTGACGACGCCCGCGCATCATCACACCCTCAAGCACAGCCTGACCACCATACGAAAAACGCTGTTCGTCCATCGGCCTATTCGTCAATCTGCAAACTGAGCGGGGGGCGGCGGCGGATCCAACCTACCACCGTCAATCATACCACGCCCATGCGGGTCACGACAAACGGCCGCCGCTGCTTATCCCTTAGGATAGAGTGCGTCTATTACCGATCCGAACCAACCGTTCGAGCGGGCTTCAAAAACCGGCCTCCGCGCCTGACCGTTGCACTGCAACTCTACAGCGCTACAACTCTACAGCCATTCAAACAGCTACGCTCGCTTGAATCATGCTGTTAGGGCAGGTGCTGATCGGCTTCGCTGTGCAGATCACGCCGGGCTAAACTAGTCGCTGCGGCCCGCACTCCGGTTGCCAGACTGGCGAGACGAATCACTGGTGAAACGACCCGCTCGGCCACAAATGTCGTCGAACCAGTAACCGTATTCGTCGACTCGCGGGCATTATTGGCGATCACCCGCGTATTCTCGAGCACTTCGTTCAGCTTGACCATGGCCTCGTCAACCTTGGGGATGACATTGCCGCGCGCGACTTGCTCGATCCGCCGAAAGGTATAAAGCACCCCCAGCAAGACGGCAGTCGTGAGCACCGACGTAATCAACAGGAAGAAGCCAAGGATAATAATAAAAATATCACGGAAGGCTTCGCGAACACCCACCGGGGCCATGGCAAGGGCCACAATAAACCCGATGATAAGTAAGGCGATCAAGCCAAGACTGATCCCAATCCACTTGACCACAACGATCCTCCGCTCTTGCTGGCGCACCTTTGGCTTCGCAATGCCGCCGATTATATCATACACGTAGCCGTGAAACAACGATCAGGAGCAGCCAGGCCAGTAATACGGCTTCGAGGACGGGCACCCCTGCGGGGCTTGGTAGGAGTAGCGGCAGGCGCAACCCCAGGCCATAGGCGAGCAGACAGCCCACAAACGCAGTTAACCAGAAGATCGGCAACTGACGCCAACGCCGACCTAGCAAAACATGGGCCAGCGCCGCGCAGACCGTCGCCAGTAATACCAGTAATAAGGTTGCCGGGGCCATACCATCGAGCATGTGTGCCTTACGCCCCTGTTGGTCGAATAATCCGCCCGCCACCCAAGACCTGGTCACCAGCATAGAAGACGGCGGCCTGGCCTGGGGTCACGGCCTTTAACGGTTCGGCGACCTGTACGCTCAGTCGGCCATCAGGGCGGGGGGTGACCGTGGCGGGCAGCGGGTCGGCGTGGGCACGTACTTGCACCAGGCAGTCAAATGGTTCGGTGGGTAGCACACCGGCCACAAAGCTCAGGGCACTCACCAATAACCGATCACGCAAGATTGCCTCGGGCGGGCCAACCACCAGCGCATTGCGGGCCACATCGAGTTCGACCACGTACAACGGACGCCCACCACCCAAGCCTAAACCGCGGCGCTGGCCTACGGTGTAGAGCGGCAAGCCTTCGTGGCGGCCAATTTCGCGCCCGGCTAGATCAACAATTGGGCCGGGTTGCAGGCTGGCAGGGACTTCTTCGCGCAGCAGGTTGCGATAATCACCGCCGGGCACAAAACAGATATCCTGGCTCTCGGGACGTTCAGCGCTCGCCAAGCCGCGTTCCGCCGCCATCGCCCGCACCTCCGGCTTGGTCAGGCTGCCCAGCGGGAAGTACAGCCGTGCCAGATCGGCCTGCCCCAACATATGCACCATATAGGACTGGTCTTTGTCGGTGTCAACCGCCCGCCAAAGCTGCCACCCCGTGTGGGCATCACCACGAACCTGAGCATAATGGCCAGTTGCCACCGCCGCAAAGCCCAGGGCCTGGGCACGATCAAGCAAGGCGCGAAACTTGATCGCCCGGTTACACTCCAGGCACGGGTTGGGGGTCAGGCCATCCGCATAGGCCCGCACAAAATAGTCAATCACGTAGCGCCGAAACTCGCGCTGATAGTTGAACACATAATAGGGCACACCCAACTGGGCGCAGACCCGCCGCGCACTCTCGGCCATCTCTTGCGCACAGCAGAGACTCTCGGCCAGTCGATCATCCTCGTCATCCCAGAGGTGCATCGTTACGCCGACGATTTCGTGGCCCTGTTCGTGCAACAGCGCCGCCGTCAGCGAACTATCTACCCCACCACTCATTGCGACCATAATCTTTGCCATAGCTGTATTATACCATCTTGGGTTTTGGCTTGCGCCAGGGCTGTTGCAACGATCCTGCTGGCAAACATTGGGGTGCGCTTTCCCGGCGGCTCATGAGTTTTAAGAATTTATTTGGGTATAGGCCGCGCAGGCGGTCTTTGCTTCCCATAGCCGAGGGCTTTCAGCCCCACGGCACGGGCGTCTACCGGTTTTAATACTGAATACGGTAGGCCAAGCCCGCCTGCGCGGGCTGAACAGGCCACGCAGGTGGCCTTCGCTTCCCGTAGCCGAGGCGTTGACGCCCACGGCACGGGAGCGTCGCTTGGTTTGCCAGCAGGATCATGCAACTCCCGCCTCTGGCGGTGGGGTTTGGGGTGGCTTCGCCGCCACACCGCACACAAACTATGGGCTTGCCCAATGACGTTGCATCAGCCCTATCCAACCCATGTTGGCCATGCAAACGCGGTACAATACCTCCTATGAAACCATACCCCTTTATTCTGGTGCTGTGCGCCTTGCTCATAAGTGGTTGTACTCCCCTGGGGATCAGTTCCGAGCCAACTCTGGTTCCCACGAGTGCCGTGCAGCCGACGAGTGTTCCCAACGCCGGTACGCCTTCACCGATTGTGATTGGTGGCACGACCCCGACCAGTGCCCCTGCCCCGACCAGTGCCCCTGCCCCGACCAGTGCCCCTGCCCCGACCAGTGCCCCTGCGCCCACTGGCCCGGTGGTCTTCGATAGTCCCACCGATCCCGATCCCACGATTGCGATGATCGCGACCAACCGCCGCCCGCTCCGTGATCAAGTCGCCCTGGCCCAGGCTTTCCGCGCTTGCCAGCCCGATCCCGACTTCTGCCCGACGGTTGCCCGCACCGAGCCACTCGATGTGCAGGTCGGCTACACCCGCTCGTTCTACGTTACGAATTTTGATACCAATACCCAGTTTCCGATCGAGGCCGAGTTGCGCTACGCTGGGCCAGTGGTGCTGATGTATGTCGAGCGCGGGCTGCGGTATGATCAACAGGCCCTCGAACGGGCCGCCCGCACCTTCGAACAAGAACTCTATCCGCGCACCCGCGAGATCTTTGGCTCTGAGTTGCAGCCCGGCGTAGATGGCGATCCCCGGATTACGATCCTGAATGCCAATGACCCGACCAACCAGGTGCTGGGCTATTTCTCGTCGCAGGACTCGCTGCCGCGTCAGATCAACCGCTACAGCAACGAGCGCGAGATGTTCTTTATGAATATCTCGCTGATGCCCTTCGAGGATCCCGAGTACCTCGATGTGCTCGTCCACGAGTTTCAGCATATGATCCATAGTGCCGAAAGTCCTGGCAGTGCGCTCTGGTTTAACGAAGGCGCTTCGCAACTGGCCGAGGATCTGAATGGCTTTTTCAGTACCGGCTTTATCAACCGGTTCCTCTTCGATCCTGATGTGCAACTGACCGGTTGGGCTTCGGCTCCAGGGCGCTCGTTGGCCCACTACGGGGCCTCGCACCTGTTTATGCGCTACATCTACGCCCAATACGCTGGCGAAGCCCAACTCCGCCCATTGGTACGCGCCGATGCCGGCCATAACCTGTGGACCTTTGCCGAACTCGCTGCCGAAACGCGCCCCACGATCACCCGCTTCAGTCAGGTTGTGGCCGATTGGGCGGTTGCGAATCTGCTCGATGACCCGAATATCGCCGATGGCCAGTACACCTATGCCACCGGCCACGAGTTGCCCGATCTGCTGCCCCGGCGCGTGCAACCCAACCAACTGAGCAGCGGGCGCAGTCTGGACGATACGGTGGCTCAGTTTGGGGCCGATTATGTGGCCCTGCCCGCCGGGGCCGAACTGGAATTTCGGGGGACGCCCCGGATCGGGATTGGGGCCGAAATGCCCCGTGATGGCTATGCCTGGTGGGGCGGGCGCAGCGACGATTCTATCGCCACGCTCACCCGCTTAGTGGATCTGCGCGGCCTCAATCGGGCCACACTTCAGTTTGAGGCCTGGTACGAGATCGAGGATGACTACGATTATGCCTTCATCACGGTTTCGACCGACGGTGGGGCGACCTGGACGACCCTGCCCGGCCGGTTTACCACCGATGCCGACCCGCAAGGCGTCAATTATGGCCACGCGCTGACTGGCCTAAGCGGCCGACCGGGCAGCAAGCTCGAAAGTGGCTTACGCGGCCAGTGGATCGAAGAACAGGTTGATCTGTCGGCCTATGTCGGTCAGGAGGTGCTGCTGCGGTTCTGGCAGATCAATGATCAGGGCTTTCATGCACCCGGCCTGATACTCGATAATCTGCGCATTCCCGAATTGGGCTGGTTCGATGATGCCGAGCAAGGCTCGGGCGATTGGGAGGCCGAGGGGTTTGTGCGGGTTGATGGCACGCTGCCCCAACGCTGGGAACTGCGCCTGGTGCGCTTTGGCTCAAATGCAACCACGGTCGAAGCGCTTGAGGTTAACGCCGACGGAGTGGCCCGGGCGAGCCTCAACCCCGGCGAAGAAGGGGTGCTGGTGATTGTGGCCACAACCCCGTTTACCAGTGAACGGGCCTTTCATCAACTTACGGCCAGGTAGGCACGATGCTTCCGTTGCCATCCATTCCGCGGGCTGCGCTTGGTCCGATCGCCTTTGGGGCCTTGCTGGTAATCATTGCCTGGGCTTATGTCAATTTGCGCCCGCCACCAACCCGCTTTGCACCAAGTTCGGCGGTGGCACCTCCGGTGATGGTTGGGCAGGCCCCGCCAGCACCAGGGGTTGCGACCGCGACCCCGGTGCCGCTGAGTGGCGCAGCGATTGCGCTCGGTGGCGGGCTGACCCTATCAGTTGCCGATGGGCTATTTGACGAGCAGCAACAGGCCCGCTTACGGGTCGAACTGGATCGGGCGCTTGATTATGTAGTCGCCCGCTTTGGCACCGCGCCGATCGCTACGATTGGCACCTACGTGGGGCTTGCGCCGGGGTGTGGCCTGCACGGTATCGCCTATACCGACGTGCGCACGGTACAGGTCTTCACCTGTCGTGACCTGCCCATGGCCCGGGCGGTCAATATTCTGGCCCACGAGTTTGTGCATCAACTGGCGCATGATCGTTACGGCGACCGCCACCTGCGCGCTGATCTGATCCTCTCGGAAGGGGTTGCAACCTGGGGCGCGGGCGCCTACTGGCTTGGGGGGGCCAGCGATTTTCGTGGGTTCGTGCGGCCCTGGGTCAGTCGTGGCGAACAACTACCCCTGGCCCTAAGTTATGTGGGCCTGCCGATCAGCGATATGAACAAACTCTACTATCAGTGGGCTAGCTTTGTTGAATACCTGATTGACAGCTATGGCCGCGAGCGCTTCGATGCGCTGTATCTCTCGGGCAATGCCGCCCCGGGCAGTGCCGACTACCAGGGTATCTATGGCAAAGGGCTCGATCAACTCGAAGCCGAATGGCGCGCCTGGGTCTTGCAATAACGGAATGCCCAGGCAGTAAACCCCCAGGCTGGACCGAGCCATGCTAAAATAGATTATCATTAGAACTTACGTGCCTTGAGCCTTCAAGGCTTGCGCGTTGCAACCAACAGCTACGTCCTCAGGATCTATGCGGAAAGAACGACGCGAACATCAACAGGCTGCCGTCCGTGACGAGATCAAGGCAACCGCATCGGCCGAAATGGCTCGCCAGGGGGCAGCGGGGCTATCGTTGCGGGCCGTTGCCACAACGATGGGTCTCAGCTCGGCGGCCATCTATTATTATTACCCGAACCGCGATGCCTTGATCACCGATCTGATCATTGATGCCTATGCCGCCCTGGGTACGGCGCTCCGCACCGCTGATCCTGGCCCGACATATGATCTAGCCCAGCGGCTGACCACCACTTTGCCCGCGTACCGCCACTGGGCCATTGCCGCCCCGGCCGCGTTTGAACTGATCGTTGGTGCCCCGCTTCCTGGCTACCAGGCCCCGGCCGAGCAGACTGCCCCGGCCGCTCGTGCTGCCCTTGCCCCCCTCGGCGAACTGTTTGGGCTGGCCTAGGCGCAAGGCCGCTTGCGAGTTGAGCCTGCGCCAACACCAGTTCCTGCAGCCCTGACCGATCCGATCACGGCCTGGGGCCAACGGGTTGATCAACCGATTCCGCCCCCAGTGATGCTGGCCCTGCTCCGGGTTTGGGCCCTCGACCATGGCTTGGTAGCCCTAGAACTGAATGGCCAGACCGCACCGCTGGTGGGCGATCCGGCAGTGCTTTTCGATTTTATGATCCATGAGCTGCTCGTGAGTTTGATCAGCCATCCCTAACCCAAACCCTGGCTGCGCTGCATACGTTCGTAACCCGCCCTCCCGTCACCAAGGATGCATCATGGATCTGCGCCTGCACGGTAGTACCATCCTCATTGTAGACGATGAACAACCCATCCGCGATCTGATCCGCGATATCCTTGAGTACGAGGGCGCGACGATCCGCGAAGCTGGTTCGGGCCAGGAGGCCCTGGCGGCGATCGAGGCCGAAGAGCCGGATGTGGTGATTATGGATGTGCGTATGCCACCGCCCGATGGCTTAAGTGTACTCTCGACTTTGCGCAGCCAGGGCCGCGACATCCCTATCTTGATTATTACGGCGCAGGGGTCATCTACGGTGACCATCGAAGCCATGCAGCGGGGGGCGTACGATTACCTGAATAAGCCGTTTGACCCCGATGTGATTCTGCATACGGTGCAGCGGGCCTTCGAGCATCGGCGTTTAACCCGACGCGTCCACGAGCTCGAACGCCAGTTCAGCCCTGATCCGCGTGATCTGCTGATTGGGCGCAGCGCGGCGATGCAACAGGTCTATAAGCTAATCGGGCGCGTGGCGGCCAGCGATGCGACGGTGCTGATCACCGGCGAAAGTGGCACCGGCAAAGAACTGGTGGCCCATGCCTTGCACCGTAGTTCGACCCGCCGTGATGGGCCGTTTGTGGCGGTCAACTGTGCGGCCCTGCCCGAAACCCTGCTCGAAAGTGAACTATTTGGGCACGAGAAGGGGGCCTTTACGGGGGCCGTGACCCAGCGCAAGGGGCGCTTTGAACAGGCCACCGGCGGGACGCTCTTTCTGGACGAGATTGGTGAGATTAGTCCGGCCACCCAGAAGAAGTTGCTGCGCGTGCTTCAGGAACGCAGCTTCGAAAGGGTCGGTGGCAACCAGTCGCTACGCGCCGATGTGCGGGTAATTGCCGCAACCAACCGTGATCTGCTCGAAGCAACCCGGGTTGCCATCTTCCGCGAAGATCTCTACTATCGGCTGAATGTGGTCAATATTCAGATGCCTGCCCTGCGCGAACGTAGCGACGATATTCCCTTGCTGATCGAGCATTTTTTGCATAAATATCGTTTTGGCACTGCGCCCACCCGCATCGCCGCCAGTGCGATCAGCCAACTCTGTGCCCATGCCTGGCCCGGCAATGTGCGCCAACTCGAAAATACGATTGAGCGGGCGGTCGTGCTGGCCCAGGGTAGCCTGATTGGCCCCGAACATCTGCTGCTTGAAGCTGATACCAACGCCCGCGAGCAGATCCTTGATAGTGCACTCAGCTATTTGCTTGATACGGCCCACGATCTGCCCGCCATGCTGAGTCAGTTGCGCAGCCGTTTGTTGGCCCTGGCCCTTCAGCGTACCAATGGCAACCCGTTGGCTGCGGCGCGGCTGCTGGGGATGCATCCTGATGAGTTCACCACCCCCCATGAGTAGGCTGAGCAACATCCTGTGGCTGCTGAGCCTGGTGATCATGCTGGGCATGCATGGGCCAGCGCTGCCGGTGTATGCCCAGCGCGCCGATGGCCTTGATCTGCCGGTACTCGAACTAAACCAGTGTGGGACAGGGCTGGCCGACGAGATCCATTTTACGCTGGCGGCCACCGGCGACACCTTCCCACATCAGAATATTCAGGCCGTCGGTGAAGCCCAGGGCTACGATGGGCTATTTGATTATGTACGCCCATTTTTACAGGCCGCCGATCTTGCCTATACCAATTTTGATGGGGCGATGTTGGCTGGCTCGCCCTACACGGGCTATCCGCTCTTCAATTTTAATCCAGCCCTGGCCCCGGCCCTACGCAATGCAGGCATCGGCCTAGTCTCGACTGCCAATAACCATATTCTTGATCGCGGCCCCGAAGGCTTGGACGCAACGCTCGACGTACTTGATGCGGCGGGGATCCTGCATCACGGCGCGGTTCGTAGCAATGCCAGCGAGCGCCCGCCCTATCTCCCGATCACACTGACCAAAGATGGGGCCAGCCTGACCCTGGGCTTTATTTCGGCTACCTGGGGTACGAATGGCATTCCCGACCCCTACAACCAGATCAAGCTGCTCTATCAGGGCACGAGTTACGGCGAACAGGGGGGCGTGCGTCAGAGTATGCTGGACGCGGTCGCCCGCGCTGCCGCTGAAACCGATCTGGTGGTGGTAGCTGCCCATTGGGGCTTCGAGTACCAGTTTTACCCGCACCAGAGTCAGATCGAAGCCGCACGCGTTTTAGCCGCCGCCGGAGCCGATGTGATCCTCGGTGCTCAATCGCATACCCTCCAACCAGTTGAGTGGATCACTACAGGTGACCGCCAGACCCTGGTGATCTACTCACTCGCCAATTTCCTGGCCTCGCAGGGGGCGTTTCAGGCCCAGTACTTCACGGCAACCTCGGTGATCTTTTATGTCGGCTTGGCCCAGGCCGCCGACGGGACGGTGCGTGTGACTGGTTATCGTTATCTGCCAACCATCCATGTTGATGGGGACACCCGCCCGGCACCGATCATGCCTGACAGCAATCCAACCGTGATCAGCCATGTGCGGACGATCATGCGTGACCCCACCGGCTTGCGCCAGCTTCCCGCCGACGTGCCGCCAACCGGATTGGTCGCGGTCTGTCCGCCCTTGAGCTTTGCCGAGGATCCCGCGAACCCGGTTACAGGCGATTTTGTGCAACACTATCAGAGCTTGGGAAGCCTGAATACCCGCCCGCTGAACGATGCGCTGGCCGCGCTGGGTCTGCCCCTTGGTACAGTAACCCATGAACTGGCGGGTGACTGCCGCACCAGCTTGCCAGTGCTCTACACCGAACGGCAGCGCCTCGAACTGCACCAGGATACGGCCTGGCCTTACCGCGTGGTTGGTACCCAGGTCGGCACCTATGCCTTCCGCCAGCGCTATCCTGGGGTTGAACCAACCCCGCGCACCGATCTGCAAGCGCCCGACGCCTTTGCCGATAGTCGCTTCCGAACGCGCTACGAAGCGTTGGGTGGCCTGGCAATCTTTGGCTACCCAATCTCGGGGCCGCTCAACGAAGATCATCCCGAGACCGGGGTGCCCACGACGGTACAGTATTTCGAGCGCGCCCGCTTCGAGGTGACACCCTCGACCACCCCCGGCGCACCGCTCAGTGAACAGGTGCGGATCGGCCTGCTCGGGCGCGAACTCCGTGACCATGGCGGCGTTGCGGCCCTCTGTGGCGGTGGCTCCACCGTCGCTGCCGTACCAGCCTCGGTAGCGGTTGTCGCCACCATCACCCCACGGGAACCCGGTCTGCCAGCAGTAAGTGGTGAAGATGTGGCCCTCGTAGGCGGGGTGCTGGCCCAGATCGCGCAGGGTGCCAGAGGCTGGATCCCGTTGTTGTTCCTGGCCGCCCTGATCCTGGCCTTGGTAGCGATTGGAACCCTGGCCTTCAACGATTGGCGCACCTACCGCCGCCGGGGGACGCGCAAAGGCTACCGCCGCCGCCGCAGCGCCTACGAACGCTTTGCTGGACGTGGTGGCAGTTCTGTCGCCAACCATCCCCCCGACCCTGAGCCGCCACTCCCGACGAGGCCTCCCCAAGCGAAGCGCGCCCCAATTGTGGCTGCCGCAGCAAGTGACGAATCAGCCCCTAACTGGTTGGCGGCAGACACGCCACCGCCCAGCCGTCGCAGCATCACGCCCGAGCCAACCCCAACGCCCCGGCGCACCGACGAGGATCAGGACGACGATTTATTACGTCAACTCCTGGAGCAGTGAGGCGCTGCGCTTCGTATCACATCAAAGGGTCTTATCGGCGTGGGCCGTGCTGATCGCCCCTGGTGGGCACCTGGATGCGATCCGTGCGTTGACGATCATCGCGGACTGGGCGATCATCATTAAGCAACGGCAACAAAATAAGGGTCAACAATACCATCACGCCAAGCAGCATGGTGGGGAAAAAATTGATCAAATCAGACATACGCATGCTCCGGTCTAGCCTTCATCGCGGGGCTATGCTACCGTTTGCATGCGGTCAAAACAATGACATGGGTCTGAGATAGGTCTGAAGGCTGAGGGCTGAGGGCTGAGGGCTTCTTGAGGGCTGAGGGCTGAGGGCTTCTTGAGGGCTGAGGGCTGAGGGCTTCTTGAGGGCTGAGGGCTGAGGGCTGAGGGCTCCCACCCGGATTGTATGTGCGGCGCTCGGGCTTGATCCCGAACTACAGAGTGAGCGTCTGCGCAATTATGATGTGCTTTCCTTAGAGCTGCGGGTCGTGCGCATTCCCATGGACAATCGTTTACGCTCTGTGCTGGCGATGTCGGCGCCGAGCCGCAGCTTTGCCGTTTCGATGAAGGCCACTACCTCAACCTTGGCCCGGCCCGCATTATCCCCTCTGACCTGACGCCGCAAACCCGCGAGGCGGTTGCACGGGTCACTTACACCACCGCTGTAAAACTGGGTCAGCAGTATGGGCGACGCTTCTGGGAGGAAGATGAAGGACTCTATGGCGGGATCTCGTGGACTGACCAGACTATCACTCAAATCTGGTACCCCTCGTACAGCTTCCATGGCCAGAAGGGTGTGGTCCAGGGCGTCTATGTCTTTGACCGCAGGGCTTATGAACTGGGTGCGCTTACCTCCGCGCAACGCACCGAGCGCGTCCTGGCCGAGGGTGAACGCATCCATTCGCAGTACCGCGAGTCGTTTGAGAACAGCTTCTCGATCGCCTGGCACCGGATACACTACCAACTGGGCTGTTACGCGATCTATGGTGATTCCAGTCGTGAAACCTACTACCCGCAGTTGCTCGAGTCAGAGGGCCGTATCTACTTGGCCGGGGAGCATCTGAGCTACCTGACCGGCTGGATGGAAGGGGCCTTGCAAGCCGCGTATATTGCCATGCGCGCTATGCACGAGCACGCGCAGGCCCAACCAGCCATTGAGGAGGGCATATGAAGAGCAGTCCGACCGCAATGGCCAGAAAGAACGGCCAGATCGAGGGGCCGGGCAAGACCAGGCGCTGCTCGGGGTCGGCGTCCAGCAACGAACTGCCAAGCGCTTCGCGTTGCTTATCCCCCAGGTTGTAGAGCCCCACCGCCGTACCGTCGTCCCAGAGCGGCTCACGGCTACTCACGCCAGGGATGCGCGCAAAGTTGTACTGCGCCGGCGGAGAACTCGTCGCCCACTCTAGCGTGCCCGCGCCCCACGGATTCTCCTCGACCCGTTCACCATTGCGCAAACACTGCGCCAGGTTGAACAAGAAGAGTCCCAAGCCTAGCGCCATCACGAACGAACCCAGCGTCGAAATCATGTTCAGCCAATCCCAGTTCAGGCCAGCCGGATAGGTATAGACCCGCCGCGGCATACCCAGCATGCCGGTGATATGCATCGTAAAGAAGGTAATATGGAAGCCAATAAAGCTCAGCCAGAAACTCCAACGGCCTAGTTGCTCGCTTGGCATGCGCCCGGTCGCCTTGGGCCACCAGTAGTGCAGGCCCGCCAGTAGCGGGAAGACCGTGCCGCCAATGAGCACATAGTGGAAGTGGGCCACCACAAAGTAGCTATCATGAACCTGGTAGTCGAAGGGCACCGCCGCCACCATGACGCCCGTGATCCCACCAAGCACAAAGGTAATCACAAAGCCAAGCACATAGAGCAAGGGTGTCTTCCAAACTGGTCGTCCCAGCCAGATCGTTGCCAGGGTGCCGAAGATGATCACCCCACTGGGTATGGCGATCATCATGCTGGCCGCCGCAAAGAAGTTCATCCCGAGTTGCGGCAGGCCCGTAGTGTACATATGGTGACCAATCACCTCAATCGTCAGCGCTGGCGGCCTCGGCGGGATCATGGCCGTGCTCGTGTAGGCCGTGAATCCAAGCAGCGGCACCAGCACCACCAGCGGTAGCAGTACGCCGCCCCCGCCAATGAGGCGGTCGCTGATGCGTCGCTCGGCCTGCGCGTCAAGTTGCGGATCAGCCTGATCACGCCGCCGCAAGAGCGCCACCAGCATTACCACCATTACCAGCCCAAAGACCGCAGTGCCAGCCCAAAACATCACCCACCAGAGCAGGTTGATGCCCTCGGCCCCATAGCCGCGGGCATCGAGCATATTCGGGGCCCCCGCACAGCCCCCCAGGCCCGCCAGCATCACCATGAACGCTAGCCGTGCGCTAAAGTGCCTCACTGCATCCGGCATCTACGGCTCCTTCCTCATTGCATACGCTTACTTCAGTATCGTAAGCGCGGGTTGTGCTGCGGTTTGGGGGCAGTCACAAAGCGGTTATAAAGACCCCCGGAAGCTACGCTTCTGGGGGTTTGACGCGTGATCGGGGCGGGACGCGATCTGTCCCGTCCTTACTTGCTGTACTGCTGCGCCTTGCTCGGCTTCCGGATCAGTAGTGGCGCACTCTGCTTCACCTGGTCTCGCTTTTGCTAACAGTAGAGGCTCGGGAGGCACCTGAGTGGGCCTGCTGACTCCAACCCGGCTTGATGCACGGACGCGATCGTCTTCCACCAACTGCTGGTCTAGCACCACTTCTACGACCAGGCGAGCTGGCGGTCGGACTGCGCTCGGATGGCCTGCTCCACGCCGCCGAGTTGCTCGCGATTGTCGCCGGCGGCTTCCTGCTCGGCGACCTGCTCCGTCAGCAGACCCTGGCGCGACGCTGGGCCTGGGCTGGCCTGTTCCTCGGGGCGGGCGGCTTTCAACACGGCCGTCCGCAGGTCGGGCAGCTGCCGACCCAGGTGGGTATCAATCTCCCCCGCTCACCCCGCAACCCGGCAGTTCCATCAGCACCACCGGATGACGGCACTCAACCTGAGCAGCCCGAGGCTCCTGCTCACCCGCCCGCAGACCCTCGGGGTGACCAGGTGGCACCGTCAGGGCAGGCTGGCACGGACGGTGGGGTACTACCTGCCGGTTCCGCATCAGTCCATGTCCGGATTGCCTCGGTAGGGGCGACCCGGCGTGGTAATGGTGAAAGGTTAAGGAAGTTGTCCGTTGTCACATTTGGCATCAGGAAGCGGAAAAGCGAGCAATGCGCGACGAATCTGCTCGGCAGGTGGAGGAGCCTTC
>JBLWKA010000002.1:0-2703 GCA_048381555.1 Oscillochloridaceae bacterium umkhey_bin13
AAGACTCCAAAAAACCGTGCGGTGCGGCGCAGCCGCACCGCACCCATCGCCGGAGGCGGACTGTTGCAACAGCCCTGAAACCCACCGCGCAACCCGTTCAAGTCTGGTGAGGGATGTGGTACCATGGGCAAGAGCCGTGTGACGAACTGAGGTGGGCCATGGCCTTTGCTGGTTTCTCAACCGAACCACTGGTGGGCTTGCCTCCCGAACTGTTCAGCGAGGTCATCCCGAGTATTACCTTGCCAAGCGAACTGAAGGTCACGCTTCAGATCTTCTACCGGCTGAGTCGCCAGCGCACCAGTCCCCGGCGGATCAGTTGGGACGAACTGTTGGCCGATCCTACGTTGCGCCGTTCGTTGCGCAGCCTGAGTAGTTTGCGTGCCTACGAGGATCTGCTGGCTGAGGGCTTGGCGGCAGCGGTGCGGCGAGGGACGCTCATCCATCTGGTGGTGCCCGCCGATGGTCGGGTTGCGAACTGGTATCTTGTGCATACCGTGGCAAACCGAGCCTGGGCCGAACGGTTCAGTGCCGCCCAGGCCGCCTTGACCACGCCGATTGAACTGACCGAGCGCCCGACCTTGCTGCGACTCTACGAGCAGAATATTGGCCTCGTGACCCCGATGTTGGTTGAAGAACTCCGCGAGGCCGAAGAACGTTATCCGCCCGAATGGATTGAAGATGCAATGCGTGAAGCCGTACGAGCCAATGCGCGCTCGTGGCGGTATGTGCGCAAGGTACTTGAGAGGTGGGCTGCGCATGGACGAAACGATGCGCCCGATCCAGCCGAACGATCTTTTGATATCGAGAAATACACCAGCGGCCAGTTCGGCGGACTCTTCCGACGCGGCAGCGACGAGTCCGACCTCGCCTGAGGCGGCCCCCGTCTGTGAACACTGTCGGGGCATCGGCTACTATCTGCTGGCGGTGCCGTACGGCCATCCCGAGTTTGGGCAGTTGATTACATGCCATTGCCGGGCCAGCGAAAAGCAGCAGCGTCGCCGTGAACGGCTGCTAGAGTTGAGTAACCTGGGGCCGTTTCGGGCCAAGACCTTCGAGAATTTTGATGCGGGGGTCAATGGGGTGGCGCGGGCCTATGCTCGGGCACGCAAGTTCGCCGAACATCCGAGTGGTTGGCTGATCTTTTTTGGCGGCTATGGCAGTGGCAAGACCCATCTTGCGGCCGCAATTGCCAATGAAGTGTTGCAACACCACTTCCTGACCGTGCTCTTTACCGTGGTGCCGGATCTGCTCGATCACCTGCGTTCGACCTTTGGGCCAAGCAGCGAAATCGCCTACGATGAGCGCGTCGAACAGGTGCGCAACGCCGATGTGCTGATCCTGGATGATCTGGGTACCGAAAATGCGACCCCATGGGCCCGTGAAAAGCTCTTCCAGATTTTCAATCATCGTTATAATTACAAACTACCAACCGTGATCACAAGTAATCGTGAACCGAAGGATCTTGACCCACGGATCTTCTCGCGGATGAGTGATCGCGAACTGTGTGATGAGATTACCGTGATTGATGCGGCCGATTATCGCCGGACCTTGCCGAGCCAACGGTTTGAACAGAAGAAGCAGGCCCACTTACGACGAATGGGACGGAAGGGGTAGGGAGTAGCGCGTGAATCTGAAACATTTTCTTTCGGCAGCCGATTTGTCCCGTGATGAAGCCGAGACCCTCCTGGCACGTGCGGCGGCTCTCAAGGCCGATTGGCGGGACGCGAGCAGTATGGGCCTCCATGCGACCTGGCCGTTGCGGGGTAAAACCCTGGCTCTGGTCTTCGAGAAGCCCTCGTTACGCACGCGGGTCGCCTTCGAGGCCGGCATGACCCAACTTGGGGGCCATGGCTCGTATCTTTCGGCAAACGATATTGATATGGGTGGACGTGAGAGTGTGCCCGATGTGGCGCGCAACCTCAGTCGTTGGGTGCAGGCGATTGCCGCCCGGGTTTTTAAGCATGGCACGGTCGAAACGCTGGCCCGCTATGCGACGGTGCCGGTGATCAATGCGCTTTCGGATCGCGAGCATCCCTGTCAGGCGCTGGCCGATATGTTGACCCTGCGCGAACGGTACGGGCGGCTCCAGGGGCTGCGGCTGGCCTATCTGGGTGATGGCAACAATGTCTGTCACTCGCTGTTGCTGCTTGGCGCGACCCTCGGGGTCAGTGTCACGGTGGGCTGTCCGCCTGATTATCGGCCCGACCCCGACATTCTGGCCCATGCCGAGCGCATCGGGGCCGAAACTGATGCTACCATTAGGGTGACGGCTTCCCCCAACGACGCTGTCGCCGGGGCCGATGCCGTTTATACTGATGTCTGGACTTCGATGGGCCAAGAGCACGAGACCGCCCGGCGGCGGCCAGTCTTTGCACCATACCAGGTAACCCCAAGTTTGATGGCTGAGGCAAGCAGCGGTGCGGCCTTTATGCACTGCCTCCCGGTGCATCGCGGCGAAGAAGTCGTGACCGAAGTGGTTGATGGGGCGAGTTCGGTGGTATTTGATCAAGCCGAAAATCGTTTACACGTCCAGAAGGCGTTAATTTTGACGTTGCTGGGGTATGTTTAATTTTGTGCAGCGTGAAACGTTGCCTTGGCAACGTTTCACGCTGGGGATTCTGGGAGCACCATGTGCTCCCAGGCCCACGTGCGACGGTTGATAGGGCACGGCGGGCCTCGGCGGTTGATAGGGCACGGCGGGCC
>JBLWKA010000002.1:2803-3007 GCA_048381555.1 Oscillochloridaceae bacterium umkhey_bin13
CGGTTGATAGGGCACGGCGGGCCTCGGCGGTTGATAGGGCACGGCGGGCCACGGGCACCAGAGGCAACGGTTGATCCGGCACGGCGGGCCTCGGCGGTTGATAGGGCACGGCGGGCCACGGGCACCAGAGGCAACGGTTGATCCGGCACGGCGGGCCTCGGCGGTTGATAGGGCACGGCGGGCCACGGGCACCAGAGGCAACGG
>JBLWKA010000002.1:3107-9724 GCA_048381555.1 Oscillochloridaceae bacterium umkhey_bin13
TTGATCCGGCACGGCGGGCCTCGAGCAGGCCCTCAGGCGGTTGATAGGGCACGGCGGGCCTCGGGCACCAGAGGCAACGGTTGATGCGGCACGGCGGGCCTCGGCGGTTGATAGGGCACGGCGGGCCACGGGCACCAGAGGCAACGGTTGATGCGGCGGCACGGAGGGGCCAGGGAAAACATGGTTTTCCCTGATTCAAAGGGCAACGAGCGTAGCGAAGTTGCCCGCACAGATATAACACACTATGCCAGGAAATCGCGCCATCTTTGATCGGGCCATGGAGCAGAGCCGTGAGGCCGCGAGCCAGGGCAAATGGGACGAGTCGCTGAGGGCGGCGGTACGTGCGCTCCAGGAGTTTCCGCAGGACAGTGATGCGCGGATCAATGCTGGGGTCGCACTCTTTCAGGGGGGTAAACTGGATCGGGCGCTCCAGATCTTTGATGATCTGCGCACGGCTGATCCTAAAAACCCGTTCTTTCTGAGCTATACCGCACAGATTCAGGCCCGCCAGGGGAGCCCAAAAGCCGTTGCGAGCTATCAGGCCCTGGCAGATCTGCATCTGGCCCAACGCCACCCTGCGCAGGCGATCGAAGCCTTGCGCGATCTGCTGAAGCTTGATCCCACCGCAACCGAACAGCGCAAACGCTTGGCCCGCCTCTACGAAGACGCTGGTGGCGTGCGTGAGGCAGCCGGTGAGTATCTGCTGGTTGCCCAGCATCTGTTTCAGGCTACCCAGCTTGATCAGGCCGCCGAGTCGGCTGAGGTGGCACTGCGGCTCGATCCAAATAGCCGTGAAGCCAAGGATCTGATCGTGACGATCCGTGAGGCTATGGCCCGTGCCGCTGGCCTTGGCGAAGATGATCAGCAGGACGACGCAACCCCTGAACCGGCCGCGCTCCGCCCAAGTTTTGCCGGCATGACCGGGGCGCTCCGCTCGCAACAGTTTGCGCTCGAAAAACTGGTGGAACAGGCGCAGAAGGCCCAGGAAGCGGGCGAGATCGAAGCCGCCACGAAGCTGTACGAACAGGCGATCTCGGGTGGCCTCGAACGGGCCGATGTGCTCTATTCGCTCGGCTTGCTCTATCAAGAGCGCGGTGACCACCGTATGGCAACCGGCGTGCTGACACGGGCTTCTACCGACCACGAGTATGCGCTCTCGGCGCACTTTGCGCTTGGCCAGAGTTACCGCGAGTTGGGGCAGTTGCCACAAGCCGCGCAAGAGTTCGAGCAGACGATTCGCCTGGTGGATCTGGAAACGATTGGCCGGAACGAGGCCGAAGATCTGATCCAGATGTATGAGAATGCGGCAACGATCTTCGAGCAGATTGGCGACATCGCCCGCGCTGGTGCGCTCTATGGCACCCTGGCCGATTTTCTGGAGAGCAAACGCTGGGGCCGCGAGCGGGCGGTCGAGTTTCGCCAGCGCTCGAAAGAGTTGGCTGACCGCAATATGTTTGCTAAGTTGCGCACGATGGGCACCGGTGCGCTGACCCCGAATGTGGCCGAAGCGGCTCCTTTACCCATGGATGAGCCTGAACCTGTTTCGGAGGTTTGGGGCAAAATTCGTCCGATTACCGATTTTCTGCGCGGCGACCGCCCTGTGACTACGGATACGCTGGGCAGTGTCGGATCGCGCCTGCCTGTGCCCGAGCCGATGATCCTGCTCGAGAGTCTGCCCCAGGCCGAGGTACAGAACTTTGCGCCGGCGACGCCGCTTGATACGACCGGCCTTGAAGAAGAGGTGGCCGGTTGGGTTGCGCTCAGTGGCAAGTATCTCGATCAGGGTTTGATCGAAGCCTCGCTTGATGCCTGTCACGAGGCGATCCGGCTTAATGTTGAGTACTATCCCATCCATTTGCGGATGGGTGAAGTTTATGAGCGTCAAGGACGACCCGAAGAGGCCCTGACCAAGTATCAATTGTTGATTGACGCCTTCCGCGTCCGCAATGAACCCAAGCTCGCGATTGATGTGTACTATCGTTTCATCGAGTTGTCGCCCGATACGATCAATGCCCGGGCGCGCTTGGCCGAACTGTTACGCAATGCCGGACGCACCGACGAGGCGGTTGATCAGTTGTTGCAAGTGGCCGGCACCTATTTCCGGATGGGCCAGACCAATAAGAGCCTCGAAGAGTATCGGCGCTTATTACAGTGGGCACCCAAGAGCCGTGATGTCCATGCGCAGTATGGGCTGGCGCTGCTCAAAATCGAGCGTTACGAAGCGGCGATGGGCGAGTTTCGGCGCGCCCTCGAATTGGGCGAGGCCGATGATCCCGTGGCGGTGGCGCGCCTCAATCTGACCCTGGCCTTGCTTGGCGAGCAGCCGGCGGCGGTCTGGGACTCGTTGGCAACGGTGCTGAGTCTGATCAAACAGCGCCCAGCCGATCTGGGGGCGGTGCAGGCCGAGTATCGCAGTGCCTTGATGATCAGCGATACGGCGATCTTGCACTATATTTTGGCAGTGATTCAACAGAGCGTGAACCAGCACTCGTCAGCGTTGCTTGAACTTGAGCAGGCCGAGTCCTTGATGGCCGATGAGCTTGGTGATCTGCTGCCGCCGGTGCTGATCGCGCAGGCCGCTGCCGAAAGCCATATTGCCCTCGGCAATGCCGAAGCGGCCCTGGAACAGTTGCGCCGAGGGCAGACCGCCGCAAGCAAAGTCGCCCCCGATCCGGGCGTCAAACACACGTTTGCCGTTCCGCTCAGCAAAGGTGATTTTGTGCGGCGCATGGCCGAAGCCTATGCCGCTTCTGATGATATTGCCGGGGCCGAGCAAGCCCTGCTTGAGGCCAAAAAGCTCTTGCCGTACGACCGGGCCATCTATACCAAACTGGCCGATGTCTACTTCCGCCAGGGTAAACTGCCCGAGGCAATTGCCCAGCTTGATGATCTGGCTACCCACTACGAAGAGCATCAGCAGCTTGATCGGGCGATCGAGATGCTGGAATATGCGCTGCGGCTGGCCCCGAACCATATTGCGATTAGTGGCCGCCTCGCCCGCATGCAACTGCGGCGGGGCTACCTCGATAAGGGCCTTGATGGTCTGGTGCGGGCCGCTGAACTGCAAAAAAAGGCGGGGCTGCTCAAAGATGCGGTGGCGTCGTTGCAAGAGGCGGCCCAGGTACACTGGACGCTTAGTGATCACGAAAAGGCGCGCCAGATGTACGATAGAATCGTGCAGATTGCGCCCAATGATGTGGACGCGCGCCAGTGGTTGTCGCTGATGTATACCCTGATGCGCCGTCCGACTGAGGCGATCCAGGAGAAGAAGCAGATCGCCCGGATCTTCGCCCAGCAACGCGACTACGATAATGCGATTGCGGAGTTGCACCAGGTGATCGGGATTGACCAGAAAGATCTGGAAGCCTATTACATGCTCGGTGATATGCTGATGCGCCGCGAAGAGTTCGCCCAGGCCCAGCAACTCTATCACCGCTTGTTGAAGATGGAAGGGGTCGAGACCGAGCGCGTCGAAGCCTTGCTCAGCGCTGCAACCCGCATGCTCCAGCAGCGCCAGCGCATTTCGTCAGATTGAGCCTATGAGCACCGAGATCAAAATGCCCCAGTTGGGCGAAAGTGTCACCGAAGGCACGATTGGGCGTTGGCTGAAGCGCCCCGGTGAACCGGTCGCCCGCTACGAACCCTTGCTCGAAGTGATCACCGATAAGGTTGACACCGAAGTTCCGGCCCCAATTGCCGGTACGCTGCTCGAAATTCTGGTGGCCGAAGGCGAGACCGTGCGGGTGGGCACGGTGATTGCGCGCCTGGGTGATGGTACGGCAGTGGCGGCAACCCCGGCGGCAACCCCGGCGGCAACCCCGGCTCCAGCGGCGGCGGCTACGCCCCCGGCGGCAGCATCGGTAGCAGCACCCGTGGCAATGGCACCGGGCGCGACAGCGCAGCCCACCCCCAACCCGGCCCCCCCCCGCAACAGTTTTCTCTCGCCAGTGGTGGCCCGCCTGGTCGCCGAGCATGGCCTAAACCCGGCGCAGATTCCTGGCACCGGGCAGGCCGGGCGCATCACACGCCAGGATGTCTTGCGCTATCTAGAAACCCGTCAGACTGAGCCGGTGGTCGCCCCAGTAGCCGAAGCGCCCGTTACGCCTGAACCGGTTGCGGCAACACCCGCACCAGCCCCAATCCCCCAACCCCCAGCCCCTACACCCCATCCGCTGCCCGACGACGCCGAACTGGTGCCACTCAGCCCAATGCGCCGGGCGATCGCCGAGCACATGGAACGCTCGGTGCGGACGGCCCCGCATGTCACCACCGTCATGGAGGTTGATCTGGGTCGGGTGCTGGCCCACCGCGAGGCCAACAAAGCCGCCTTCGAGCGTCAGGGCGTGCGGCTCACTTTTACACCCTATTTTGTGCAGGCGACAGCGGTGGCGCTCGCCCGGGTGCCGGTACTCAATGGGAGTTTTAGCGAGCAAGGGATTATCGTCAACCGGCGCATCAATCTTGGGGTGGCAGTTGCTTTAGACGAGGGCCTGTTGGTGCCAGTGGTGCGTGACGCCGACGAGAAGAACCTACTCGGGCTGGCCCGCTGTGTCAATGATCTGGCTGAGCGCGCCCGTACCCGCCGCCTGCGTCCCGACGAGATCCAAGGCGGCACCTTCACGATCACCAACCACGGCGTTAGCGGCAGCCTATTTGCGACCCCGATTATCAACCAGCCCCAATCTGGCATTCTGGGGGTTGGAGCGATCGTCAAACGGCCAATGGTCGTGAGCCAGGGCGGAATTGATGCGATTGCGATTCGCCCGATGTGTTACCTCTCCCTGACGTTTGACCATCGGATTGCGGATGGAGCGGTGGGCGACGCCTTCCTGGCGGCGATCAAGACGACGCTTGAGGGGTATTGATGGAGATTTCATGTCGGCGCTGCGGGGTGCGCATCCCAGCGGTGGATGTGAACCTGCACACCATGGCCGCCAAATGCCAGGCATGCCACGCCGTCTTTAGCATTGCCGACCAGTTCGGATCAACTTCGACGCTGGCGTCAGCGGCGGTGGCCCCCCGTGATCTGCCCATGCCTGAACGTTTTGTGGTTGAATACCCGGCAGGGGCCTTGCAGATCAGTTGGCGCTGGTTCACCCCTGCGGCCCTCGGCCTCTTACTCTTCGCCGTCTTTTGGAATGGCTTTGTCTGCTTCGGGGTCGCGATGGCCCTTGCGGCGGGCGAAGGTGCGGCGGTGCTGTTTGCCTCGATCCACATCCTAGCTGGGATCGGAGTTGGCTACGCCAGCCTGACCATGCTCTTCAACCGAACCACCATCGAAGTGACCCATGGCGCCTTAACGATCAACCATGGCCCCTTGCCGGTAACCGGCTATCGCCACCTGCCGCGCGAACAATTGCGCCAACTCTATGGTGTCGAGGCCACCCGTCGCTCGAATAAACGCACCGTCATCGTCTATCATCTTCAGGCCCTAAGCAACGACGATAAACAGATCACCTTGATTGACGGCCTTGAATCCGCCCAACAGGTGCTCTATCTTGAACAAGAGATCGAGCGCTTCTTAGGCATCCGCGACGAGCCAATCAAGGGCGAATTGCGCAAATAGGGCGCTTGGATCACGATGGTGCGGCCCCCGGGCAGCTATGATTGGGCACCCTGATCGGGCAAAGGCCGTCGTGGGAAGATTGGAAACTGGCCCCACGAACAAAAGGGGCGTGGGTTCTTGCCCCACACCCTCAGCGTACGAGTGTCAGCCCGTCTTACTTTACCTTCACCACCGTCAACTTCATTACGCCCGAAGGGGTCTGTACAGTCACCTTCTGGCGGGCACGTTTACCAAGCAGAGCGGAACCAATCGGCGACTCGTTCGAGATCCGGCCCTGGCGTGGGTTGGCCTCGGCACTACCCACAATCATCCAGGTCTCTTCTTCGCCATCCTCTTCGAAGCGTACCGTCACCGAACAGCCGACCCGCACTTCGCCATTGCCGACTTGATCTTCGTCAATCGTTTCGGCCCGCGAGAGCAGACTCTTCAATTCACGGATGCGACCTTCGAGGATAGCCTGTGACTTTTTGGCATCTTCGTATTCGCCACTTTCCGAGATATCGCCCAACTCTTTGGCGGCGGCAATCCGCTCAGCCACTTGCTTGCGCTCAACGGTGGTCAACAGCTCGAGCTCCGCTTCGAGCTTGACCCGACCCTCGCGGGTCAGGTAGGTTGGCTTGTCTGTCATGTCCTTACTGCTGCCTCTGTTGCTGTACCGTTCGCCGTGGGAGCTACAGCGTGGGAGGGACGCGTAAGGGCGACCCTGCTCCGGGCGAAACTAAAAAGAAGAAAACTGAGAGTACTCTCTCAGTTAGATCAACGGGTGCAGGCTGCGCCGCCTACTATGAGTCGATCCAAACGTGGTGGGTAGGGTGGGTGAGGTGCAGCACGCGGCTCGCTCATAACCTTTACACCGTTGCACTTCGCCAATTATAGCGGTTGGCTTAGCACTTGTAAAGTGCAAAGCATAAAAGTGTAGGGCTGATACTGGTGCGTGTGCTGGGGCGGCAAATCCCCCCCCCCCCCCCCACCAACTCGGGGTGGGCAACTCCCCCAGCCCCCTAAAAACCAACTTTACGCTCCCCCCTCAAAACTCGACGCATATTCGGGC
>JBLWKA010000002.1:9734-76278 GCA_048381555.1 Oscillochloridaceae bacterium umkhey_bin13
CCCGCGGCTCTCAAAAAACAGTGACCCGTTGGCACTACCAAAATTAGCGGGGTTGGCTTAGATGTTTAAAAGGCAAAACAAAAACAGTGTGGGGTTGATAGGGGGGGGTGGGGGGGGGGGGGTGGGCCGCCCCAGCACACGCACCAACTGGGCTTGCCACAATCCACATGCCCTATAAAACCCATCTTGACGGAAGCCCGTCAATACGCTACGATCTGTCGGCACAGGTCGCCTGAGGGAGTTTGTTATGCCTCTACCCTTGAGTCCGACGATCTTCCGTGCCTATGATATTCGCGGTGTTGTCGGCACTGACCTTGATGAGTCGATCTATCGTCGCCTTGGGCAGGCGGTAGGCACGATCATCCGCCGCCGCGGTGGTCGCTCAGTGGTTGCCGCCCGTGATGCGCGCCTGAGTTCGCCGGATTTTCAGGCCGCCCTGATCGCCGGGTTGCGCGCAACGGGTTGCCATGTCGCCGATATTGGCTTAGCCTCGACGCCCGTGATGTATATGGCGGTTGAAAAGATGGGGGCCGATGGCGGCGCGATTGTCACCGCCAGCCATAATCCCCCCGAGTTCAATGGCCTGAAGTTGCGCTTGCCGCATCCAACCTTTGGCAGTGAACCGGCTCCTTCGGAATTGATCCAGGAGGTCGGTCGGCTTGCGTTGGCCGGTGATGTGATCTATGGCTCAGGCAATCTGCTTGATGTGGATATCACCCAGGCTTATGTCGAACACGTCACGGCCAAGCTTCAGTTCAGCGGTCGCCCGCCCCGCGTCGTGCTCGACGGTGGCAATGGGGTCGCTGGCCCGGCGGCGCTGGCCGCTTATCGTGCCCTCGGCCTCGATGTTATTCCACTCTTTATTGAGCCTGATGGCACCTTTCCGAACCATCACCCCGATCCGCTGAAGGCCGAAAATCTGCAACACCTGATTGCGGCGGTACGTGAGCATAAGGCCGCTCTGGGGATTGGCCTTGATGGTGACGGCGATCGCCTCGGGGTGGTGGATGGCGATGGCACGATTGTGTTTGCGGATCGCTATCTGATTGCCCTGGCGACCTATCTGCTGGCCCAGCGCCAAGGCCCGGTGATCTTCGATGTGAAGTGTAGCGCCGTTTTGCCCCAGGCCATCCAGGCCCTCGGCGGCGAGCCGATTATGTGGAAGACGGGCTATACCAACCTCTCGGCGAAGATGCGCGAGGTCGAGGCGGTGCTCGGTGGCGAGTTGAGCGGCCATACGATCATTCCAGTGCCGGGGCATTACTTCGATGATGGGGCCTTCGCGGGGGCCTATTTGCTCTATGCGCTGAGCCAACTCGGCACGACCCTGCGTGAACTGCTTGCACCCTATCCGACCCCGGCCTCGATTGATGAAGGGCGCATCCCCTTCGCAGAGGAGTTGAAGTTTCAGGCAATTGAGTATGTGCGCGACTATTTTGCTCAGCGCTACGCAGTGATTGATGTGGATGGCGTGCGGATCGACTTTGGCGATGGCTGGGGTCTGCTGCGGGCCTCGAATACTGAACCAGCCTTGACCAATCGGTTTGAGGCCCCGACGATGGAGCGGGCCCAGGCCCTGCGGGATGAGGTGATGACGGTATTAGACGAGTTCAAACGACGCGTATGAGTGACCGCTATCGCCCTGTGGCCCAAGCCTGGGAGGCCGTTTATAGCGCCGATTTTACGCTCGACCAATTGCGCCGTCGGGCGGCGACCCTGGCCCTTGGATTAGCGGCCCGGGGCCTGAGTTGTCTGGTGGCCTATGATACGCGCTTTATGGGTCAACTGTTTGCCCGCGATCTGGTTGCGACCCTCCAGAGTTATGGGGTGCGAACGATCCTGGCCGCCACGCCTGTGCCGTTCCCGGCCCTGGCCCAGGCCCTCGAACAACGCCTCGCCGATACGGCGCTCTACCTCTCGGCAGGCCCTCGCTCGTATCTCTACAATGGGCTAGCGCTGCTGGCCCCCGATCCTACCGGCCTGAGCCTCGATCCCGCCCCTGATTCACCGCCACCCATCGCCTTTCCCCCAGCGGGTGATCTGCCGAGCGACCAGACCCTCGATCTGCGGGCGCTGTATCTCGAAACGCTGCGGCGGGGAGTGGATGTTGATCTGATCCGGCGTAACTCGTTGACGATTTTTGTTGATGCGATGAATGGCACCACGGCTGGGCTCTTTCCGACCCTGTTAGGTGAGGGCGGCCAGACTCGGGCGATCGAGATCAACCGTGAACCTGATCCGCTGTTTGCGCGGATTGCGCCCGACCCGATCAGTGCTCCATTGACGCGCCTGAAGAAACTGGTGCGCGAAAGTGATTCGCACCTGGGGCTAGCACTTGCAGCCGACGGTACCGCGCTGATTGTCGTAGATAAGAATGGCGAGCAGCTTGATCCGGCCGAAACCGCCCTGTTGCTGGCCGCCTATCTGGCCCGTCAGTATCGCCAACGTGGCCCGCTGGTGATCCCTGCGCCAGCCCCGGCCTCACCCCTGGCAGGCATCCCGCGCATTAGTGCCTGGGAAGAGACCACCGGGTTGCGGGTGGAAGGACTGAGTGATCCCGCCGCCCGCTTAAATGAACTTATTCGCCACAAACGTACGGTGCCCGTGCTCGGTGCAACGAGTGCTGGCGAACTGGTGATTGGGCGTTACGCCACCTTTCCTGATGCCGTTGTGGCTGGTTTGCTCTGTGCCGAACTGGTTGCCCGTAGTGGCGGCAGCCTGCGCACCCTGATTGATGCGCAACGTGAGCAACTGGTTGGAACGGCCTGATGCGCGTTTCTATGTCGAGCCTCGCTACCCGTATTCGTGCGCTGCGCCCACTGGCCGCCCCACTGATCCTCACCTTTGTGGGGGTTGTTTTGCTTTCACTGGGCGTGGCCTATCTGTTTGTTCACCTTTACTATACGATTGAAGGGTTGCCAACCTTCTTTGGCTTGTTGACGCTCCAGTTCCTGCCCCGACTCGTGCGGGCCTTGCTCCTATCCGTGCTTGGCTTGGGCGTGCTGGGCATGGGCATCTGGCGGCTCAGTACGGTGGCGATCATCCCGTTGCAGCGTTCTGATGCTGAAATTGGTGAGACCGAACTGGTACTTGGCTATCGGCGTGAGGCCCCGCCCAAGCTGACGGTGCTTTCGGGGGGGCCGGGGATGCTGGTGCTGAGTGCGATTGGGGCTCAGGTTCAGCGGATGACCTGCATTGTGCCTGTGCAAGACCCGGTGGAGTACTATTATCGGGCGGCGGGGCTGTTTAATATGCAGCACGTCTATTATGTTGTGCCAACACCCGAGCCGATCCAGGTGGTGGCCGAACTTGATGATGGTACATCAATTGATGTACGGCACCTGAGCCTTGATCTTACGATCGCCCCGCGCCATGTGCAGGAGTTGCACCTGGTACGTGAGCAGAGTAGCACCACGCCAGCCCTGGCCCGCTTAGCCGCCGATGCCGTCGCTGATGCTGATGCGATCATTCTTGGTCCGGGTAGTCTGTTCGAGAGTATTCTGCCGAATTTGCTGATTGACGATCTGCGTGCCGCAATTGCAGCTAGTCCAGCCCGCAAAATCTATGTCTGTAATTTGATGACTGAACCAGGCCGCACAACAGGCTTTAGTGTTGCCGATCATATTCGGGCGATTAAACGCTTTGGTGGCTTTACGCCCGATTATGTGCTGGTCAATGCCCAACGGATTGACCCGGAAGTCTATCAACTCTATGCTGCCGCCCATCAGTCGCCAGTCTATCTTGGCCCCGAAGAGTATGAGGAACGAGCGTTGCTGCCGGGTGAACAGGGTAGCGTGCGCGGGGTGATGATCGAGGGCAGCCTGGTGATTGAGGCTGATCTGGCTTCGTCGGTCATCCAGTACAGCGCCTCGCTTAGCAATCCAACTGCAAGCCGCGCCGTCCGGGTGCTGCGCCACGATAGCCAGAAACTTGGCATGGCGATTATGGCCCTGTTGCGCAAAGGCTAAACCACGATGACCCTGATTATCTTCGAAGATGAGTTGTGGAGCCACTTCGCTACCCTGGTGCAGGCCCGCCCGGTCTTCGAGTTGCGTGCTGGCACGATGACGGCGCTTGAGCGGCTGATCGCAACCGCACGGCGGGCCAATCTCACCAATCAACTTGCCCTCGGTCTGGCTCGGGACCATTTGATGGGCCATTTTGGGCCGGGTGGGATCGCTGCCTTCCTGGAGTCCGGTGCACCAATTGTGCTCGTCAATGGACGGGCCCTTGACCTGAGTTGGCTGCCCGATCTGTTGAACGCTCCGCTTAATACGGTCTACCTGGCCGGGGCCGCGTTGCTCGGGGCACGGATTTCGCCCGCGCTGGCCAGTACCGTGCTCTACTATCTGCGTGAGCAACGCAGCGCCGATGCCCGCGACGAACTGTTGCGCTTTGCCCGTTCGCGGGATCTTGGCCCCGATCAGCCGCCCCTGTTGCTGCGCTACCCCTGGGATCTGATCAGCGAGGCGGGCGATCAGATTATGCGTGACCAGCCGCTGCTCGCCGCTCGCATCCCGCTCTTGCAGGACGATCAGCCGCATGTGGTGGTGCGTGGCGAATATGTCTATGTTGCACCTGGTGCCCACCTCGAAGGCCCGCTAGTGCTTGATGCCCGTGATGGGCCGATCTTTATTGAGGCCGGTGCCCGCATCGAGCCGTTTAGCTTTATTCAGGGGCCAGCCTATATTGGCCCGGGCACCCTGATTGCCAGTGCCCGCATTCGGGGCGAGACGGCGATCGGCCCGGTCTGCCGGATCGGCGGCGAAGTCGAAGCGAGCACCATTCAGGGCTTTAGTAACAAGCACCACGACGGCTTCCTGGGCCACGCCTGGCTCGGCGAATGGGTCAATATTGGGGCCATGACGACCAATAGCGACCTGAAGAACAATTACGGCAGTGTGCGGGTCAGCCTCGAAGGACTTGGTCAGTTCGATAGTGGCCTGATCAAACTTGGGGTTTTCCTGGCCGACCATGTCAAACTCGGGATTGGCCTGCACCTCAATGGTGGCACCATGATCGGTACGGGCAGCAACATCTTTGGGGTGCATAGTGTGCCCAAAAATGTGCCCCACTTCACCTGGGGCGGCGATATTTTTCGTGAGTATCGGATTGACAATATGATCAGCGTGGCCCGTACCGTGATGGGCCGCCGCAAACGGGAACTCCCGGCTAGTTACGAAGCTGTTTTGCGGGCCGCCTTCGACCTGACCCGTTCGTCACGCGGCGAAGTCGTTCAATTCTTGCCCCCACCCAGCCCCAACGAAGTTGCCCTGCGCGACCACGTAGCCCTGTTGCAGTCATAGGGGGAACGATGCCGAGCCTCCGTGATCTTCCGAGTGTTGACCGCTTGATCCAGGCGGTGCGAGCGACGCTGGCGGATGACCTGCCGCACGCCCTGCTTCGTGAAGCGGCCCGCGACGAACTGGCGGCCATGCGGGCGCTGGTGCGTGACCAGCCTGACCAGACGGCGACCACGCCTGATGCGTTGCGCGATCAATGTGTTGCGCGGGTCGTGGCCCGGCTCCAGGCAAACCTGCGCCCCAGTCTGTGCCCGGTGATCAATGCCAGCGGCGTGATTATCCAGACCAATCTGGGCCGCGCCCCGTTAAGCCGTGCCGCGCTGGCCGCAATGGCCCAGGTTGGCACGGGCTATTCTAACCTGGAATATGATCTGGCTCAGGGCGAACGCGGTAGTCGCCACGTCCATCTTGAAGCGTTGCTGACCCAACTTAGTGGGGCCGAAGCGGCGTTGGCGGTGAACAATAATGCCGCCGCGATCTACCTGGGCCTGATCGCCCTCGCCGCCGGGCGCGAGGTGATCGTCTCACGCGGGCAGGCGGTCGAAATCGGCGGCGGCTTCCGCATCCCCGATGTGCTGCGCCAGAGTGGGGCGAGCCTGGTTGAGGTTGGCACGACCAATCGTACCTATGCCCGCGACTATGCTGCCGCGATCAGTGAACGTACCGCCCTGCTGATGCGGATTCACAGTAGCAACTTTCGGCTGACCGGCTTTGTCCACGAAACCAGCCTGGCCGACATGGTCGCAGTTGGGCGGGCGCATCAGGTGGCCGTGCTAGACGATCTGGGCAGTGGCACCCTGTTGCCCACCGCGCCCTATGGGCTGGCCCCCGAGCCAACCGTGCAGGAGAGTGTCGCGGCGGGGGCCGATCTGGTGACCTTTAGCGGCGACAAGCTCTTGGGCGGACCACAGGCTGGCTTGATCGTCGGGCGGCGCGATCTGATTGCGCAGTTGCGCCGCCATCCCCTGGCTCGGGCCATGCGCCTCGATAAGCTCACCATCGCAGCCCTGGCCGCAACCTTGCAGAGTTACGTCCGTGGGCAGGCCCTGGACGAGATCCCAGTCTGGCAGATGATCAGTATGCCCGTAACGACCCTCGCCAGCCGCGCCGAGGCCCTGGCCGCCCGCTTGCGCACAGTCGGCCTACCCGCCGACGTAATCGCCTGCCGCAGCGCCGTGGGTGGCGGCTCGCTCCCCGGCGAAAGCCTGCCGAGCTATGGGGTGGCGCTTACGCCCCAACCCGGTGATGCCGACGGACTGGCGGCGCGCCTGCGCACCGGCGATCCCGCCGTGGTCGCCCGGATCAGCGAAGATCGGCTTGTTTTCGATTTGCGTACTGTGCGCGAGGGCGATGAGGAAGATGCGCTCGTGCGTCAAGTCAGTGCCCTATATGGGACAAAAGTGGTAGACGAGGCGGCTGCGGGATAGTAATCTTAGTACGAACCACGTACCCACCCCCCTAGTGCTCGGTCCGCGTGCTGAGCCAAGAAGGAGAGACCTGTGCCGTACATTATCGCTGAGCCCTGCATCGGAACCAAGGACTCCTCGTGTGTCGCTGTCTGCCCGGTGGACTGCATTTACGAAGGGGATGATCAGTACTACATCAACCCCGACGAGTGCATTGACTGTGGAGCCTGCGAGCCCGAGTGCCCGGTTGAGGCGATCTTTGCTGATGACGCAGTGCCGGAGCAGTGGGTGAGCTTTATCGAGAAGAATCGCACCTTCTTTGGGGCGTAAGCCTCTTTTGGATTTTAGCGTTTGGATTTTGGATTGCCTTTGGGCAATACCATCCAGACCGAAGGCCCGCAGCTATGCTGCGGGCCTTCGGTCTACCTGTACCATCCCTTAACGCAAATACTGATCAATAGCTTCGGCGGCAGCCCGGCCCTCGGCAATCGCCCAAACCACGAGCGATTGGCCGCGGCGCATATCGCCTGCCGCAAACACACCAGGGCGCGAGGTCATGCGGACCTCGTCGGTCGCCAGGGTGCCTTGGGCGGTTAGGGCCAGGTCAAGCTGGCTGATCAGGCCATCGCGGCGTGGCCCGCTAAAGCCCAGGGCCAGCAGCACCATATCGCATGGCTCACGGAACATCGTTGTGGGACGATCCTCGGGCTGCAAGCGGCCGGTTGGATCGGCAACCCAGCGCACCTGAACCGCCTCGGCGGCGGTCACCCGACCTGCGCCATCGTCAAGGAAACGCAGCGTACGCACGGCAAAGCGCCGCTCGCCGCCCTCTTGGTGCGATGAGGGCGTGCGCAGAATGCGCGGCCACTCGGGCCAGGGATTGTCGGCGGCGCGGGTCGTGGGCGGCTCGGGCATCAGTTCAAACGAAACCACCGAGGCGGCACCTTGACGCAGGGCGGTACCGACACAATCGGCCCCGGTATCACCACCACCGATCACCAGCACATGGCGCCCCCGCGCATCGAGTTGTTGGGCAGCGGGAAGGGATTCGCCCGCGACCCGCCGATTCTGCTGGCTCAAAAACTCCATCGCGAAATGGATCCCGGCCAGTTCGCGGCCTGCGATCGGCAGATCACGCGGCTGTTGGGCACCCCCGGCCAGCAAGACGGCATCAAACCCCGCGCAGAGTTCCTCAGCGGGCACATCAACCCCAACCTCGATCCCAGGCGCAAAGACCACGCCTTCGGCCTCAAGTTGGGCCAGGCGGCGATCAATCAGTGGCTTTTCGAGCTTAAAGTCGGGGATGCCATAGCGTAGTAAGCCCCCAATGCGCTGGTCGCGCTCAAACACCGTGACCTCGTGGCCCTTGCGGCGCAATTGCTGGGCCGCCGCCAGGCCAGCCGGGCCGGAACCAACAATCGCCACCCGGCGACCCGTCAGGCGGCGGGGCGGCTCGGGCTTGACCAGACCATGCTCGAAGCCATGCTCGATGATCCGCAACTCGACCATGCGAATCGCAACGGGTTCGAAGTTCAGCCCTAACGAACACGAGCCTTCACAGAGGGCCGGGCAGAGGTGGCCGGTGAACTCAGGAAAATTGTTGTCGCGGTGCATTTGGGCCAGGGCCTCGGCCCAATCACCCTCGCTGACTCGGTCGTTCCACCAGGGGATGAAATTGCCCAACGGGCAGGCCACGTGGCAGTAGGGAATGCCACAGTCCATACAGCGGGCACCCTGGGTCACCACCAGCGGATCACTCGGGGCTTCGTAGACCTCGTGAAAATCCCGCAAACGCTCGGCCACTGGTCGCCCGCGCAACTCCGCCCGTGGATACTTCAGAAAACCTTCGATCTCGCCCATACGCAACCAGCCTCTCGTTGGGGGTAATCTGCTTGTTCGGTAGCAAACGGCGCTGGCGAGCGTTGCCGCGAAGCCTCATTGCTTCGGATTTGCCGGGTTGTGGCAAATCTACGTGATCAAACCAAACGATGGAGTGACAGTCTCTCAACTGCTGCTGGCGCTCCGACAACGTAGGCCGCGCCTTGCGTCACAACCACTGAACAGGCATAATACACAGTATGGGTGTAAGCGGTATAATTCCAGGATTGCGTAGTCTCCTCGCCTTGCTCGTGCCGGGGCTGATGTGCCTGTGTATTGGGCATTGCACCGTCCATATCCATGCCGCCCATGCTGCCCAACACCATCACAGTGAGCCAAGCCAAGCTGAGCAACACCAACTCCCCCTGCTCGACTATCATCTGCTCGAAGGTTTGACCTTGAGTTTACTCCCGCCCGAGTTGGGGCTGTTGGTGCTGATGGCGATGCTCATCCTCCTGCTGCTTGTATTGCAGCGTGCTGATCAGATCCGCCCGCGCCCCTTGCTGCCGCCGCCACGGAACGTAGCACACTGCGGACGCAGCACGCTGCGTCCCTGCGTCCCTACACCCGTCATTTGGAATAATAATCCTAACAATTCGGCAGCTCAGGCTGCCTCAAGCTAGAAAGTCACCTATGTCGCGCCTTATCGCGCTGATGATCACCCTGAGTGCGGTGATCGCCCTGGTGGGTTGCGCCGCTGCGCCCACCACTACCCCGGCCGCCCCGGCCGCTGCGCCCGCTTCGGTTCCCGCCGTTACCGTTGGCACCCTGACGATCAGTGAACCATGGGTGCGCCCGGCAAACCCTATGGCTCCCGCCACGACAATGGACAGCGGCCATAACCATGGCAGCACCCCAAGCCAACCTGCCGCCGGGCCAATGGTCAATACGGCTGGCTATATGCTGCTCCGCAATACGGGCAGCGAACCTGACGCCCTGATTGCGGCAACTGCCGACTTTGCCGAGGCGGTCGAACTGCATACCATGGTGATGCAGGATAGTGTGATGCGCATGGATATGGTCGAGCGAATCGAGATCCCGGCTGGCGGCGAGGTCGCCTTGCAGCCCGGTGGCCTGCACGTCATGTTCCTCGGCCTCAATCAGGAACTCAAAGCGGGCACCACCACGAAGATCACCCTGATCTTCGAAAAGGGTGGCAGTGTCACGCTTGAGGTACCGGTGCGGATGCCGTAATCCCAATTGAGTCAGACGGGACGCAGCGTGCTGCGTCCCGTCTGCAAAGTCTATTTTCATAGTTGGCCCGCATGCTAGTGGTGCGGAGGAAAACCTGTGTACTGTCACCCGGATTATGCTCTGGACTGTTGGCCAGTGGTGCCGAAGGAAACCAGTGTGTTTGCACTGCGCCCCATTGTCCCCCCGAGGATCCTATGGCCCGTCGGCCAGTGGTGCTGAGAGAAACACGCTTTGTTTCTTAGGAGCGCAGCGAGGGGTCTTCAATGCGCAGCAGTGAAGATTCCTCGCTCCGCCTGCGGCTCCGCTCGGAATGACAGCGGAGGCGCTGCGATCCCACGATGCAGTTTGTTGCTTAGGAGCGCAAGCGAATGATCCCGGCCTCAACCACATCACTGTCGGGATTCCTCGTTGCGCTCGGAATGACAATAATGTAGCATAATCAAGCAAAGGATTTGATCCGACCTGGTCAGTTTCCTCGCTGCGCTTGGAATGACGATAATGTAGCATAATCAATGGCGCTCGATTTTAGTCTGAAAGTAAGGGGTATGTTTGCTAGTTTGATCATCCAGATGCCAAGGCATCGCCCAAGCCTTCGCGGGCGGCTGCGGCTCATCAGCTTCACCTTGCTCGTCCTCGTTGTACTGACCAGTTGCGCTGCGCCGCCGACCCTCAAGGGCACGACGCTTGACCCGTCTGGCCCGGCCCCGAATTTTACCCTGACCGACCAGAGCGGCCAGCCTTTTACCCTGAGCGAACAACAGGGCAAGGTGACCGTACTCTATTTTGGTTTTACCTCCTGCCCCGATATCTGTCCCGCCGAACTGTCGAGTCTGGCGGCTGCGATGCGCGACCTGGGCAACGATGCCGATGCGATCCAGGTGGCGCTGGTCTCACTCGATCCCGAACGTGATACGCCTGAGCGGCTGGCCCAATACGTGAGCGCCTTCGACCCACGGTTTGTTGGCCTGCGCGGCGACGAAGCCACGCTCGAACCGATCATCAAGGACTATGGGGTCTACCGCGCCCGCCGCGAGTTGACGGGGTCGGCCCTTGGTTACACGATTGACCATTCGGGCTTTGTCTATATGATTGACAAAGCCGGGCGCTGGCGTTCGGTGATGGCGGGCGGGGGGCCGGTTGCCGACCTGGCCCACGATCTGCGCATCCTGGCCCGCGAGCGTTAAGCCATGGAACTGTTTCGTCGTCATCCCGTGGCTTTGCTCGTTGGTGGGCTAGTGGGCTTGATCGCACTCGGCGGCGGGCTGCTCTGGCTGATCGAGGCCCGCCAGACCGCCCAGCGCACCCTGGTGATCAGTGTACCGGCGGGCACTGCCGCCCGCATCGCCGCTGGCGAACCGGTCGAACTCTTCCCGCAAAGCCTGACGATTCGCCTGAGCGAACACGATACCCTGGTCGTGCGCAATGATGATAGTGAGCCGCATACGATTGGCCCCTATCGGGTTCAACCCGGCCAACGCTTTACCCAACGCTACGAAAGCCCCGGTACCTTCGATTTGATCTGTTCGATCCACGGGGATGCGGGCCTGCGAATTGTGGTTGTACGCTAGGTAAGGATCAGCCGTGAGTACGAACGCCGTTTCGGTTAACCAAACCACGCTCGAAGTCCAGGTCTGTGGCATGGATTGTGCCGATTGCGCCAACCATGTCCAGCAGGCCCTGGCGGGTTTGCCTGGGGTCACCCAGGCTACGGTCTTGTTGGGGGCCGAGCGGGCGATCATTCAGGGTGACCCGGCCCTGGTGACGCTCCCCGCGATCAGTGCAGCCGTAGCGGCGGCGGGCTACAGCGTGCCGAGTAGCGAACTAGCGTCGAGCCGCCCTTCGCCCGCTGCGCTCGGTCAACGGGTACTGGCAGTCTTTGGACTCGTCTTCGGAGCCGTCCTGCTGATCGTCGTTGCCGGCGAGTGGCTTGGCCTGCTCGATGCGCTCACCGAACTGGTCCCCTTCTGGCTCGGCGTCATCCTGGTGGGCCTGGCGGGCTGGCCGGTCTTCCTAAATGTTGCCCGGGCGACCATGCGCCGCCAGATCATTGCCCATAGCCTGATGACGCTGGGGGTGCTGGCTGCGTTGGCGGTCGGCGAGTGGGCCACAGCGGCGGTGGTGGTCTTTTTTATGCGGATCGGCGATTTCGTCGAAGGCTTCACGGCTGATCAGGCCCGCCGCGCCGTGCGTCGCCTGGGTGAACTCGCCCCCCAGACCGCGCGCCTCGAACGCGACGACGGCGAGATCAGGGTGCCGATTAGTGCCGTCAGTCCCGGTGAGATCGTAGTGGTGCGTCCCGGCGAACAGATTCCCGTTGATGGGTTGGTGCTCTCGGGCGAGGCCACGGTGGATCAGGCCGCGATTACCGGCGAACCGATGCCGGTCGAAGTCGGGCCGGGAGCGCATGTCTACGCCGCGACCATCGCCCGCCTTGGTAGCTTACGGGTGCGCACCGAACGGGTTGGCGCAAGCACCACCTTCGGCAAAGTCGTGCGTCTGGTCGAAGAGGCCGAAGCCAACCGGGCTGAGGTGCAGCGCCTAGCGGATCGTTTTGCCACCTGGTTCTTGCCGGTGGTGGTCGTCCTGGCCGCGCTGACCTTCATCGTGCGCGGCGACCCGCTCGCCACTGCCGCCGTGCTCGTCGTGGCCTGCTCGTGCTCGTTTGCGCTGGCAACCCCGGTGGCGGTGCTGGCTGCGGTGGGCAGCGCTGCCCGCCGGGGGCTGCTGATCAAAGGCGGGCGCACCCTCGAACTGTTGGCCCGCGCCGATGTGTTGCTGGTAGATAAAACCGGCACCCTGACCCTGGGCCAGCCGACGATCAGTGCGGTGGTGCCGCTTGGATCGTACCGCGAAGATGAGTTGCTGGCCTTCGCCGCTGCCGCCGAACGCTATTCCGAGCATCCCCTGGCCGCCGCCGTGCGTGAGGCGGCCCAGGCTCGCAAGCTTACCCTGGCAACCCCTGAAGGGTTCAGGGCGATCCCCGGGGCGGGCGTACGGGCTACCGTCACAGGCCACCAGGTCGCAGTGGGTGGGCCACGGCTCTTGCCACCCACGCAAGAGCAAGAGCCGCCCGCCGCCGCTGAGGCGTTACGGCACCATGGTTACAGCCTACTCTATGTGATCGTGGATGACGTGCTGGTTGGTCTGCTGGGGGCCAGTGACTGCGAACGGCCCGAAGTTGCGGCCGCCCTGGCCGAGGTGCGCCAACTTGGGATCAATGAGATCGTTATGCTGACTGGGGATCACGCCGGGGCCGCCGCGCCGCTGGCCGAACGGCTTGGGGTCAGCTACCAGGCGGGCCTGTTGCCCGAGCAAAAGATCGCAGTGGTACGCGAATACCAAGCCCGTGGGCACACCGTGATCATGGTTGGCGATGGAGTCAACGATGCGCCGGCCCTGGCCCAGGCTGACGTGGGTGTTGCCATGGGTGTCGCCGGTAGCGACATCGCCCTCGAAGCGGCCCACGCCGCCCTGATGCGCGACGACTGGACCCTTTTGCCCGAACTGCTGCGCCTGGGTCGCCGTTCGATGGGTGTCATTCGGGCCAATCTGGGCATGACTGTCGCCTACAACATGGTCGGCCTGACCCTGGCCGCCATGGGTTTTTTGCCGCCCATGCTTGCTGCCGCCATGCAATCCCTACCCGACCTGGGGATTTTGGGCAATTCGGCGCGCTTATTAAAGAAGTAAGGTTAACGCCCCACCGGAGCCAACCCGCGCCCCACCCAGGCCGCAAGTTGGCTCGCTACTGCCCCGCTCTTTTGCACCAGCCCTAAGACCCGCAGGTTCAGCCGTTCGCGTTCGGCGCTACTCAGATCTTTGGCGGTCATGACCACAACGGGGATGTTGGCAGTGCTTGGGTTGCGCTCAAGCGCATCCAGAACCGCAAAACCATCCAGTTCCGGCATCATCAGATCCAGAATGATCAGATCGGGCCGCTCGGTCGCTGCCACACTCAAGCCGTCCGCGCCACTGGCTGCCACGCTCACCCGGTGGCCGCGTTCTTTGGTCAGTAATTGGCTCATCACCTCGCGTGAGGCCGGATCGTCGTCAATCACCAGGATGTGGCTCTGGTGGCTAACCAGTTGGTTGATCGTCTGGACGAGCACGCTCGGGGCGACGGGCTTGACCAGGTAGGCACTCGCGCCCAGATGGAAGCCGCGCCGCTCCTCTTCGACAATTGTATAGAGCGCCACCGGGATCTGGCTGAGTTCAGGATTATGCTTGAGGTCGGCCAGCACTTGCCAGCCATCGCGGTGCGGCATCAGAATATCCAGAATGATCGCCTGCGGTTGATGCAGCCGCACCGCCGCCAGGGTTTCGCGACTATCGGTGATTGCGATCACCCGGTACCCTTCACCACCCAGATACGAACTCACGATCTCGCAGGCCAAGGGATCATCGTCAATCACCAAAATCGTGGCCGTCTGAGGGGTTGTTGTTGCCGCCTCATGCACGATTGGTGCAACCGGCCCACGAATGGGCAGACTAAAACAAAAACTCGAACCCTGCCCTGGCGTGCTGCTCGCCCAGATCCGCCCGCCATGCATCATCACCAGGCGGCGACAGATCGCTAAGCCCAGACCAGTGCCTTCGTAACTGCGGTTCGAGCCACCCTCGACCTGGCGAAACTCATCGAAGATCAGGTCAAGCTGATCAGCCGGAATGCCAATTCCGGTATCTCGTACCGTGATCGTCACCTCGTTGGGGCTCGTGTGGGCCGCCACCGTGATCATACCGGCTTCGGTAAATTTGGCAGCGTTCGAGAGCAGATTGAGCAGGACCTGGCGTAGCCGCACCGGGTCGGCCACCAGCGTGGGCAGGGCCTCGGGCAGTTCAAGCCGTAGTTCAATTGGCTTTTCGCGGGTCAGGCCCGTCACCGTCGCCATCGCACTCTCGATAAGCGGCGTTAAGGTCACTGGCTCAGTGAACAATTCAAGCCGTCCGGCCTCGATTTTGGCCAGATCCAGAATATCGTTGATCAGGCTCAGCAGATGTTCGCCACTCGCCTTTACTCGCCCCAAATAAGCATGCTGCCGCTCATTGACCGGCCCGTGCAAGCCCTGGGCCAGCATATACGAAAAGTTGATAATCGCATTGAGTGGTGTTCGCAGTTCGTGGGACATATTGGCCAGAAAGCGCGACTTCATCTCGCTGGCCTCTTCGGCGACTGCCCGTGCCGCATGGGCATCAGTCAGAGCCTGTTCGAGTTGAGCCGTCCGTTCGGCGACCCGTCGCTCAAGCAGCCCATTCGCATCATGCAAGGCATCGCGGGCCTGCTCGGCCGCAACCAGACTGGTATTCAGGCGATCAACCAGCGCCGCCACGGCCGTATTGATCACCACCGCCGTTGCCACAAAGGCCGCCAGGGTTGTCAGCCAACCACCCCAATTGGTCAGCGTCGGCAGATTATTGGTCTCAAGTGGCAATGTCCCGGCGACCGAACCAAAAGCAATCGCGACCAGGGTTAGAATGGATATAACCGTGACCATAATGCTGCGCCAATCGCCAAAAAAGACCAGCGCCAGGGCAATCAGCACAAACAGGTAGAGATTGCCATTGGCCAGGCGACTATAGCGCACCAGATCGATCAGGGCCAGACCGTAGATCAGCCCAAGCAGCGTCCAGGCGCGCAATTGATAGGGCAACCGTCGCACCAGGGCACAGAGCAAAAGCAGGCTATACAGCACCAGAAACGTTGGCAATTGCGGATTATGGCTGCCCCGCATAAAGCCCAGCAACACTTCGATGAACACCTGCATCCCACCGAAGATTGCGGCTCCATACAAAACCCGGGACAGGATCAGATCGCGCCAGGAATGAACACGCTGCGCCAGGGGCAGCTCGGGCCGAAGTGAAGCGCTAACCACAGCAGTCTCCGTTGGTTTACCACGCGGCCCCATTGAGCGACGGATTGACAACGTTGCCCAAGAAGAGATCAACGATCTCGGGGTCAAAATGGGTGCCGCGTCCGGCCTGGATCAAGGCCTGGGCCTGATCGAGGGGCACGGCGCACCGATAGGGACGATTACTGGTCAAGGCATCCCAGACATCCACCACGGCAAACAGCCGGGCCGCCAGCGGGATCTCGTCGCGGCGCAACCCTTGCGGATAGCCTGAACCATCCCATTTTTCGTGGTGACTGTAAGGGATTGCCAGGGCCGGGCGTAGAAAATGGATCGGAGCCAGCCAGGCATGGGCATGCAGCGGGTGCTGTTCGATCACCTGGCGTTCGTGGGGTTCGAGCGGCCCGGGCTTGAGCAAAATGGCATCAGGGATGCCCAGTTTGCCAATATCGTGCAACAAGGCCCCCCGTTCGATATGCAGCAGGTCACCCCCACTAATGCCAGCGAACCGGGCCAGGTTCAGGGTCAGGGCCGTCACACGCTGGCTGTGGGCCTCGGTCTCTTCGTCGCGAAGTTCGAGCGCCTTGACCCAACCGCGCAAGGTCTGATCATAAGCGTCAGACAACAGGGTCGCCGATTGGAGCGCCACCTCGACCGAATGGCGGCGCGCTTGATGCAGCAGCCGGTAGCGATTCAGGCGCATAATCGTGCGCACCCGGGCCAGCAGTTCATCGACATCAAACGGCTTGATCAGAAAATCGTCGGCCCCAGCGGCCAATCCATTCAAGCGATCACGGCGATCCGCTAACGCCGTAAGCATCAGAATCGGCACCTCGGCCAGTTGCACCGTTGCCCGCAGCCGACGGCAGACTTCGAGGCCATCAAGGCGCGGCATATTCACATCAAGCAGGATCAGATCGGGCTGGTGACGCAGGGCCTGGGCATAGGCTTCGGCCCCATCATGGGCGCAAATCAGGCGATGACCAAGCGGGGCCAGCAAATCATGCAAGATGCAACGGGTATCAGGGTGGTCATCAGCGATCAGAATCGTCCCTGTTGGCGCGTCTCTTTCTATCAGGCTCCTGTAGCGCACCGGCTGACAAAGCTCACACGACATAGCACCAATCCTTAGTACGAAACTGTGGCGACACCCAGTTTGGCATACGATCGTTTGTCACCAAACGTTGGCGCATGCAGTTCAGGTGGGCCACAAGTATTCAGATCTGATTCTCGTCTACTTAGCATGCCCGCCAGACTGGTTCGCCCTGGAGCAAGGCCGCAATCTGTTCGGGAAAACGGATCGGATCAAGTGGTTTGCCAATAAAGCCATCGAAGCCTGCCGCCCGCGCCCGCCGTTCGTCCTGGGGCAAAACATTGGCGGTAACGGCCACGACACGGGTATTGGACAGGCGTGGGTTAGCCCGGATCTGGCGCAAGACCTCGTAGCCGTCTTCGTAGGGCAGTTGGATATCGAGCAAGATCAGGTCGAGCCGGGGCATTCGTTCGGCGACCTTCAGACCTTGCTGACCCGAAGCTCGGGCGTTGATGTAGTGAACCCCAGCCATACGCAACAGGTCGGTGATCACCATCAAATTATCGGCATTGTCCTCGATCACCAGCACATAGGCCTCTTCAGTCAACATATGGCTCCTTCATTATGCAAGCAGGGCATCGTCGCAGATTGCCGTAGGTTCTGCTGGGTTTGCGCGGTCGTGGCGCTGTTCCTGCCTTAGCAGGCAGCCAAACGCAAGACCGCCATCAGATCGCGGCGCGCATAGGGTTTGGCCAAAAAACTCACCTTGCCCGTCGCCTCGGGGCTGGTGCCAACCGGGAGGCAACGTCCCGCACTGGTGAGGACTAACGGAACACCGGGGTTCACCGCGTACAGCGCAGTCAGTCCAGCCTCGAGCGCGGCTTCGCTGCGGGGCAGATCGAAGAGCACTGCCGCCAACTGAGGATGGTGGGCATGGATTGCGGTCAGGCCCTCGTGAATCTGAGTCGCCTCGATCACACGGTACGCCAGTCCTTCAACCATGCGGCGTACGACTGCCCGAACTGCCGCGTCAGGTTCGATCAAGACGATGAGGTCGCGATATACGGGTTGATCCATCGTTCTGTGATCCTCATGGATGGTGCGAAGAACCAGCACGGTGTAGCCGGCACAACAAGGCTGTCCTCACTATAAAACCTCCCGTTCCCTAAGGGAACGGGAGAAAAGGGGGAGAAAAGGGGGAGGCTAATTGGTGGCGTCAGCAGCGGGCAGATCGAGCATCAAGCCCACCCCGCGCACCGTGACCAGGTAGTCAGGGGCGAGTTTGCGGCGCAAATGGCGAATATGCGGACGCAAGAGTTCGTGGGCTTCGTCGGGTTCGAGATCAAGCCGATGGGTGGCGCGGGCCAGATCTTCCCAACGACACACCCGGCGCGCCCGCGTAATCAAATGCTCGATCAGGCTATACTCGGTTGGGGTCAGATGCAGCGGTTGACCGGCAAAACTGGCGGCGCGGCGGGCGGGGGTCAATTCGAGTTTGCCGAGCCGCACCAGGGGCGGTGGTTCGGGCGGGGCCGCCGCGGCAGGTTGGGGCTGGGGGGTAGCGGTTCCAAGCACGGCGGCCACATCACCAGCAATCCGCAAGAGCAGCGCATCACGGCGGCGAGCCACCTCGCGGCGTTGGGCCGCTGCCAGCACTGTTGCGACCAGTTCTTCGCTATCACAGGGCTTGAGCAGATAGTTAAAGGCCCCCGCCCGCAAGGCTGCAACCGCCGTCGTCACGGTGCTATTGCCAGTCATCAACACCACTTCGGGCGGATCGGGCAAGGCGCGGGCGGTTTGGAGCACATGCAAGCCGTCGAGGTCGGGCATCCAGATATCGCTCACCACCACATCAAATGGTTCGTTGGTCAGCCACTGACAGGCTTCGACCCCACCCGTAACCGCCTGAACATGAAAGCCCGCCCGCACCAGGTGCGAAAGCACAGTCTGACGAATCGCATCTTCATCATCGGCGAGCAAAATCCGATAACCCAGGTTCATAACTGCTTGCCCTCAGGTGCGGCAACCGCCATGGTTACTCTGCAACCTGTTTTGCCTTCATTGATACCGGGCGCGCCTCAAGCACCAGACGTACCTTATTGAGCAGATCATCGGGTCGCCAGGGTTTGGCCAGAAACGCCACCCCATCTTCCAGATGATCCTGCGCATGACTTGCATACTCGCTATGCCCCGAGGTCAGAAGCACCCGCAAACCAGGACGCTGGCGGCTCAGGCTCAGGGCTAACTGGGCCCCATTGCGCCCCGGTAATTCAATGTCGGTCAGCAACAGATCAATGGGCGTCGCACAAGTCGCACTCAGCGCCAGGGCCTCTTCGGCACTTCCGGCCTCAATCACATCATAATTAGCTTCGCGCAGCAGTCGCGCCCCAAGTTGGCGCACCGCCGCATTATCCTCAACGAATAGTACCCGCGCCCAGATCGCCGAGGTTGCAGGGGCGCTTACCAGGGCATTGGCCGCTTGATGCACCGGCGCGGCCGCCCGTGGCAATAGTACCGTAAAACGCGTCCCAACCCCAAGCTCGCTACTCACACTAATTGCTCCACCACACTGGGTCACAATCCCGTAGCAGGTTGCCAACCCCAGGCCCGTGCCCTTGCCAGGCGCTTTGGTCGTATAGAACGGCTCGAACAGGTGGCGTTGCTCATCGGGCGCAATGCCAACCCCGGTATCAAGCACTTCGAGGCAGACAAAGGGCTGCGGCAGCGCTTCAGGCTGCTCGCCAGGGGGCCGTCGCCAGCTATTGTTGAGCAGCAAGCGCAAGGTGCCACCAGCAGGCATGGCATCACGGGCATTCAGGGCCAGGTTCATAATCACCTGCTGGATCTGCCCGGGATCAGCAATCACCGGCCAGATCGTCGGGGCCAACTGGACCTCGATCGTGATATTGGGTGGTAACAAACGGCGCAGGAGCCGCTCGCTTTCGCGCAGCGCTTCGCTCAGGTCAAGTGTGCGGGGCGCGATCACCTGCCGCCGCGCAAATGCAAGCAACTGGCGGGTCAGACCTGCTGCCCGCGCACTGGCCTGGCGCACCGCCAGCAGATCGTCCTGGGCTTCGTGATCGGTCGGGAGACTATTAGCTGCCAGTTCGGTGCTGCCTTCGATCACCACCAGCAGATTATTAAAATCGTGGGCCACACTCCCGGCCAGTCGCCCCAGGTCGTCCATCTTCTGAGCCTGGCGCAACTGTTGTTCGAGCCGACGCTGATCAGTCACATCATGGGCCGCCAGCACAAACAGTCGCTCGTCCAGATCGCGCACCGCACTCAAGCGTACCTCAATCCAACGCCAACTCCGGTCACTATGGGCCATGCGATACGTCACCTGCGAGACACTCACCAGTTCGGCTTGGCGCTGTTGAGCCACCGCCGCTGGGCGATCATCAGGATGAATCAGTTCGAGATGGGCACTGCCCACCATTTCGACCTCGCTTCGCCCCAGGATCTGCCCATACGAAGGGCTCGCATAGATATACAAGCCCTCTTCATTGAGCATGCCAACCAGGTCAGTCGAGTTTTCGGCAATCAGGCGGAACCGCCACTCGCTTTCGGCCAGGGCCGTAACGGTACGACTGGCATCTTCGGCCCGATGATAGGCCAGCCGGAAGGCCCGTTGGGTCACAACCGCCGCATAGATCGTATACATCCCCAGCACCAGCACCAGGGTCAACACACTGATCGTCACCATGGCCGGGTTCGGCAGGGGCTGGGGCACGCTTCGGGCGATCAAATACATCACGGCAAGGGTCAGTAAGACCATGATCAGCACCGTCGCAATCCCCCGCGGCCGGAGTACCAGCGATGCAGTAATCACCGGAATGAGCGTAAAAAAGGGCAACATCCCAAGATTACCGTTGCTCAGCAGCAGAATAACCAGCAGCAGCGGCAGCCCCAGGGTGCTCAACAAGAAGGCTGCCAGATCCAGATACCCGAGCCGATTGAGGAAGATCACCCCCAGGTTGATTGCAATCTGGATCGCCCCAGCCACAAGGTACGGAAGCGGATCACCCGCAACGATGCCTGCCAGGATCGGCAAGAGCAGGATCAGCATATTCACCGTGGCGATCATCCGCACATAGCCACTCCGGCGCGCCCGATCTTGCGCCGTAAACAAGAGGTCATCTTCTTCCTGGCGCACGGCCGCAAGCCAGTGGGATAGCACCCCTCCCATACGCAGACTCCTCATCTGTAATGGCTTTGTGCGTAAAGTCATTGTACGGTGTCGAGGCGATCATCGGCAACTTGGCATATAAGAACCGATTATGCTTTATTGTCAACTATACCATGAACTGCGCTGGATTGCCTTCGCGGTGCGTAGTCACCAAATGCACCCTGAAAGCAAGCGATGTTTGTGGCTGCATATTCACCTTGAGTAGTCGTGCCTGGTATCTGCCAGGTTACATAGACCGCGTACTATAAAGCTTGCGCCAGCATCATGGGTACCGGGTTATCCTTGTGTGGGCTGGTGGCTCCTAATTCTCCCATCTCCCTGAAGGAGCGCAGTATGCATCCTCGCCGTCCGACCCCACGTGGCCTCTTCTCCCTGGTCTTTGTCCTCACGATCCTTATCGCTGGCATGGCCCCAGGTCAGTTGCAGGCCGAACCCCCTCCTCCCCCCGTAACCGAAGTTCTCCCCCCTGATACGACTCCGCTGCCCGAGCCAACGGCGACTTCGCCGACACCAAACGAGCCTGATCCTGCACTTATCTTGCCTGATGGCTACTCCCCCCCCGCCGAACTGGCAGGCCTCGCTGCGCTCGAACTAGCCGATCTGGTCTTTCCAAGCCAAATTCAGGGTGACATTCAACTCGATCTGGTGGTGAGCCCCGAACGCATTACTGCGGGCCAGCCCCTAACCTACACCTATATTATTACCAATACTCGCAACACGCCGGTGAGCGATCTGATTATCGAGGCCCGCTGGACCAATTTCCGGATCAATAATGCGAGCAATCTGTTCCAGTTCTGCCGCGATTCTTCGTGTACTCCTACCGCGAGCGCGGGTGATCTACCTGCGGTGATCTTCTCGGCGACCGATAGTGTGGTGATCTATCGGATCAATGGCACGATGGGCGCGGGCCAAAGTGGGCGTTTTAGTGTGGTGCTCGATACCCGCACTGACCAGTACCCCCGTACTGGTCAGCCCCCCAGACGCCCAGCAGGCTCGGCTCAGGTGCGGGCAGTGCTTGGCGGGCCAATCATTAGCGAAGATACGGCCAGTGCCATGTTTGTTGGCCCGGTCTTTGTCTTGAGCAAAGCCGCCAGTGATGCAACCAAAGTGGTGAATGTGGGCGATCCGGTCGAGTTCACGATCACGATTGGCAATGCCACCGCACCTGCCGATGTGATTGATGGGCGTACTCGCAGCGATGCGAACCCGGCCACGAACATTATTTTGAATGACCTGATCCCCAATGGGAGCCAGTTTGTGCTTGATGGGACCACCCCCATCCCCCAACCGGTTACCGACCCCACCACGGGCACAGTAACCTGGATCCTGCCTGGCCCGCTCAATCCCGGTGGCACGACCCAGGTCAAGGTGCGATACTTCAAACGCGACGTGCGCACCGACTGTGGCACCATGGCCAACCGCACCTATAACGTCACCAGCGACGAGATCCCGATCAATACCGGGACGAACCGCTTTGTGATTGCCGGGACGACCGCCAGTGCGACGGTGCGTACGCCCCTGGTGATCAGTGTGCCGACAGTCACGCCAAGTGCACCCTTGTTTGGCAACGAAGTCACCCTGACCCTGCGCGTCGAGAGTTATTGGGCCCAACCAATCAGTGGGGTACGGGTGGATTATCAGATCCAGCCAAATGCCTGGTACGTGCCCAATCGAGCCGCTCCCCAACCCGCTGCTGCGCCCGCAGGTAACCAGATGGGCGGCACCGTCAGTTGGCTGATCAGCATGCCCGCTGGCTCCCCCGAGACGCCAGCAACCCAGACGATCACGCTCGTGTTGCGTGGTGACTATACCACGGGCGGAGTTGGGATTGCCAGTGTCACTCCACCTGAAGGTGTGCCCTCGGCCTGTATCGTGCCTGTCAATCGCGGCGTCAATTTCCAGACCCGGCTTGATGTCTTCAAGCTCCCTGGCCCCAATGAGACCAAGAACGAAAATGGGCAGTATGTGGTTGGGCGTAACGAGCCATTTAGTTTCTTGATCCGCCTCACCAACCGTGATACCAAGCCGATCACCGATGTTGTGCTGACTGATCTGCTGCCGGGGACGGTCGGAGCCGACTTCAGCTATGTGCCAGGCTCATCCCGCCTGAATGGCCAGCCCTACGAACCAGCACCCGCCGATATCATCAATGGGATCAATGGCAAAATCATCTGGCGCAACCTGACCATCCCTCCCACAGCGAGTCTAGAACTGCTTTTCGAGACCCGTGTCAATGGGATCGAGTTTGTGGACTACTGTAACGGGGTGCAGGCCGTCCCGGCGACCAATGAACCCGTCAGCATCAAGGCGAGCAAAGTCTGTGTACGCCTCAATCCACCCATCCGGTTAGAAAAGACCGCCAGTCGCACCACAATTGATGGCAACAATGCCAATGATAACAAAGAGCTTACCTTCACAATTGCGATCATCAACGAAGATACGATCGCTCAGGAGGTCGCTCTGCACGATTTTGGCGGTAACTTCCGTTATCTGCGCATGGAGAGTGGCCCCGAACCAACCACGCTGAACAGCAATCTCCGCAACTATACCTACGAGTGGCCCAGGGTGCGCCTGAATCCGGGCGAACGCTACGAGGTACGGTTTGTTGCTGTGCTTGATCCCAACCGCTGCGCCAATGATCGTTACAACAACGATCTGAAGTTCCGCTTCTGGTCACCGCTCAATGGGCTGGACTATCTAGTGGTGACCGTCCCGATGACGCGGGTGCAGATCCAATACACCTGTGGCACGGCTCCGGTTGATACGAACCTGATCAGCTTTAACAAGAAGCTTGATTTTGCTACCGTTAGTCTGCGCGACCGCATTACCTATACCATTACGACCAAAAACGAGAACCCGGCTGATGGGGCGGCGCGTACCAATGTGACGATCATTGATGTCCTGGACGAGAACTTGAGTTTCGAGGGCATGGCTCCCAACAGTGGGATTAAAGACAATCCCCAGATTACGCGCTTAAGCAACAATCGCACCGAGCTACGCTGGATCCTGCCGAGCTTGGCCGCCAATACGACGGCCAATGTTCAGTATGTAGTGCGTGCCCCTGATATTGTCGGCACCTTCAGCAATCGAGCCAGGGTCATTGCGGACGAAGCGATGGCTGGCGTGAAGGGCTGTGATAGCTGGCCGCCTACGCTCACAACAAAGTGTAATGGCTATCAAGTGCTGCTCGAAGACGATGAGTACCGCATCTACACGCCAAATATCAATGCTACTGTAGCGGTACTGGCTTCGCTCGAACCCACAATTGACCAGGAGGTCTGCGCCAACCCGAATGATCTGCGGCTCTACACGATTAAACTGGTCAATACCAATCGCCACGCCTATAACAATACCGTGGTCACCATGACCTTGCCCTTGGGTCTTGAACCGCAAGAAGGCAGTCTTGGCTTCCCACCAGCGACCCTCGTCAGTCAGGACCACCGGGGTACGATCATCCGCTGGTCAGATCTGACGCTCCCGCAGAAGCCAGGTAACGCTGCATCGGCCCAGGTTGTGCTCGAAATCCGCCTGCGGGTCGGGCAGGTGCTGGGAGCCTTGCAACCCAAAGTCGAGGCCTTCAGCCCTGACGGTTCGATCCCACGCAAAGATGGGGACGAAACGAGTGAGCCAACGGTGATCGTCTGCTTGCCCGATAGTCGTCCCGCCATCGCCATCAGCACGCCCAAAACCATGGTGAGGGTCAATGATACGATCTTCTACACGATCTCGATCGTCAATCCCACCGAAAGCGAGCTCACCCTCGATTTCGAAAGCGCGATCGATCCCCGGGTAAGTTACATCAAAACCGATCTCGGGCCGAATCCTAGCGTGAACGGGACGACCCTGACCTGGCGCAACGTACGGGTTGCACCGCGGCTCAGCGAAAACTCGCCCGGAGTGCGCCGGATCGTCTTCCGGGTCCAAGCCCTCGCTCAAGGTGATCCGGTTCCGGCCCAGGTGCGCGTATTGAGCAGTTCAACGTCGCTGAGTGATCAGCACAATACGGCCGTAATCAGGATCGACAGGGCCTTGCAGAAGACCTATCTGCCCCTGGCGCGCCGTTAGGGGATCATAGTAGCCAGCCCTGGATGGTCTGTGACCATCCAGGGCTGGCTACCAGCATTGTTGATGGTGCAACTCAGGCACCTTCGCTACATAACTCTTCGCGGATGCGCCGCAGCGCAATCACCCAGACCGCCATGGCTTCGCGCTGGGCAGGATCGAGGCTCTGGCCCAAACTACGGGCCCGCATGCGCTCGAACGGGGTGGCACCCGGCAGGGCTTGCACCGGGGCGGTGGCCGGCTCAACGGCTGCAAGCAGCGCATCAATTGCGGCCAGGGCCTGGGCTGTGCGAGCATCGGCATTATGTAAATGCGCCCGCAATTCGCGCATTTCGGCTTCGCGCTTCTGATCAATGGCTCGCAGATCCTGAAGCGCATGCGAGAGCCGGGCTAACTGCGACTCGAAGAGTTGCCCGGTATCATGCGGGAGGTGGCCGTTGGCATCAGGCGGGGGTGGGGGTGGGCCAAGTGCCCCGGTGCCAAGCAGGCGGCGCACCCGCTGGTTCAACGATGAGGTGCGATCTGTCACGGATGGGACCTTCACAGTAGGGGTTATCGCGGCCTACGTTGATTATAACGGCCCTGCGTAGTAATCTATTACACAGATGGGCGTGGGAGATCTCCTCCCCACGCCCACTGCCGTTCAAGCGATCTTTAGCCGTGCTTCGTAGGTCAGGTCGATCAATCAGCGGCGGCCGGGGCCTTCGCGGGATCGGCCATCGGGGTTGTTTCGCGCTTGCTCTGCCAGATCGCCCAGACCAGCGCCACAAAGCAGAAGATCATCCCAATGATCACGCCGATGCTGAGTGGTTCGCCGGGAGGCACCAGGGTCACCACCACGGGCGCGATGATCAGGGCCACCAGATTGATCACCTTGATCATCGGGTTGAGGGCCGGGCCAGCCGTATCCTTGAGCGGGTCACCGACGGTATCACCCACCACCGCAGCCTTATGCGGTTCGCTATGCTTGCCGCCGAAGTTGCCCTCTTCGATATACTTCTTAGCATTGTCCCAGGCTCCACCGGCATTGGACTGGAAGACCGCCATCAACTGACCGGAGAGGATAATTCCGGCCAGGAAGCCACCCAACGCTTCGACCCCGAGCAAGAAGCCGACCAGGATCGGCACCATCACCGCAATAATCCCCAGACTGATCAACTCTTTCTGGGCGGCGGTGGTCGAGATCATCACCGCACGGGCGTAATCCGGCTGCACCTTGCCTTCCATCAGGCCAGGGATGCGGAACTGACGCCGCACTTCGTTGACGATCTGGGCCGCAGCCCGCGAGACCGCCCGGATGGTCAGGGCCGAGAAGAGGAACGGTACTGCGCCGCCGATCAGCAACCCAATGAAGACGGTTGGCATTGCGACGTTGATCCCGACCAGGCGGTCAGATTCTTGCAGCACCCCCGATTGGATCAGCGGTTCTTGAATCCGGCCAACATCGGTCAGGTATGACCCAAACAGCGCCACCGCCGCGATCACGGCTGAACCAATCGCGATCCCCTTCGTGACCGCCTTGGTCGTATTGCCCACCGCATCGAGGTCGTCCATCACGTTGCGGGCGTTCTTATCCAGCCCGGCCATCTCGCCGATGCCATTGGCGTTGTCCGAAATCGGGCCGAAGCTGTCCATCGAGATCGTATTGCCCGTGAGCAGCAGCATCCCGATACCGGTGAGCGAAACGCCATACAGGATCGCCGTGAAGGTAACGGTTGGATCAGCCGAGTAGCCACTGAAAATCAAGACCGAACTGAAGATCGAGGCTGCAATCACCATGACGGCCCAGACGCTCGACTCCATCCCCAGGGCCAGACCCGAGAGAATATTCGTCGCGGCCCCGGTCTGCGAAGCCTTCGAGGTCTCTTTGACCGGGCTGTAGTGGGTACTGGTGAAGTACTCGGTCAGTTTATCGAGACCAATCGCCAGAATGACGCCCGAAAGGGTCGCCAGGAAGGGTCGCCAGTCCGACGCACCGGTAACTGGATCGACCATAAAGAAGAGGCTTGCCACTGCACTGGCGGCGACCGCAATGGCCGCTGCGATATAGAAGCCGCGGTTCATGGCGGCCATCGCATTGCGCTTGCGCTCGTCGGTCTTGACAAATAAGTTGCCAATCACCGAGGCGATCACCCCGATGGCCCGGAGCACGAGCGGAAAGATCACGAAGCGCAGATCATAGTTGCCGTCGAACAGCGTACCGGCGGCGGCATCGCCCAGCACCAGACCCAGGATCATGGCCGACACCAGGGTCACTTCGAAGCTCTCGAAGACGTCGGCGGCCATGCCAGCGCAGTCACCGACATTGTCGCCCACCAGGTCGGCGATCACGGCGGCATTGCGCGGGTCATCTTCGGGGATGCCGGCCTCGACCTTGCCAACGAGGTCAGCCCCAACATCGGCGGCCTTGGTATAGATGCCACCGCCCACACGCATAAAGAGCGCGATCAGTGAACCACCGAAGCCAAAGCCGAGCAAGGCATCGGGGGCGGCAATTCCAAAGAAGAGGAAGATCAGCGTGCCACCCAGCAGGCCCAGACCCACCGTCAGCATGCCCGTGACCGACCCCGATTTGTAGGCGATCTGCAAGGCCGGGTTGTAGCCCTTGCGTGAGGCAGCCGCGACCCGCACGTTGCCTTCCACAGCCACATTCATGCCCACAAAGCCAACCGCATACGAGAAGAGCGAACCCATCAAGAAGGCAATCGCGCGCCCAATCGCCACCACGACCACCGCATTATCGCCAAACACCTCTTTGGCTTCGTGAGTGGGTGGCACAACAAAGACGCTCGCGGCCAGCACGAAGGTCAAGACGACGATCAGGATGGAAATAACCCGAAATTGCCGGCTGAGATAAGCATTCGCACCCGCCTTGATGAAGCCCCAGACCTCCTGCATCTTGGCTGTGCCTTTATCCTCGGCCAGAATCTGGCTCCGCAGGTAGAAGGCATAGACAATGCCCATAATCGAGATGGCGAGGACGGTCCAGACGGCGGCCTGCTGAAGGGGAGTGAGATCAGCTAGCCCTTGCATCGTACAACTCCTTCGTTGTGTCCACGAACCAAGCAGTGGGACCAATGGTGATGCGGCGGCGATCTAGGTGGAATTATAAGGATCGCCGAGATGAGTCAGGTGAGGAATTCGATGCACTATGATCCGGGGAAAATACCCTATATCAAGTAGGGTTATTCTAGCATATTTTTGCAAAAGAATCGTTACAGCCCAGAGCGTGCTCAGGGCTGTTGCAACGTCCGCCTCCGGCGGTGGGTGTAGTGCGGCTTCGCCGCATCACATGGGGTGTTGGTATGGTTGGTTTGGCGGCTTCGCCGCCAAACCATACCAAAACCTGGGGCTTGCCCAAATTACCGACGGATCAGCGGCAGCCAGATCCGAAGGTCGGGTTGTACCTCGGGTTGGGCCGGGCGGAAACTGCCTTTGGCGGTAAAGTAACTGCTGTTGCCAGCATGGTCGGTGGCGCGTACGATCACCCGTACATCGCCCGCCGCGAGGGGCAGTTCTACGGTGTAGCGCCCTGGTTCTTGTTCGGTCAACTGGCGCTCGATCCAGCGTGTGCCATCCTCGATATAGACCAGGCTGACTTCGCTCAGGCTTGAGCCGTCCAGCACTGGGCCATCATCGCTGACCAGCACCTCGACCAGTGAACGAGGCGTTGTATTCGCCACCGCAAGCGTTGGGGTGACCACCTCACTGATGCTGACCGACTCGATCACTGGGGCGGTCTGGTCGGCCTGCAACTCGGCCGGAGCCTCGTTCGGGTCTTCGTAGAGCACCCGGAAGCTTAGTTCGGTATACGGGCGCAAGGTTCCGGTGACGCCATTCTCGTCAGCCTTAAACTGGGCGGCCGAGACCACTAATTGGTCACGCTGTAACTCGCCCACGCCAACCCGACTGTGGCTAAAGAACTTGTCGGGGAACCAGATCCCGGCCCCTGCCGTGAAATCAGGTTCGGTGGTGGTGCTGATGATTGGGGTATTGGTCTCGGTAACGATCTGGGTGATTTGCGGATTGAAGTCCTCGCTTTCGCCATAGACCCCACCCAGGAAGACCACGTCACGCACCCGGAGCGGAGTCACACCATCGCTGGCCAGGGCACTGATGTCGTAGGCAAAGGTTGGCAACTTCGGCACACCGACCTGGTTGTTCTCGAAGATCCGCACGGTCTGGCTGAAAGGCGAACTCTCGGCCACTCGCGCCCCACCGATTGATGAGTCGTCCACGAACTGATCGTTAATCGTGAAGTTGTCGGGGCTGAGTTTAAGAATGCTGCTCCCGGTACGATCAACCAGCACAAAGTCGCTGTTCGAAATGGCGAGCGTAAACGAGATTTCGCGGGTCAATTGGCCCCGTCCGTTCGTACCAATACCAATCGGCGCAGGGGACTCGACCGGCACGCTGCCATCTAGTTGGGGATCTTCGGGCGGTGGCGGCAACTGGTTGGTGAAGGCGACCCGCATGTAGGGCAAACCATAGAGCGTCATGATGCTCAGGGTTTTGTAGTCGTACTCACTCAGGCTGGTCGCGTTACGCACATAGCGCTGCTTGGCCAGCACAAGGGCGTCGCCAACGCTTGAATAGGCAGACAGCCCATCAAAGCCACGCTCAACCCGGGCTAACTCTTCAGTCAAGAGCACGGCCAACCGTTCGCTATAGTCCACCCCGTCAGCGGTACCATAGCCATAGCCGGTATTGCCGATCCAGTTGCCACCATGGGCATTAAAGGCTTGCGGGAAGTCAGCCTGGTAATTCGCCGGGTTGATCTCGCGGGTGCTGGTGAGGATGATCGAACTGTCAATCATGTTGTAGCCACTGTGGCAACCCACCGAGTAGCCGAGGGTGGTACGGAAATAGGTTGGAACCTGACCGAAGTAGTATTGCGACCAGAAGAACTCGTCATACTCAGGACTTAGCAAACGCAGGGCCGGGAAGGTGCCCTCACGCTCGCTGGCCGGGATCAGTTGCCAGTGGTCAAAGTGGGCATTGACCGAGTTCAGGCCGATCTGGGTGCGAGTGATCGGAATCGGGGTATCAAACTCGGAGAGGCGTCCATCAAACCAGTCGCGCTCAACGTCACTGCGGCCCCACCGGTCATTGTTGAGCACGGTCAGGTCGTCGGGGGTCAGGCCGGTGCGTTGCAAGACTTCGATTACGGCGTCGGCTTGATCAATCAAGAAGTCGTAGCCACTAACGAAGGCGCGAGTGGGCTCAAAGAACTCTTGTTCTAGACGTACTTCTTCGGCAGTTTGAGGCTCACCACCACCATAATAGGACGTCGCATCAATCTGGAAGTCGCTGGTCGAGCCATTCTGATAGGTGCGCAGGTAGGTCGCAATCTGAAGCGGATCTTCAACGATCCGTCCGACGGCTAGTTGCGGCAGATACAGCGGCGCACCATAGAAGTTGTAGGGCTGCTCGGTACCATAGGGGTTGTCGCTCAGCAACATCCGATAACGCAGCGCCGCTGCTAACGCACTATCCGGATCGATCATATGCTGGTTGTAGATCGAACGGGTATAGGCCAGATAGTCGGCTTCGTTGGCGATCTCGGTCAGGTCGGGCAAGCGGAAGAAGGGCAGGATATTGTCGCCGCCAATCAAGACAATGTTACGCACCTTCGGGAAGGTAACACCCGCGCCCTCAAAGGTTGTATCAAGCCTGAAGGCCGGGTTGGGCCCCGACGCACCAGGCTCAGGGGCGGTAGCAGCCTTGATCACATTACGGATCAAGCCAGCCACATAGTTGGCATAGAACGGGTTGGATGGGTTGCGATCCCAGAGGTCATACACATCCGTGATCGTCTGGGTTCCGCTAATCACCGGGGTCAGTTGGCTCAGATCCAGGATGACCCCGAATTCAGGGGGCAGGTTCATCGGGTAGGGTGCGAACTCATAGGCCCCGGTCAAGCTCATCAACACGTCCGTGATCGTATAGACCTGCATCTGGCCCATTTCGCCATAGACGCTCTCGAGGCGACCCGGGTGGTAGATATAGAGGGTCGTAATATCGTCAGGTGTTTCGGCATACCAGGGCAACGCAAGCGTAACTTCGACCTCAGGCGAGGGTTGCGGCATCGTTAGTGCGCCACCATCCACAATCAGATCGATCTGATAGGGTTGCTCGCTGAGTTGACCATTGGCAGCCCCAACGGCCACAAAGTAGATCCCCGGCTGCCAGAGGAAGCTGTCAATCTCTTCGTCGGCGGTACCGGGTGCCGCACTGATCGAGCGGATGCTGCCCCCAATCGAACGGATGCTGCCCCCAATCGAACGGATGCTGCCCCCAATCGAACGGATGCTGCCCCCAATCGAACGGATGCTGCCCCCAATCGAACGGATGCTGCCCCCAATTGCGGTAATCCCTTCGAGCCCAGGCAAGCCCTCCTCGAAGCCAGGAGGCGGCACAAACGTGCCATTTTCGCGTTTGACCCCGCCACCCAGAATCAGGTCATAATCGGCAGGCAGATTGCTCAGCCGGATCTGCACCCGCGAGGCCGGGCGGGTCAACTCAAACTGATAAAAATCGAGATCGTTGCTCCGGCCGATCGTACCGCTCACGGTTTGGGTCCAGCGCAACTCGACCGGGTTGCCAATCCGTTCGGCGGTTTCGGGTGTGTCGTTCTGGGTGGCCCCAAAGACCTCTTGTTCGATATAGGGCGTCAAGGCGGTACGGGTCTGGGCTGGATCTACCTCCTGGGTGTTGAGCGCCGCAAGGGCCACCCCCGGCGTGGGATAGGCCGCCAGTGGCGTTAACAGGAGTGCCAACAAGATCAGGGCAGTCAGGGGGCGAACGAGACGCATGAGGGGCCTCCTTTGGCTCATAGATCCAACGCCAGCGTCAGGTCACGAGGCGCATCGAGCTCGGTAAAGATTGCAATCGCCTCGGCTTTCGCGTTCGCAAACGCCACCGGGTCATTGGCTGCCAGCGCCAGACGCGCCTGTTGGTAGCGAGTCTTGCCCAGGTCATAGCGGCTAGCTAGTTCGGTGAAGGCAACGCTGCTTTGGTCAAGTTGGAGGGCCGCCGTGCGCAGATCCTGGGCCGTCAGGGCAATCTGACCCAGGGTCCGCCGCGCTACGGCCTGTTCGAGGGCCATGCCCAGTTCTTCAGCTACCACCAGGGAACGGGTCGCATAGGTCGTTGCCAACTCAAGATCACCCAGATCCAGGGCTGCCTCGGCTGCCAGACGCAGCGCATCGGGCAAAAAGGCCCGTGCCCCGATCTGCTCAAGCGAGGTCAAGGCTTCACTAAAGAGGTACTGCGCTTCAACTGGACGCTCTTGCAGCAGTAACACTTCGCCCCGGTTATAGGTGGTGACTGCCACCCCGAGGGCCGATCCAATCCGCCCGAACATGGCACTGCTATGCTGATAGAGCGCACCGGCCCGCTCAAGTTGATCACGCCCAACCAGCACCACCGCCAGATTGTTCGAGGTACGGGCGACGGCCTGGACATCACCAATCGCCTCGCTGATCTGCAAACTCTGCTCATACGAGGTGATCGTCTCGGCCCAGCGCCCCAATTGCAGGGCCAGCACCCCCAGGTCGTTGAGCGTATCACACAGCCCACTCGGCAAGTTCAACGCATCGAACAGTTCGCGGGCCTGTTGCAGGGCCTGGATCGCAGCCGAGAGATCGCTCTGTTCGGCATAGACATTGCCAATCAGTTTGAGAGCATGGGCTTGATCGGCCTGGCTGTCTACCTCTTCGGCAAGGCGCAGACCCATGCGTGCCCACTCTAGCGCCCGTTGATACTCGCCCTGGCGGTAGTAGATCCCAGCCCCAAGCAGATACGAACGGGCGGTCTCTTCACGCTGGGCCGCCGTCGCCCGGGCCAACCCCGTCCGGAGCCAACTAAAGGCTTCGTCGTAACGTGAGCGGCGCTCTTCGAGACTAGCCAGCAGCCGATGCAGCCGTAACCAACCCTCGCTTGCCAGCGGGCTACGTTCAAGCGCCGCCCGCAGATGGCTCTCGGCCTCGTCATATTCACCGAGCAACAAGCGCAATTCGCCGCTGCGTTCGTGGATGAGGGCCTGCACGGCATCACGCGCCCCACGCATCTCCTGGTCGGCCAGGCGCTGCGCTACGGTCAAGGCCGTAGCATAGAGCGCCAGGGCATCACGGTTGGCAAAGCGGCGCGCCGCCTGATCCGCCGCCCGCAGATGGTAATCGAGCGCCGGTTCAAGCTCTTCGGCCTGTAAATAGTGCCAGGCCAGGATGGCCAGGCGATCATCCAGATTGGTGCCACCCAACTCTTCGATCCGCCGCGCTACCCGACCGTGCAATACCCGGCGGCGTGCATACAGAATCCCCTCGTAGGCGACATCCCGTAACAGAGCATGCCGGAAGAGGTAGGCCAGCAGCCGGTCGAGTTGTTCGGCCTGGATCAGTTCGTAACTGACCAGTCGTTGCAGGCTCTCATCAAGACTGACCGTGCCGCCATACACGCCTTCGACAATCGGTCGCTGGAAGCGCCGCCCGATCACCGAAGCAACTTGCACCAACTCTTGCCGGGGTTCATCGAGCCGGTCGAGCCGGGCCATCAACAACCCCTCGATACTCTTGGGTAGTTCGACTTCATCAAGGTTACGAGCGACTTGCCAGATTCCGGCGTCATCACGCTGCAAGACCCCACTGGCAATCAGGGCGCGTACCAACTCTTCGATAAAAAACGGATTGCCCTGGGTCCGATCCAGCAGGGGCAAGATCGCCGCTGGCGGATCGCCTTCCAGCAGGGCGGCAAGCAGGGTGGTACTATCGGCCGCCGAGAGTTCGCCCAGGCGCAGGCGATGGGTCAGTGGCAAGCCATCCCAGGGAGCGGCAATTGGTGGCTCGGGGCGATAGGTCAAGAGCAAAACGAGCGCGAACTGATCAGCAATCGCGGCCAGCCGTGCGATCAGGTCAAGACTGGGCAGATCGGCCCAATGGGCATCTTCGACCAAAATCAGCAACGGTTCGCGTTCGGCGGCGGCGGTGATCACGGCGACCACCAGATCCTGGAGGCGGTCGTGGCGCTGTTCGGGGCTGAGCGAGGCGGTCAAGGGCGTATCGGCCACCTGTTTGCCCAGCGCATCGGCCAACAGGGGCGCAAACCGTTCGAGTTCGGGCACCAGTTGCAGCACCCCTAGCCCAAGTTGAGCAGCCAGGCTCTGGGGATCATCAAGGGTGGTAGCGGCGGTCAAGCCGAGCACACTGTACAGTGGGCCACGCAGCGCGGCGTAGGGCGTGCGCTGTTCATAGCTCTGGCACTCGCTAATCAGCATCGCAAACGAGGGTACCGGCTCGCTATCGGCGGTGACACTCGAAATAATCAGACGCTGGATCAACTCTTCGGCCAGCCGACTCTTGCCAGCCCCAGCCTCGCCAATCAGGGCCAGCACCCGGCCCCGGCGATTGAGGGCGGCCGTGGCCGCCTTCAACATACTCTGTAACTCGGCCTCACGCCCAATCAAAGGAATGCTATGCATCAGGGCCGAGCCGCCATCTTCGCGGGTGGTGGCTCCACCCAGAAAACGGAGCACGCGGGCCGGGGTTACAGGTTCGGCAATCCCCTTGAGTTGCAGCGGGCGGCCATCCTCAAGCTCGAACTGGTTGGCAACCGCTGCCCGCGCACTCGGCGAGAGCAAGACTTCGTCATCGTCGGCGGCGGCCATCAGGCGGGCGGCCAGGTTCACCGCCGAACCCATCACGGTATACTCATAGCGGGTCGCGCCACCGACCCGGCCCGCAAAGACCGTACCGGTATTGATGCCAATCTTCTGGGCCAGGGTAAGTTGGTGCGGCGTGGCAGGATCAGCAGGGGCGGCCACCGCCGCGAGCAGATCGTACACTTCGAGATTGGCTTCGGCTAGGGCGATCCGCAACTCGAGCGCACAACGCACCGCCCGGGTGGGATCATCCTCGTGGGCGCTGGGCGCACCAAACAACGCGATCAGCTTATCACCGTGGGTGTACATGTCCACTTTATTGACGATGCCATCGTAACGGTGAACCACCGCCTGAGTGCGCCGGTAGTAGGCATTGAAGATCGCGGCGGCGCGTTCCGGGTCGTGCTGGAGGTAATCCAGAATAGCACTAAAATCATGGATATTTGCAAAGAGCACACTGACGGGGCGGAACTCGCCCAACCCGATCTCAGTCGCCTCAAGGAAGCGACGGGGCAGATCACGCACCAGGTAGGGGCGTAAAGCCACCAGTTCGGTTGCCAGGCGTACCAGGGTCGCCAAATCATCAGGGCCGTTGCGGGTCACGGGGTCGGGCAGCGGCGCAGGTAGCCATGGTTCGGGCATGGCCGTCAGCAGATGAAAGCCGTTGGTGGCCCCGCGCAAGGTCACATCGGGGATGAGCGCCGCCGTCTGATTGGTGACGACCACCTGCCCGGGCGCGGCAATCTCCTGGGCCAGGGCGACCCGGTTCACTTCGGGGCCGGTCACGACCAGTTCGATATGGGCACTATCACCAACTTCGGCCGCAAACACCCGCCCACTATGGACACCCACCCGCAGACTTAGCGTGAACGAGCCAGCCCGCGTCTGCAAATTGGCAAAAGCGGCCATACGCTGTTGCATCGCAAGTGCTGCCGCCGCTGCGGCGGCCCCATGGCTCAACCCTAACTGGTCGGCATCAAAAAAGGCGGTCAGGGCGTCGCCGCCAAACTTCAGCAACATGCCCTGGCGGGCGTGGACTTCAGCAATCAGCGCATCAAAGAGCCGACTAACCACCGCCGTGACCTCTTCGGCCCCTTGGCGTCCCAGGACACTCAGGCGTTCCGAGAGCACCGTAAAGCCCGAAAGATCGGCAAACAGCAGGCTGCCTTCCCAGAAGGCTCCACTGACCCGAGCGGGTTGGGGCTTTGCCAATTGGGTTCGCACAATCCGAGCCGGAATAAAGGCCGCACTGGCGGTTAATTGATCACGCAAACTGGCCGCTACTTCGGCCCGCATGGTTGCAGGTAAGTCACCATCGCGCAGCAACAGATCGACCTGGTGGGGGGCCAGGTGATCATGAAGCGGCGCTAAACTAGTCGGCAGAGTATGCATTGGCCTCGGAGGTGGTGGCAACATCGCCCTAATATGAACGTGGCCTTGGGGCCACTTATCGGGCATGTGCCCCCCTATTGTGCGCCGTCGCCGGTCAGTTGGCAAGACCGCATATGCTACAATCAGCGTTGTCTCAGACTTGCCTTGTGGCTCAGGCGTCGCGTTTTGACCGCAAAACGTTGCAAGCTTAAAGGAGTTAGGCCATGACCGAGAGCTTTCGGATCGAAAAGGATTCGCTTGGCGAAATGCAAGTACCGGCTGATGCGCTCTATGGGGCGCAGACGCAGCGAGCGGTGTTGAATTTCCCGGTAAGTGGATTGCGGCCCTATCCGGCGTTTGTGTGGGCGCAGGCGGCGGTAAAACGGGCCGCAGCCGAAGTCAATCGTGATCTGGGGTTGCTCGAACCCGAGTTGGCGGCGGCGATTATGCAGGCCGCCGACGAAGTGCTGGCGGGCAAGCATGCCGATCAGTTTGTGGTTGATCCGTTCCAGGCTGGGGCGGGTACATCGCACAATATGAACCTGAACGAGGTGATCGCGAATCGGGCGAACCAGATCATGGGCTATACGCTTAATGATCCCAAGAAGCCGGTGAACCCCAACGATCACGTCAACATGGCGCAGTCCACCAATGATACGATTCCAACCGCGATTCGTCTCGGCTGTCTCTGGCGGCTGCCAGAACTGTTGGCAGCGATTGACGATCTGGCCGATGCACTCGAAGCCAAAGCGGCCGAATTTGATGATGTGGTCAAGTCGGGCCGCACCCACCTGCAAGATGCCGTGCCGGTGCGCCTCGGCCAAGAGTTTGGGGCCTATGCGTTGGCGGTGCGCAACGATATGGAGCGCATTGTCGTTGCGGCTGAGCGCATGCGCCGCCTGGGGATTGGTGGTACGGCCACCGGCACAGCCCTGAATGCCCATGTCGAGTACCACCAGCGCATGGTCGAAAAGCTTTCGGAGTTGACCGGCCAGGGCTTGCGTAGCTCGGGCAACCTGTTCGAGAGTATGCAGAGTATGGCTGATCCGGCCGATTTTTCGGCGGCGATGCGCACGCTCTGCATTACCTTGACCCGGATCGCCAACGACTTCCGCATGCTCAGTTCGGGGCCAGCCACCGGGTTTGATGAGATCCGCCTGCCTGCCGTGCAGCCCGGTTCGTCAATCATGCCGGGCAAGGTCAACCCGGTGTTGGCCGAAATGCTGAACATGGCCAGCTTCCATGTGCAGGGCTGCGACCTGACCGTCAGCCTGGCGGCCCAGGCTGGGCAACTCGAACTGAATGTGATGATGCCGATCATTGCCCACAATCTGTTCGAGATGATGCATGTCCTGATTGGGGCAATTGACGCCTTCACCGACAAGTGTGTGGTGGGGATTACCGCCAATCGCGAGAAGGCCGAGGGCTGGTTGGCCAAGAATGCGATCCTGGTAACGGCGCTCAACCCGGTGATTGGCTACCTGAACGGGGCCGCGGTTGCCAAGGAAGCGATGGCGACCGGCAAAACGATCAAAGAGGTCGTGGTCGAAAAGGGCTTGCTGCCCGCCGAAGAGGTAGACAAGCTGATTGATGCCCGCAAGCTCACCGAGGGGGGTATTCAGGGGATTGCGGCAGCAGGGTAGGTAATGCAGAACCGGGCGGAAGCGTACGCTCCGCCCGGTTCGCATGAGAAGCCAAAGTTAAGCAGCGCGGTCGGTGGGCAAGGCATCGGGCAGGATTGCCACATCCTCGGCCAAGGCATGATGCGCTAGCAGGCGGCGCGAACGCTGGTAACAGTGCTCAATCAAACTGGCCGCTAAACGCTGCTCGACCAGCAAAGCGTGCCGCGCTAGCTCGCATTGATTGCAATGGTTCAGGGTCGCCTCAAGCTGGTCAGCGGCTTCCCGGAGATTGGCCTGGGCTTCTTTGGCAAACGCCGGGGCGGGATGCAGCAAGCCGAGCCATACATCAAGGCGGCGTAATTCTTGGAGCAGGCCCGCAGGGGTGTGAGCAGCAGTCGTCCCAGTGGCTACCAGCAACCGGACTTGCGCATCACTGTCGCCATCATAGTCGGCAAGTTGACGCAAGACGCGGCTAAAACAACGATAGGCGGCAACCTCACTGGTCCAACGCTGGCTTAAGGCCGCTCGCCAGGCCCCTAATGCCTGCTCGGCCTGGGCGCGTTGCTCGGCCAGAGCCTGAGTCAGTGCTCGCTGACGCGCGAGTTCCTCGCCAAGTACCGGAAAGCGCTCACGGTAGCGTTCAAGCAGGATGAACAGATGGGCGAGTGGCTCGGGAGTGGGGGCGGGGGCGATGAACTGCGTCACGGCAGCTCCTTTCGGTGGAAACGGAGTGGTGCAATGCAACTGCCATGTCTATGGTAGGCGCTTGGTTAAAAAGCGTCCATAGTACTTGCGTAGCTATCCGTTATAGGACTACGGGTAACTGTAGTATAGCTATAACAGATAGTCAGGCAGGGCTGTTGCAAAGACCGCTTCCCCGGCGGCTCAAGCCTCGGGCTGGTTGTGCAAAGCCCGCCTGCGCGGGCTCATCAGGCCACGCAGGTGGCCTTCGCGTGCCATAGCCGAGGCGTTCACGCCCACGGCACGGGCGTTGCATCAGCCCTGCTCGGTCTCCCCATCGGTATCAAAGCCGTGATGCGCTATGCTACAATTTGGCACACTGCATCCAAAGACACGATCCAGGCGTCAAAGCTGAAGAGCGTCACCCAACGCAAGCAAGGTGGCGATCCAATCGTAGCAAGCAACAACGGGAGAGGGAGACCCTCGTATGAAGTTCCTTGATCAACTGGGCAGGCAGATCAACCAGAGTGTTGACCGGGCCAAGTTCGAGGCCGAGAAGTTTCAGAAGACGACTCGGTTGCAGGGCGAGGCGAATGATCTGCGGCGTGACATTGATGGCAAATTGAACGAGTTGGGGCAGCGGGCGTTCGAGTTGCTGCGCGCCGGGCAGATCAACTCGGCGACCCTGGCCGAACTAGCCAACTCAATTGATCAATTGCGCAGTAGTTTGATCGTCAAGGAAGAGGAGTTGAAAGAAGCCCAGGCCGAGGTATTTGTCGAGCCGCCACCGCCGCCGCAGGCCACCCCGAGTGTGCAGCAGGTGCCGATCAGCGACGAGTCGGCCCCGGTGACGCCACCGCCCGTGACTCAGAAGATCTGTGGGGTGTGCAACTTCCAGATGCCCAGCACGGCCCTGTTCTGTCCTAATTGTGGGACGCGCGTAGGCTAACACGGTATGGTGCGCGGGCCAAAGCCCGCGCACCATACCGTGTTAGCCTAGCGACTCGTCAAGGTTTGAAGTTGGGCGCGCAGCGCCTTAACCCGCGCCGCATTGCCCCGCTCATCGCCAAGGGTGGCAAGTTGGTGCTTTTTCTGGGCCAACTCGGCGCACAGGGTGTAGAAGCGGCGCGTTTCGTGGCTGTAGAAGCGGGGCAGTAACCGCCCGCGTAACGAACATGCCTCGCGGTACTGCACCTCGCTCATCAACCCTGCCGCGACCTCTTCGCGCAGATAGAGCCGCATCCAGTTGCGTTCGCGCAGTAAGGCCCAGAAGACCACCCCGAGCGCAATCGCCCAGCCGGTCCAGTCCACCAACAATAAAGCTGCCAACCCGGCCAGGCCAAACAGTTCGCCCAAAAAGACCGCCATGGTATTGTGGAGCGCGTGCAGGAAGATCGCAATCAGCAGGCCGATCAATGGGAAGGCGACCCGGCCAACTTTGCCTGGGCGGAGGCGGCCCAACGCCAAGCCGGCCCCAAAAAAGGCTGTATAGACGGCGTGGCCCCAGCCACCCAGAATCACCCGCAAGACAAACAGCGTGAACATGCCCTCGTAGCCACCCTCGCCGTAGCCCATAAAAAAGAGGTAGAGCACATTTTCGGTGGCCGCGAAGCCTAACGCGGTGATCGCCCCGTAGACCATCCCATCCAACACCGAGTCGAACTCGTCGGGGAAGGCCAGAAAGATGATCGTGACGGCCAGCCCTTTAAGCACCTCTTCGACAATCGGGGCCAGCAAGGTTGTACCGGCCACATCGGCAAACTCAGGGCCAACCAGCAACTCAATCCCCAATTGCAACACCGAGGTCCAGATAATCGCGCCCATCGTGGCGACAAACGCGCCCCAGAAGAAGGCCCCGATCAGCAGGCGCAGCGGCTCTTTTTCGAACCGATCGAGCCAGTAAACAATCGCCGCGTAGATAAAAGCCGGCACAAAACTGATGGTCAGGGCAATCGTAAAGGCCATCAGAGCACACCTTTCGTGCTCGGAATCGTATCAGCCAGGCGCGGATCGAGGCGGGTGGCCGCATCGAGGGCCCGCCCAAACGCCTTGAAGATCGCCTCGACCTTATGATGGTCATTGCGCCCATAGAGCACCTGGGCATGCAGATTGAGCCGCCCGTGGCTGGCGACACTTTCGAGCAGGTGGAAGATCAGGTCGGTTCCAAGTTGGCCCACCCGTGGGGTGACGAACTCGGCCTGCACCACACAATACGGGCGTCCGCCAAGATCAACCGCCACCAGCGCCAGCGCCTCGTCCATGGGCACAAAGCTGTGGGCGGTACGCACAATCCCGCGCCGTTCGCCCAGGGCTTGATCAAGCGCCCGCCCCAAACAGATGCAGGTATCCTCGGCGGTATGGTGGTCGTCAATGTGCAGATCGCCATTGGCCTGCACCCGCAGATCGAACAGGCCATGGCGCGCCCAGAGCGTCAACATATGATCCAGAAAGCCAAGGCCGGTGGCGATTTCGGTCTGCCCACTCCCATCAAGGTTCAAAGCCAACTCAATTGCGGTCTCGCCGGTACTACGGCTGATCGTTGCAGTACGCATCATAGGGTTATACCATTTTGGGTTTTGGATTGTGCTTCATGGCAAGCCCTGCCTGCTACCCGAAGCCCTGCGGGCTACCAGCGAACCGACTCTGATGAGCCCGAAGGGCTTGGCATATCAGCAAGGGCTTCAGCCCGGCGGTCGGGCGGTTGCCAAACGATCAAGCTCATGTGAACGATTCCTCACGCCGCCCGAATACAGGCCAGCACCTCTTCCAGCACCAGGCCATTGGTACTGATCGCCTCGGCGGCTTCGATCGTCGGATTGCCGTGCCAATCACTAAAACTACCACCCGCTTCGTGCAAAATGGGCAGCAGGGCCGCCGCATCCCAGATACTCATAATCGGGTCAAGGGCCACTTCGGCACGCCCGGTAGCAACGAGCAGGTGGCCGTAACAATCGCCCCAGGTTCGAAAGAGGCCACAGTCAGCCAGCAGGCGGGCCAGGGCCGCATCTTTGCCATAGGCTTCGTAGCCGTGGGCAATCGTCGCCACCACCAGACTCTGCTTCAGGCTAGTGGTATTCGAGACCTGGCAAGGGCGGCCATTCCAGAAGCAGCCCTGGCCCTGAGCCGCATAGACCACTTCGTTGAGGGCGGGCATATTGACCACGCCCAGCACGGGTTCGCCTTCGCGCAACAGGCCGACCATCACCCCATAAAGCGGCACGCCGCGCACGAAGGTTTTGGTGCCATCAATCGGGTCAAGAATCCAGCGGTAGGTGGCATTGTCGCCCCCGCTCAAGCCTGATTCTTCACCCAGAATCGCGTGCGTCGGGTAACGGGCGCTGATCGTCGCCCGCATCCAGGCTTCGGCCTCGCGGTCGGCGATGGTCACCGGCGAAGCATCAGCCTTCTGATCAACCGCAAGCTCACCCTGGAAATACCGCAGGGTGAGCTTGCCGGCCTGCCAGGCGAGCTGGTGGGCAAAATCGAGCAATTCGCGCAACTCGGACATACACTCCTCGGCTAACGGCGGATCGTATGATGATCATCTTCAGGACTGGCGGCGAGCAGTTTCGGCAACATCTGATCCTCGGCGGCCCGCGGTACAAAGGTCACCCGAGCCTTACTATTGGAAATATTCTGCAATTCGAGGATCTGGAACAGGGTTTCGGCGACTTCGGGGTCAGCACTAATCTTCTGCAAGGCCTGGCCGAGGATTTGGGGCCGGATGGCCTGGGCCTGGGCAAAGGCGATCGCAGCCTGGCGCTCGGCGGTGCTGGTGATGATACTGACCTGGTTGACCCCATCCTGGGTGATCGCTGAGGTCACCTGGCGCAAGCGGTTGACCACCTTGGCTTCGATCTGGCGGATCATACCGGCATCGCGGAAGTGAACCTTGCGGATATAGACCGAGCCCAGCCGATAGCCCCACTCTTGCGACTTCGGCGAAACCTCGGTGCGCACTGCCTGGCTCATCGGGTGGCGATCTTCGAGCATATCCGAAAGCGGCATATTGCTCAGCGTACGCACCACCGTATTGCTCACATTGGCGGCCAGTGAACCCTGGGGGTCAGCATTCTTGAACAGGTAGGACACCGGATCGCTGACTGCCATCTCGTACCAGACCCCGATCCCCATCGGGGCACCCTCTTCGGAGTTGACGGGCTGGCTGCGCAGGTAGCGCTGATCGAGGCGCATATCAATCACGGTACGCTTGCCGAAGAAGTTCACGATAAAGGCCGACGGGCCAAGCTTCGAGGGCAGAATGTGCAGACCGGGCTCGTCAATGACCCCAATCACCTTGCCGAAGAGCGTAAAGACCTGGCAGGTGCCTTCGCGCACGACGGTATAGAGGCCAAAGAAGCTACCCAGCCCAATGATCATCGGCACGAAGATGAAGGCCAGCACAAAGGTGATTGCGGCCGAAGCCACAAAGAGTAGAAAACCGGTCATCGCTCGACCTCCATGATCACACGGTCAGCCTGGCGGTACAGACCGAGCCGGACATTGCGCAGGTACGACGGCAGCGCGGTAGGGCCACTGTTGCGGAGCGCACTCAACTGTTCGGCCAGGGCCAGCAGCGGCTCGACCTCGGCCTGAGCCTTCAGCGTCTCGATCTCAACCGCCCGCTTCGACTGCACAATCGTCTGGTCAGCGCCGGCCTGGGCCAGACTAATATCAGACGAAACTTCGTTATGGGCCGTATTGATCGCCGCCATCGCCGACTCGACCTCACCCGGGGCATCAATCTCGGTGATCAGCGAGGCATCAAGGATAATCCCATAGCGCGCCGCCGAGGAGAGACACTCGCGATCCATATGTTCGTTCAGGTCGCGCAAATTTTTGCGCAGGTCGTTGAGCGAAACCCCACTGACGGCGCTGGCATCCATGGGCTGTGAACCCAGGGTGCCGGGCGCATTTTGAACGATTGGAGCCTCGAAATTGGCGATCCGTTCGCGCAGGATCGAGATGAAATAGCCCATCACATGCACCACCGGGGTCTTGACCCCAAACAGGTAGGCATACAAATGGCGCTCAGAAACGCGATAGCGGATCTGGCCCTTCAGACCGACATTGAGCTGATCCTTGGTCACGGCTTCGAGCACGCGTCCGCCAGCATTCGCCCGTGGATCTTCAAGATCGAGGGCCATGTTGATCGTCTGGGTCGCAATCGAAACCTTGTAGATCCGTTCCCAGGGCCACTTGAAGTAGGGACCACCGGGCTGGATCACGCGCAACTGTGGATACCGGTAGCGCTCCCGCTCCTCGGGGCGCAAATACTCGGTAAAGGGATCATCGTTGCCCGCCGAGGGGGGCAGGCGCTCGGCGCGCCCAAAAATTGTCTTGACCGCCCGCTCATTCTGATCAACCGTGTAAAAACTGAGCAAGATGTAACGAACTAGAAACCAGCCGACGATGCCGACAAAGGCACCCAGGACAACAGCAACCATCGTTGACTCCTTCGCGATAAGGCGAGTGTAACGCCAGCGTGTGTACTTCATATACGCACCGAATGTGCGTTGGTTGCGCGGTAGACTGAAGCATAACATATCCAGGGCCACTCTGATCACCCGAATACGGCCCAATGCAGTCCATCCTGAAGTCCTTCCCGACCGAAAAAGGAAAAAATCCCCATTCACACATGGCAGTGCTTCGCTGCTTATGGGGAGAGAGCCATGCTATGGTAAAGCAAGTATTTCCCGCGTAGCAGTTGTAGCCCAAAGCAAGGAGGCATCCCATGGATGTAACGAAGCAGCAGAGCATGTCCACCATGCAGACGCGTGGTCTGGCCCGTCTTTCGGATCGTGCTGCCCAGTTTGTGGCCGCCATCATCACTGTTGGGGTCGCCGGTTCGGTTGCCTATGGCATCAATGCCCTGTTTATGTCCTGGGCCGGGTAGTTCGATTTTCGATTGTGGGTTTTGGATTTTAGATTGCCGCAGCTCGGTGGGTTATCCACCGAACTGCGGCATTTTTGTGTCAAGCCTACGCACCCCGGTTGAGACTTCTTTACAACAAAAGCCTGGTCCCGTATTTATACTGCATAGTTAACAGTGCAAAAGGTAGCACAGTACCGGACAACTAGCTCCCAAGCGTCCACGCAGTAATCCTGTGGACGGAGGCATCATGACCAGCATTCTCATAGTCGAGGACGAGCTTCTGGTCGCCATGGATACACAGAGCCTGCTCACGAGTCATGGCTACAGTGTACCCGCCGTGGCCGGATCGGGTGGTGAGGCGATCAGTCAGGCGCTGAATCTGCGCCCCGATCTGGTTCTGATGGACATCCGCCTACGCGGCGAGATGGACGGGATTACAGCGGCTGCCCAGATCCTGACCCACCTGAATGTTCCGGTCATCTACCTGACGGCCTTCGCCGATGAGCCAACTCTGCTGCGTGCCCGTACGACAGCCCCGTATGGCTATCTGGTCAAGCCCTTTGATGAGGCTACACTATTAGCGTCGATCAGCATGGCGGTGGAACGGCACAGCCGTGATAGCGAGGCCAGTGCCCGAGCGGCATTGCTCAGCACCATTCTTGATGGTTCGGGCGATGCCGTCATTGCCGTTGATGCCAATGGTCTGGTCACCTACCTGAATAGCAATGCGGCCGCCCTGATCCAGCAGGATCGTCAAGGAGCGATTGGGCGTCCCGTTGCAGCCCTCTTGCCGTTACGTGAACCAGGGACAGGCTTGCTGGTGCCGCCGCCTGCGCTTGATGCACTGCTTGGAGCTGCGGTTTCGTTGCGTCCGCGCCCGCTCGATCTGTGCCTGCCGGGTCGCCCTGCCCGCCCGCTGTTTGTAGGCACGGCACCCTCGGCTGGGCCGCTTGGGCTGACCGGGGCGATCATGATCATCTGGGAACAGCCACCCGCTGCGATCCACCCGGCACTTGAGCATGCACCGGCGGTTCAGGCCCGCGACGTGCCCCGCATGCCGGCAAACCCATCGCGGCCTCCGTCCAGCCCGGCGCGGCCCGAAGCGCGGCGTGCTCCCCAACAGGCCACCCGGCTCAGTGCGGCTTGTGCCAGCCTGATCGCCCCTGGCCGGGTTGATCGCACCCTCAAATTGCATCTGTTGCTGGTGGTCTATCAGCACCCCCAGCTGCGTCACGATAGCCTGAGTCTGAGTGAATGGCTCAAAGAGCCACCCTGGGAAGTCCAGTCGGCCCTCAACGAGTTAGCCGACGCCGGGTTGCTCTATCGTGGCCCCGAACAGCCCCATCCCTCGTTCCACCTACCAACCGCGACAACTGATAGCGGTGGGATCAGTGCGTTGGCCCATGCGTTTGATGATCCCGAACTGCGTCAACTGTTGGTTACCCGGGTGCATGCGGTTGAGCAAGAACAGGTGATGCGCCAGACGCCGCCCTGGGAGTTTATGCGTTAGTGGCGATCAGCACTTCACTCGGGAAGCCCAACTCGACCGCGACCTGGCGTTCGACGCTCAGCCCAGCCTGAATCAGTTGGTGGTAGAATTGCACTGGCCGACAGCCCCCGACCAGGCATGGATTGAGCCGAAACGCGAGTTGCCAGCCCGCCACAAAGGACTGACTGAAGCGGTCATGGCCGGTGGTCATGTGGATCAGCACCAGCCGCCCGCCGGGGCGCAGCACCCGCCGTAGCTCAGCCAGGGCCATGGGCTGCAAGGCCACGGGTAGCAGATCGAGCACATAGGCCGAAAAGACCCGGTCGAACTGCTGATCGGCAAAGGGAAGCCAGGCCACATTCCCTTCGCAGAGTGGTGTTGCGACCCGGCGGCGGGTCAATTCGAGCATGCGCCGAGTCAGGTCGTACCCCACCACAAGCCCGGTTGGGGCCACGGCGCGCTGCAGCGCAGCCTGTTCGACGCCAGTGCCAACCCCCACCTGCAACACCTGCTGACCCGGAGCCAGGGCTAAGCCAGCCAGAGCCAGTGCTTTGGCCCGGCGCTCGAAGATTGCCGTCAGACCGATCAGTGGCCCTAACGCCCCATAGAGGCGACGGGCCAGGTTGGGGTTCAGGGTATCGTTGCTCACACTTGCCCTAATATCTGTTCGATCCAGGCCAGCAACGTGGAGGGGGCAAACGGTTTGTACAGCACGTGCTCGTTGGGCGTGCCATTCAACAGTTCATCGGCAAAGCCGGTAATGAAGAGCACGGCCTTGACCTTGCCTTGGGCACGCAACTCCTGGGCCAAATCAACCCCATTCAGATTGGGCATTATCACATCGGTGAGCAGCAGATCAAAGGGGTTTGGGGTTTGTTGGGCCAGATCTTTAGCGATGCGGCCATCCGCGGCTTCGATCACCAGGTAGCCCTGCCGTCGGAGCAAACGCAGCAAGAGACCGCGCACGGCGGGATCATCCTCAACCAGTAAAATGGTTGGCGCGATCGCTTGTAGCGCAGGTCTGGCGAAACCTGGCTGATAATCGGCGCTCTCGAGGCACCAATGCTGGATAGGCACGATAGGTAAGACCTTCCTGGGCAAACAGGCACAGTGAAGGTAAGAAGAAGCTAGGGTGCAAGGCTGATTTTAAGGCATAACGCTACAGGGTTACGATAACATTTTAAGCGTAAAGCAGCATTAGTAGTAATGTTTTCTTAACTACATTCAGAGAGCAACGTTACGACAAGGCCCAAGGAATGATCCTTGGGCCTTGTCGTAGTTCCCAATTGCGACCGAGGATCTTACGGCTCGCCCACCGATTCGAGCAGCAGTTCGGCAATATCACGCCGCTTCAGGCTCTCGTCGCGGCCCGTATTCTTGGCAGCGTCTTCGAACATCACCATACAGAACGGGCAACTCATGGCCAGGGTCTGGGGTTCTTCCTTGGTCAGTTGTTCGAGCCGGATGTAGTTGACCTGCTCTTTGCCCCAGCCTTCGAGCCAGACGTTGCCACCGCCACCGCCGCAACACATCGCCTTCTCGCGGTTGCGTTCGGGGGCTTCAACCAGATCCACGCCTGGAATGCTCCGCAATAGTTCACGGGGCGCATCGTAGATGTCGTTGTAGCGCCCGATGTAACACGGGTCGTGATAGACGACCTTTTCCTCGACTTTGACGGTCGGCTTGAGCTTGCCTTCGACCACCAGGCCCGCCAGCAGCTCGGTGTGGTGGATGACTTCGTAGCCGCCCCCGCCAAATTGGGGATACTCGTTCTTGATCGTATTGAAGCAGTGCGGACAGGTCGTGACGATCTTCTTAAACTTGTACTGCTTCATCGTCTCGACATTTTGCTGAACCTGGGCTTGAAAGAGCATCTCTTCGCCCATGCGGCGGGCGGGATCGCCGTTGCAGGTCTCTTCTTCGCCGAGAATGGCGAAGTTGACCCCAGCGCGCTGCATCAGTTGCACCAGTGCCCGTGCGACCCGTTTGCTGCGCTCGTCGTAGCTTGGGGCACAGCCAACCCAGTAAAGCACCTCAGCCTCTTCGAGGTCGGCCATCACTGGCACGTCCAGCCCATCGGCCCAGGCGGTACGTTCGCGTTGCGGCAAGCGCCAGGGGTTGCCCGCCCGCTCGATCCCTTCGAGAACCCGCTTGACACCTTGGGGCACTTCACTGGCGATCATGGTCAGATGCCGCCGTGCGCCCACAATGTCATCCACATGCTCGATCATCGCCGGGCACTCGTGGACACAGGCATAACAGGTGGTGCAACTCCAGAGCTCGTTCTCGGTGAACAGGTTGCCATAGAGCGGGATGGTCTCGACATCCAGCTTACCATTGCCCTCACCCTCGGCAGCGCCGTGCTCACCAGCGTCGAGCTCACTCGCCAGTTTGACCGTGCCATCCTTGAAGTGGATCGGCTCCTGGCGCATCAGGTCATGCAGCTTAGTAATAATGTACTTGGGCGACAGATCCGAGCCCGAGGCATAGGCCGGGCAGTTGGCCTGACAGCGCCCACAGCGCATACAGGCATCCAGATCTAGGCGGTGCTTCCAACTGAGATCAGCCAGGGTGGCGATGCCCAGCTTCGGCTCATCCTTCTCGATCTCGGCCTCCAGGGCGGGAATGGCCTCGAGCGAGCCGTGCGGAGTCGTATCACGGAAGAAGGTATTGAGGGGCGTATAGAAGATATGTTTGAACTTGCTGAAGGGCAGGGTAGCAATGAAGGCCCCGGTGGCCGCCGCATGGGTAAACCAGAGCACCTGGTGTAGCCCGAGGGCGAAGAGGCTATTGCCATCACCCATGCCAATCGCCTTGAAGAAGGTAGCCAGGCCAAAGCCAATAAAAGACAATCTAGCCCAGGCTTGCTCGTAGACCACACCCGAAGCGATGACGGCCCCGTTGGCATCGTGGATCTCGATCACCTGATTGGCGATGCGCAACCCTTCGATCAAAAAGCCGCCGATACCCAAGAAGAGTAGCGTCCCGAGCACCCAGGCATCGGTGCGGCGATTATCGAGCCGCGCCTCGCGCTTCTGATAGCGCCGCCAGGCGGCCCAACTCACCCCGGCCACAAAGACCAGTCCGAGCAGATCCATGATGAACTCGTAGGCTTGATAGAAGCCGCCTACCAGCACCTTGCCGGCCTGCTCACCCATCATCGGCAGCGTAAAGTCCTCTTCGACGGCAATAATATCCGTGCCGATAAAGAGGGCCAGGAAGCCGAAGAAGATCAAGGCGTGCATCATCCCTGGACTGCGATCACGCAACACCTTCTTCTGACCGAAGATCTGCACCAGGGCTTCGATCGCCCGGGATTGGATCTGATCAAGACGTGCATCGGGGCGACCCTTTTGCCAGCGTGCAATATCACGCAGGATGCCCCAGGTCATAACGACCGTCGTGGCCAGAATAAGGCCGTAGAGAAAGACCGACCCAATCGGCTGCGGGATGTTCCAGTAAATCTCGCGGATGGCGATGACCTGATCTTCCATGCGCCTACTCCGCCTTTCTAGCATGAATTAGCGAGGTGTGATGTTGCATATCATAGCATTGCAAATATAAGGCGTCAAACGTAGCGACGGCAACATTTGGCATAAAAAAGTTACAGCATGGCAAATAAGTTGCGAGCCGAAGCATTATGCTACGTCCCACCGGTGCATGTTGACGGGCGCTGTACTATGCGCCATTCTTCGTGGTAAGGGCGTATTTTGTTCAATGGTATAATTCAGATCATGGAATTGAATGATCTGCAACAACAACGTGCGACCAAGCTTGAGCGGCTGCGGGCAGCGGGCATCGAGCCGTTTCCGACCCATACCGCGCGCACCCATACGGTTGCCGAAGTACTCGCGGCCTTCGATCAGTTGACCGAGGCGAGTGCCACTGTGACCCTCGCCGGGCGCATTGTGGGTGCCCGCCGGGTCATGGGCAAGATTGCCTTTGCCCATATCGAAGATGGCAGTGCCACGATCCAGCTCTGGTTGAGTCGCGCCGATCTGGGTGATGCCTGGTTCGAGCGCTTCCGCGATGATCTCGATAGCTTTGATATTGTGGAGGCGACTGGTACGCTGCGCCGCACCAAGACAGGCGAGCCGTCACTCTTTGTGGCCAGCCTGAGCCTCTTGACCAAGACGATCAATCCCCCACCCGAGAAGTGGGCTGGGTTGCAAGATGTCGAAGAGCGCCACCGCCAGCGCTATCTCGATCTGATTGTGAATCCCGAGGTGCGCCAGGTGTTTCGTGCCCGCGCCGCTGCGATCACCGCGATGCGCCGCGTGCTCGATGACCGGGGCTTCCTCGAAGTCGAAACCCCGGTGCTGCAGCCGCTGTATGGCGGCGCGGCGGCCCGACCCTTCACAACCTATCATAATGCGCTCGGCGAAACGCTCTATCTGCGGATTGCGACCGAACTCTACCTCAAGCGTTTGATCGTCGGGGGCTTCCCGGGGGTCTACGAGATCGGCAAGAATTTCCGGAACGAGGGCGTGGATCGCAGCCACAATCCCGAGTTCACGATGATGGAGTGTTATCAGGCCTACGCCGATTATGATGCGATGATGGTGCTGGTCGAAGATCTGATGCGGGCCATGGGGCTGGCCGTCAATGGTTCGACGGTAGCCCAGTATCAGGGCCACGCGATTGATTTTGGGCCGACCTGGCCGCGTCTGCCCATGGCGGAGGCGATTCTGGCCCAGACCGGGATTGACATGCGCACCGCCTCGACCCTCGAAGCCCTACAGGCCGCGATGCGGACTGCGGGTTTGCGCATCGATCCCAAGCCAACCTGGGCCAAGCAAGTGGATGAACTGTTCAGCGAGTGTGTGCAACCGCTGCTGATCCAGCCGACGTTCATCACGGATTATCCAGTCGAACTGTCGCCGCTTGCCAAACGCAAGCCCGCTGACCCGAACTTTACCGAGCGCTTCGAGGCTTTTGTCGCGGGTATGGAGATCGGCAACGCCTTTACCGAGCTCAACGATCCGTTTGATCAAGAGCAGCGCTTCCTTGAACAGGGCCGCGCCCTCGCCGCTGGCGATGATGAGGCCCATCAAATGGATACCGATTTCCTGAATGCCCTGATGTATGGGATGCCCCCAACCGGTGGACTCGGCATGGGGATTGATCGCATGTTAATGGTTCTGACGGATCGCCCCTCGATCCGCGAGGTGATCCTCTTCCCGCACTTGCGTCAGCGCGAAGAGGGTTAGGCTGCCCGTTGCGCCGCTTGGACAAGGGGTCCGATAAGCTACGGAGGGCCGCTATGCCTCGTTCATTTACCATCGAGCGCGAAAATTTACCGCATGTGGTTCAGGGCTGGTTACGGGCTGTGGACCTTGCCGACGAAGAGTTAGTCGAGATTGTGTTTACCGAACGCGAAGTGTTGTTGCGCCGTCCGATGAGTCCTGAGTTACGGGCCTGGGCCAGCGGGGTCAGTGACCGTTATGACCAGGCTTTTCGCCAGATTGCCGGGCTGTAGAGTCACCCATGCATTATCTGACCAGAGATGACCTGCTTGATTTGCACACCTTTGCCGTCGAACGTTATGGCGGCTTGTTGGGCATCAAGAGCCAGGATCGGTTGCAGGCGGTAGTCGCCGCGCCGCGCCAGGTCATGTTTGGCACCGAACTCTACCCCGATCTATGCAGCAAGGGTGCGGTTATGGTCTACATGATCGTCAAAAACCACCCGTTTCTTGGCGCAAACGAGGCCACGGCCCTGTTTGCCCTGCTGCGTCTGCTTGCGCTCAATGGCGCATCTCTGCGCCCTGATATTGGCCCCGGCGAGTTGGCCTTCCTCTTTCGCGCCCTCAATCACTCTGACCTGAACCGCGAGAGTCTTGAGGTCTGGTTGCGCGAACGGATCATTGGGCCAGGGGAGACACCATGACCAGAGTCTTAATCAACGGGATTGATGGTCGGCTTGGTGCTCGGGTTGCCGAGTTGCTGAGTGACGATCCAGACGTGACCTTGATTGGGTTGGGGCAGGCGACCCCACCAGCCCCGGTCGGCCGGGCTGAACTACTCAAGGCGCGCCTGACGGGACGCCAGTTGACAGAACTGTTTACAAGCGAAGGCGTTGAGTCGGTGGTTCACTTGGCTTTTGTCGGAGCCGAGGGACCATGGATGGGGCGCGAAGAGGCCGTGCAGCGCAATGTGCTGGGAACCATGGAACTGCTCGGGGCCTGTGCGACCGCAGGAGTCCAACGGATCGTTGTGCGTAGCCATACGGTCGTCTATGGCGCAAGCCCGCTCAATCCGACCTTTATTCGCGAAAGTCGTGCCGTGAGCCGCGGCAGCCTGCGGGGCGTTTTGCGTGATTTTGCCGAGGTCGAACTGTTTGTGAATGAGTTCGCCGCTCGCCACCCAAGCATAGCGATCTCGACATTGCGCTGTGCGCCGCTGATTGGTGGTTGGTCACCCCTAGTAGACTATCTGCGCCAACCCAACCCGCGTATGCTCACCGGGTTCGATCCTTGTTTCCAGTTACTCCATCACGAAGATGCCGCTCGTGCCTTCGCGAAGGCTGCGGTAACCCCGCTGCCCGGGCCAATCAACATCGCCAGTGACGATACGCTCTGTCTATCCCAGGCCATTCGGCTGGCAGGTCAACGTCCAGCGACCATGCTCGAACCAATGATCACCGCCGCCCTGGCCCTGGGCAATCGTGAAGTCCTGGGGGCCTGGCCCTTCGACCTGAGTTTTATGCGCCATAGTTGGGTGGTAGATACCCAACGCGCCCGCTGTGAACTGGGGTGGTCGCCAACCTACAGTGCGGCTGAATGTGTGCAGATGCTTGGCCAGGCTGCGAATGGGGCCTTGAACGAGATGCATGACCCCGATGAAGCGCTGCGCAGTTTCCTTAATCGCCGAAAGGCTACCAAGAATGACTGATGAACTGAGCCCCAACGGGCAGCCGACCGACGAGATCATGAACGAGACCGCCGCCCCCGCCGATCCAGCCCCGCGCCGCCGCCGCCGGGGCGCAGTGGCACCTACCGCTCCGGTCGCCGATCCGGCTCCTGCGCCACTCTATGCCGATAGCGAACCGGCTGCTGAGGTGCAGGTCGCGGACGAGATTCCCATCAGTGGCGCGGCTGCCATGCTCTATGATGCCGAACTCGAGGTGCGGAACCTCGCTGAACAGGCCGAGGGCCGCAATGCCGATCTCGGAACGCTGGCAGCCGGTAGCCTGAAACTGATCAGCGATAATCTGCGCCGCATGAGCGAAGAGCAGGTCGAGAAGGTCAATCAACTCCTGCAGGGTGTCGATCTGAAAGACTACCTCGATCCTGATTTCTGGCAGGGCATCGGGATGGTGCTGCGCTATCAGGTTGACGAACAGATCAACTTTGTGAAGCGCCGCCTCAATGGCGAGTACAGCACCGATCCTTATGGCATGGATCGGGAGATGATTGAGGTCGCTCGCCCCTTCGTAAATTTTATGTACTACACCTGGTGGCGGGTTCAAGCCTATGGGGTCGAAAACGTTCCCGCCGAAGGGCGCGCGCTGCTTGTCAGCAACCATAGTGGCGTCTTGCCCTGGGACGGGGCGATGATTGCGGCAGCGATCGCCGAAGATCATCCCGACAAGATTGACCGAGTGATGCGCAGTCTGCACCTGAACTGGTTTAGTAGCCTACCCTTTGTGGCCCCGGCCCTGGCTGCGCTTGGGCAGGTGCCCGGGCTGCCCGAAAATGCGATCAACCTGCTCGAAAACGAAGAGTTGGTCTGCGTCTTTCCCGAAGGCCTGAAGGGTGTTGGCAAGCTGTATAAGGATCGCTACAAACTGGCTCGGTTTGGGCGCGGTGGCTTCGTGCAGGCCGCCATTCGTGCTCACGCCCCGATCATTCCGGTCGCCGTGGTGGGAGCCGAAGAGATCTACCCGATGCTGGCAAATGCCGAGCCGGTTGCTAAAATCTTGGGCATGCCCTATTTCCCGATTACGCCCTTCTTCCCCTGGCTTGGCCCGCTCGGCGTGATCCCACTGCCCACCCGCTGGTCAGTCACCTTCTGTGAACCGTTGCGCACCGACATGTATGACCCCAGCGAGGCCGACGATCCCTTGACGGTGCTGGGCTTGAGCGAAATGGTGCGCAATACCATTCAAGAAACGATTGATGCCCGCCTGAACCAGCGTTCCTCGGTGTTTTAAGGGGTAACTTCGCACCGTTCGGCCGCACTGCGTTGGGCCAGTTCCAGCAAGGCCATCACCTGCATGGCCTCGCTGGCCGGCACCGGATTGGGGCCGAGTCCGTGGATCGCATCGCGCACCCCGGCATAGAAGGCGGGATACGTTCCTGGCAGGCCCGGCACAAGCCGCGTCTGAGCCGTGTCACCCTGATAGGTTGTCAGGGTACCGGGGTTGGGATCGTGACCCCAGGTGGGACTGTCAGGCCGTTCACCCGCCCGTAGGGCTGCTTCCTGGGGATCGAGGCCGGATTTCACATAACTGCCGGCCGTCCCATGCACAATCAAGCGTGGGCCGGTGGCGGCTACCAGGGTCGCGGCGTGCAAGATGACCCGGAGCGGGCCGTAACGCAAAACAACGTGGAAATAATCGTCACTGACGGCCCCATCACGCTGGGCCGCCAGATCCGCCCAAAGCGCCTCGGGCGGGCCAAACAGTTGTAGGGCCTGGTCGAGCAGGTGCGGCCCAAGATCGTACCAGACCCCGCTACCAGGGCCGGGTTGCTCACGCCAACGGTCGCGTACCAGCGGGCGGTAGCGATCAAAATGCGACTCGTAATGCACCACCCGGCCCAACTGCCCCTCGATCAGTAGTTGGCGCAGGGTCAGAAAATCGGCATCCCAACGGCGGTTATGAAAAACTGCCAGTACCAACTCGCGCTGCTCGGCCTCGGCGCGCAAGGCTTCGGCCTCAGCCAAGGTGAGCGTAAACGGCTTATCTACCACCACATGCTTGTCTGCCGCCAGTGCCGCCGCCGCCAGCGCCGCATGGGTCGCATTGGGGGTCGCGATCACCACCAGATCAAGCTCTGGCAGGGCTAGCAGATCAGCCGGGGTTGCCACAACCGGCGTATTGGGCCAATCCGCCTGCACCAGATCCGGTTTGCTACTGGCAATCGCCGCCAGGTGCAAACCAGGAGTCGTGGCCAGCAACGGGGCATGAAAAGTCTGCCCGGCCATACCGTAGCCAATCAGGCCAACCTTGAGGGGAACATGCGCCATAATAAAGACTCCTACGCTATTGCTACGGTGCGAGACGTTCTCACGGGGGGATTCGATATTATTGTGACCCCGAGGATGCGATGGCCCGTCGGCCAAGAGTGGGGAGCGAAACTGATGTCATTGCACCGCCCGCCTTGTCACCCCGAGTATCCTATGGCCGGTCGGCCAGTGATGCTGGGATGACATCCGATATGTCATTAGGAGGATCCGATGGCCCGTCGGCCAGTGGTGCTGAGCGAAACCAGGATTGTCACCCCGAACGAAGTGAGGGGTCTTCAGCGAGAATCAGCGAAGATTCCTCACTTCGTTCGGAATGACAGAGATGCGCTGTCCGTAGGTTGCCATGATCACGCAGGTTGTTGCTTAGGAGCGCAGCGAGGGGTCGTCCGTGCGGAATGACAATCTGCGCGCTGCGTTTTGTTCGAGGGGGCCATGGAGCTTTGTTGCTTAGGAGCGCAGCGTGGATCGTCTGCGGACGCGGCCACCCTACCCAAAGACCACGGCCTCGGGTGGACAAGGGGCGACGGCCCGCAAGCGCTCAATCATTGGCGGGATCGTCGCAACCACATACTCAATTGCCTCGGGGGTGGTGCTATGCCCCAGCGAGAAGCGCACCGATCCGTTGGCCCGGTCGGCGGGCAGGCCCAGGGCCGTCAGCACGTGGGAGGGTTCGATCGAGCCGGAGGTACAGGCCGAGCCGCTGCTCGCACAGATGCCAGCCTGATCAAGCAGCAAGAGCATGCTTTCGCCTTCGACACAGCCAAAGCCAAGGTTGGCGTTGGTCGCCATGCGTTGGTTGTGGTCACCATTGAGCCAACAGTCAGGGATGCGGGCGAGCAGGCCATCAATCAGGTGGTCGCGCAGGCTGGTCATCCTGGTCACATAGGCGGGACGGCTCGCTTCGGCCCGTGCTAGCGCCACGGCCAGCCCCACGATGGCAGGGACATTCTCGGTGCCGGCCCGCCGCCGCCGTTCCTGGGCCCCACCACTGATCTGCGGTAGCAAGGGGACACCTCGCCGCAGATACAGCAAGCCAGCCCCTTTGGGGCCATAAAACTTATGGGCCGTCAGACTGAGCAGATCAACCTGCAACGAATCGACATCCAGGGGCAGGCAACCGGGGGCCTGCACCGCATCGGTATGGAACAAGACGCCGTGTTCACGGCAGATCGCCCCCAGTTCGGCAATCGGCTGAATGGTGCCAATTTCGTTGTTGGCATACATCACCGAGACCAATACCGTAGTCGGGCGCAGGGCGGCCCGCAGATCAGCCGGGCTGACGAGACCGGCAGGATCAACTGGTAGCACGGTCAACTCGAAGCCGAAGCGGGTCAGATATTCGGCCGCATGAAGCACCGCGTGATGTTCAATCGCACTCACAATCAGGTGGTTACCCCGCTGACGCTGGGCCAGGGCCACCCCCTTGATCGCTAAACTGATACTCTCGCTCCCGCCACTGGTAAAAATGATTTCACGGTGCGAGCAATCCAGGATCAGGGCGACCTGTTCGCGGGCATCATCAAGCGCCTGGAGCGCCGCCCGCCCATACTGATGGATGCTCGACGGATTACCCGGCGGGCCAGCCAGATAGGGCAACATCGCTTCGAGCACCACCGGATCGAGGGCCGTCGTGGCCGCGTGATCCAGGTAGACGATTGACTCGCGCATAGCGGAATCCTGGCTAAAGGAGCTTGGCATACCTGTAAGTATAGCATAGACCGTCTGGATCCCTGCCAAAATCGAACATGCATGCTAAAAACTCTTGACAGTTGATACCAGATACGGCTGACAGGTGGGTGCATAGCGAGCCAGGTTTATCCCATGGCAATGAGGGATTCATGTGGGATAGTGTGGGATAGTGTGGGATAAAGCCGGGTAATGTGTAAAACCACAGCCTAGGATCACGTTAGCCACACCCTCGAAAGCGGCTATAATGCGATCTTGCAACCCCTGACGCTCAAAGATCGTATGATTAGCGACACCTCATTGCACCGCCTGGAGCATCATCTTGTTGCGGTGGATGAACCCGAAGCGCTTATTTGTGAGTGGTGGATCAAGGCTGTGTCGCCAGCCGCCAGTAGATGGAAGGAACCAAACCCATGATCAGCCAATCGTCGCTTACCGAGATGGTCACCCAGAGCCGTGATGTGATTTCCAACCCAAGTGTGCCCACCTTCGAGCGCTATGAACACCGGGGCACGATGGCCAACGCCGGAGTCTACATTGGGATTGCTGCCGTGGTCTCGGCGGTACTGGGCCTGATTGGCGCGTTGCTGCCCGGGCCACCCAATGCCAGTATTGGTGGGGTGATTGGGAGCCTGTTGACCGCCCTGACCCAGTTCTTTGTGTTTACCGGCATGGTCTATTTTCTGGGCAAGAACATGTATGGCGGCAGTGGCACCTGGGACGAGGTCGCCTATACCTTTTCGCTCTTTATCGCGCCGCTGATTGTCCTTGGGGCCGTGATCGGGTTGGTCGTCAACCTGTTTGCCTGGGTACCGCTGATCAACATTTTGGTTGGCTTTGTGGCCGCGATTGTGGGCATTCTGCTGCTGCTGGTGCAGATCTTTTATGGCTACCTGGCCGTCCAGTCGAGCATGAATCTGCGTAATCAGACCCAGGCCGTGATTGTGCTCGTGCTTTCGTTTGTGGGCTCGGCGGTAATCATGGGGATGATTAGTCTCGTCTTCCGGTTTTAATTATCTGGGTTGAAGCATGAAGATTCTGCATCTGGCCGATCTGCATCTTGGGGTCGAAAATTATGGGCGACTGGATCCCGTTACGGGCATGCATAGCCGCCTGAACGATTACCTGGAACGGCTTGATGCAGCCATCCAACTCGGCCTAGACGAAGGGGTCGCGCTGGTCTTGATTGCGGGCGACATTTACAAAAATCGCTCGCCCAATCCAACCCACCAGCGCGAATTTGCCCGCCGCATCCATCGCTTACGTTCGGCAGGGGTGCCGGTCTTTATGCTGACCGGCAACCACGATATTTCGCCCGCCGCTGGACGGGCCCATTCGGTCGAGATCTTCGATGCGCTTGGGGTTGAGGGCGTGACGATTGCCGATCGCCCAAAACTGCATCGGCTCCAGACCTTGGCTGGCCCACTCCAGGTCATTGCCGTGCCCTGGGTCACGCGCCATACGCTCTTGACCCGCGACGAGATGCGCGGGGCTTCAATGGCCGAGTTGGACTACGAGTTGCGTCGTCGCCTCGAACGGTTTATCGTCGAGAGTGCAGCCAAGCTTGATCCCAACCTCCCAGCGGTGATCGCGTTTCATGGCAGCCTGGATGGGGCCGAACTGGGGGCCGAACGGGCCATGACCCTCGGACAGGATCTTGTTTTGCCCCGTTCAGTCATGGCCCAGCCCGGCATCGCCTATGTGGCGCTCGGTCACATCCACAAGCACCAGGCCCTGAGTCACGATCCGCCCATGGTCTACCCCGGCAGCCTCGACCGGGTGGATTTTGGCGAGCGCGATGAACCAAAGGGCTGTGTACTGGTGACGATCCAGCAAGGCCGGGCCAGTTGGCAGTTTTATGATCTGGGGGCGCGACCCTTCATCAGTATCGAGAAGGATGTGCGGGCCAGCAGCGATCCGCTTGGCCAGGTGCGCACGCTGATCAGCCGCCACGATCTGCGCCAGGCCGTGGTGCGGGTCGAACTGCAAGCCGAACGCAGCCAGACCAGCGATCTGCGCGAAGAGGCAGTGCGGGCCATGCTCGAAGAGGCCGGGGCCTTTTTTGTGGCGGCGGTAGTGATCCAAACGCCCCGCGAAGGGCGGCGACGGATTGCCGGGGCCGAGCAAGAACTGGTAGATGGCCTGACCCCGCGCCGGGCGCTCGAACTATATTTGCGCAGCAAACAGCCGCCCGTGCCCCCCGAACGGATCGCGGCCCTGCTCGCGGCCGCCGATGAACTGTTGGCCGGGTAAACAGAATCCCGACCAAATACGCTACAATAGGCCGCATCCATACGTCTCGGCGCGGTGGAGCCGCCGGGGCTGCTACGGGGACTGCCCACATGGACAGAGTAGTCTACGTTGTGAGCGATCTGCACCTGGGGCCGGGTTGGTTACCGAATGGGCAGCTTGATCCACTTGAGGATTTTACCGCCGGAACTGAGTTCGCCCGTTTTCTGGATCGGATCGGTAGCGGCCGCGATCCGGTCGAACTGGTGATTGCAGGCGATTTTCTGGAGTATTGCCAGACCTTGCCCGAAATTGGGCTGGCCTCGCCCGAAGATGGACTCGGTAGTACCCAGGCCGAGTCGATCCAGCGCACCAGGGTGATTATGGGCCAGGAGCCGCGCCGTTCGACGGGGCACCCCGAGGTGTTTGACGGGTTGCGGCGGTTTATGAGCGAAGGCAATTCGGTCACGATTATTGCCGGCAACCACGATATTGACATGCTCTGGCCGGGGGTCTGGGTCCAACTGTTTGATGCAATCTATCCGCCGGGGGCCTGGGGCGATCTGCGCCGGGTCGCCTATAGTTATACGGTGGGGCGCGGCCAACAGGGGCGGGTGCATATCGAACACGGCCACGAGCACGATAAGGCCAATCGGTTTGGGGATCGCATGGCCCAACCGTTTGGTCTAGACCAGTTTGGCGTGCGCCGCCTGAAGCGCTGTTGGGGCACGCTGTTTGTAGATAAGGTCTATAACCAGCTTGAGCAGGAACGCTGGTTTATTGATAATGTCAAACCGATCTTGCGGGTGGTCAAACTGGGGCTACGCAACGATTTTATCTTCACCGCCACCGCAATCGGGCTGGTGGTGCGCTTCTTGATCACCAGTGGCCTGCCCCCACTGTTGGGCGCATCCCCCGATGATGATCTCGGGCTCAGTGATGATGCGGCCCTGGAACTGTTGCCCTCGTTGATTGATGACCCTGATCTGCGGGCTGCCGTCGAGGCCCAATTGAGCAACCCCGAGCGGCGCGCCCAACTGGCGGCAGCCCTGCATGGTGATGGCGATCTGCCCATGGGCCTGATGCTTGGTGGTGCCGCCGCGGGCCTACAACTCGATGATCCCGACGATCTGATCACCAGCCCTGATGGGGGCGTGATCCTGGGTGGGGCCATGGCCGAAGACACCTATCGCCAGGCGGCGCGGGCCGTGCTGGCTGCCGATCCCTCGATTACGACCGTGGTCATGGGCCACACCCACGGCTCGATTGATGGCACCGAGAACCCGTTGCAACTGCCTGATGGGCGCACGGGCTACTACTTCAATACCGGCACCTGGACCCGCCACTTGCGCGACGAGGGACGCCGAGCCTATAGCTGGAACGAAATCCGCGACGAGCGCAACTATACCGCCAGTTTAAGTTATGTGCGGCTCGATCCCGATGGGAAGGGCGGCTATCATCCGACCCTTGGCAGTTGGCAAGCTGATTGCCAGCGTTAAGGCGTCGTCCATTCACTGAGCCGGAAGCCCGCTTCACGCAACATCCGAAAGACGGTTGCGGTATAGGTACCGATGAACTCCTGGGGGGCCTTGGCCCGCGCCAGCATCTCCATGGCCCCCATTGCCATCTGGCGGCGCATTTTGGGATAGTACAGGCACGAGTGAACCACCTGATTGTAGAGACCGAGCCAGTAGATGTAGCGCCGCACTAGTTCGGTGTCAGCGGCGGCCGCAACCTGGCGCTGGACCTCATCACCCAGGCCGTGGCGGGCCATCAAGGCGTCGGTGGCATCGAGGTGCAGGGTGCGCATGGTGGCAAGGGTGCGGGTCAGCGCGGCGGGCAAACGCTCGGGACTAGCCGTGATCAGGTCGCCCAACAGCCGCAAGACCGGCTCGGGATAGTAAAAGCCGACTGCCGCCAACCCTGCGACTACCCGCTCGACCTGGCGCTCATCGCCCCGCAACAGGCCGTCTTGCAGCAGCAGTTCGATCAACGGCATGGTCTGGCCGAGTTTGCCATAGGCCAGACCCAAGGGTAGCAACAGCATATCGTCGAGGCGCTGGAGTTGGCTCGGCACCTCGCCATAGACTACCTCGGGATGTTGACTGAATAAACGCTCGGTCAGTTGCTCGACTAGCGGTGCCCAGGCTGCGGGCGTCCCAGGCAACAAGACACTGAAACTCAGCAGGAGCCAGAGCCGCCCATTCGCGGGCAGGCGTTCGTAGAGCGTTTGCAGAACTGGTTCGGTCGCAGACAGATCGGCGGTCGCGTGGATCGCCAGTTGGGCAATGGCAACCAGATTGAAAAAGAGAACGTCGCTTTGCAAGAGCGCGGCGAGTTCGCCCTGGTAAGGGGCCAGCGGGGTAGCGGGATCGAAGAGCGGCGCAACCCGCACCAGGATCGCCCGCTGTTCGGGCGGCAAGCCAAAAAACTGCTCGACCGGCACCACCTCGGCCATCAGCATGGTATCGAGAATCGGCTGCGAGAAGGCACTGGCAACCGCCTGAAAGATCAGGTCTTCGATCGTTTTGCCGAACAGCCCGGTATTAAGAATATCGAGGTGCAGGCGCTGGCGGGCCAGTTCGTAGTACAGGTCAACCGTCGTATCACGCACATCGGGGCGCTCGGGATGGTTGATATAGATCACCACTGAAAGCTCGAAGAAAAACTCGAGCATGGCCCGCAGATCACGCAGGGTCCCTGGCCCCACCTTGCTCACCAGTTCGCGCAACAGGCCATAGGTGAACTGGGGGTCACTCCGCCAGATCAGATAGAGCGTATCGCGGGTCACCCGTCGCAGGGCCGGCCCACCACGGCTAGCCGCCCAGAGAAAGATCGGACGGGCGGCGGGGCCAATATAGTAGGCCGCCTTGAGGCCAGTGCGCCGCGCTTCATCGGCGCTATGGCTACACAACCCTTTGATCAACTCGGCGGCCGCTTCGGGTTCATCGGCGTGCAGTGCCAGCAGCGTCTGGGCCACCAGTTCACGCAATTCGAGTGACGGGGCTTCGGCGAGGGCCACGAGCGTAGCGGGTTCACGAGCGATTAACAGGGTGGTGCGGGCAATCTCGTAGGCAAGCGGAAAGCTGCGGGTGCTACTCATCAAGCCATTGAGCGCCACCGGCAAGCCGTCGCGGGCGGCTTGATCACGCAGCAGTTGCCGGGCCAGCACATAGGCCCCCAGTTCGGCATAGGCGAAGCCCACCAGTTCGCCACTAAAGACCGTGCCATTGACCTCGGCCAGAATCCCGGCATCGAGCAAGCGGGTATAGGTCGAGTCGGGTTCGTCGCTCAGCAACTCGTCGCGCAGTAGTTCGTTGCGGGCTAGGTCACGCAAAGGTGCCGCAGCGGCTCCCCGGCGCAGCAATTCGGCCGCCAGTTCATCTAAAAAAAGCTGTTCGCGGCGTTGGCGCACCCGCTCATCGTAAAAGCGCCGAAACAGGGTCAGGCTCAGGCCACGGGCCGCCCCGGCAACCGGCCCACCCCGGCAACTCTCGGCCACCAAACGCAAGAGCAACGGGCGGCGCAGGCGTTCGCGCAACGGTTCGGGCAGTTGCCCCAAGGGCGTCGTAAGCTGAAAGGCGTGCTGGTAACGCGGATAGACCGTCGCCAACTCGCTGGCACTAAAGGCCCCCAGGTGCAGATGCGACTCGCCCTCGCGGGTCTGGTGGTAGGCCCGCCAGAACAGGCGGGTGGCCCCGGCGCGTTCGAGTTGGCCCCAGGTGGCACTGTTGCAACTGATCACAAAGCGCACCTGGCGTCCGGCCACCCGCCCAACCAGGGCATCCACCTGTTTCAGGAGCGTTTCGGGGCCAGTCTGCGGCCCACCGCGATGCTCGTTCAGGGCATCAAGCATGATCAGCAACCGGCTCCGCGAGGCGGCCGCCAGGCGGGCGATCTCGCTCAGGTCGTGGGGCAACAGTTCGGGGACGGCCCGCCCGAGGTCACGGGCCAGTTCGCGTTCGAGTTCGGGGCCGAGCGAGCCACCACAGCGATAAAACAGGACTGCGTCACCGGCTTCGCGGCGGGCAGCGGCCCAATCCGCCAGCAGACAGGTCTTGCCAACCCCGGACTCACCGAGCACCAGCAGCGCGCCCGCGTCGCCCGCCAGAAAAGCTTCCAGTTCGGCCACAGCGCCCGCACGAGGCGCATACAACTCAGCGAGATAGGCCCCAGGGCGGCGCGGCGTGCCAGCCAACTCCCGCAGCACCGCCTCGCTCTGGGCCTGGGCCGCAATACGCACCTGCTCCCAACTCAGACTGATCGGGCGTTCAAGATCGGCGGACGGGGCGGACGGGGCGGGGGCAAGCAGGGGCGTGTTGCGTAGAGCGATCAGGGTTGGGGGATCGGCGGGGCCACTGCTGAGTGCCGCCCGCAGTGCCGCCGCCGAACCAGGGCGCTCATCGCGTCGTAGCGCCAGCGCGGCCGTTAACGCTTCGGCCTGAGTGCGCCCCAGGGCCGGACAGAGGGCGGTGAGGGGCGGGAGCGGATCGGGTCGCCCGGCTAACACCGCATCAGCGCGCGTCGGGGCGCTAGTGGGGGGGCGATCCGTCAGCAGGTGGTAGAGCGTCGCGGCCAGCGAATAAAGATCGGAGCGCGGCTCGGTACCACTGCCCTCGATCTGTTCGAGCGGCGCATATTGCAGCGTATAGCCAAAAAAACTGGCCGGACTGCCAGCCCCGGCCCCTTTGGCCAACCCAAAATCGAGCAACACCACCTGACCTTCGGGAGTCAGTTTGATGTTCTGGGGTTTAATATCACGGTGGAGCACCGGCGGGCGGCGGGTATGGATATACTCGAGCGCCGCGAGCAGTTGATCGGCCCAGGCCAAGACCTCGGCGGGCGGAAACGCATCGCCGCGCCGGGTATGCAGCGCCGCCAGATCAGCCCCGCCAAAAAACTCCATCACCAAAAATTGCCCGAGCGGATCGCGGAAATAGTCAATCACCTTGGGCAAGGTTGGATGGCGCAGCGCCGCCAGGATCTGAGCCTCGCGCTCGAACGCCTCGGCATTCTCGGTCGCCTCACCGAGCATCTGCTTCAGGGCGACCGTATTATGCAACCGGCGGTCAACTGCCTCGAAGACCGCACCCATGCCGCCACGCCCAATCAGGCGCACGATCTGATAACGTTGCTGGATAAGCGTGCCAGGCTCGAGCATGGGTACTCCGCGACAAGCAATTTCGTACAGATTGTAGCACAGGCGAATCGCGGTACAATACGCCCATGCCAAACGAGTCGCTGCCAATTGCCAGATTGATCGCCCTGGCCGACGATATTACGCCGGCCGAGTTGTTACTGGCGAGCGAAACGCAGACCGTAGGCCGCGCCGCCGGTTGCGACATCATCGTGCCACGCCAGACCGTCTCGCGCTTGCACGCCCGGATTGTGCGCGAAGGGCCGCGCCATGTGTTGCACGATGCCGGGAGCGCCAACGGAACGTTTGTGAATGGGCAGCCGGTCAATGGGCCGCATCTGCTCAGTCATCGGGATACGATCAGTTTAGGGGCAGCCGGTGACGTCTTGCGGTTTCTGGATCCTGATCCAACCATGATCCCCCATTCGCGGCTGCGTTTTGATGAGCGGAGCCAACTCTTTCTGCTGGGAGCGCAGCCCCTCGAACTGACCCCCAGCCAACACCGTTTATTGCTGAAACTGTACCGCCACCTGGGCGAATTAGTCACCCGCGAAGATTGTGCCGAGGCAATCTGGGGGCGCGACTACGACCCGGGGCTTGACGCCGAGGCGCTTGATCGGGCGGTGAGCAATTTACGGGCTGCGCTACGCCGGGCCGCCCCCGACGCCGAATTGATCCAGACCCGCCGCGGCCTAGGCTATACGCTGCTGGCCCAAGTGCAAGCGTAAGGCCGTAGGGACGCAGCGGACGCAGCACGCTGTGTCCCTACGGCTGCTGCGTCCCTACGGCCGCTCCATTGAGATAAACTGCAAAGGAAGTCATGATGCTTAAATCCTCCCTGCTGGCCTTCTTGGCCTTGGCGCTAGCTTTGACGGCCGTGCCCGTCCAAGCCCAAACCCAACCCATCCCGAATAGCTATCGGGTTGAGGGTCGGATCGCCAGTTTCTGGCGTCAGCATGGCGGCTTGCCGATCTTCGGGCAGGCGATTTCGGATCAGCGCATCGAGCGTGACGAAACCGGGGTCGCCCGTGTCCAGTGGTTCGAGCGCGCCCGGCTCGAACTGCATCCCGACCTGGCTGCGCCCTACGACGTGCAACTAGCCCATCTTGGGGTACTGGCCCTGAACCAGCAAGGCCGCGATTGGCGGGCCACCCCACCCGAAGAACCCGATCCCGGTTGTCGGTTCTTTAGCGAGACCGAGCGCAACCTCTGTGAACCCTTTTTGAGTTACTGGCGAGCGAATGGGCTTGAGTTTGACGGGCAACCCGGCAAAAGCGAAGCCGAAAGCCTGGCCCTCTTTGGGTTTCCCTTGACCATCCCGGCCTTCGAAACCAACAGCAGCGGTCAACGGGTTCTGACCCAATGGTTTGAGCGTGCCCGTTTCGAGTATTTGCAAAACAATCCCCGCGCTTCACGGGTGTTGCTGGGGCGCTTAGGGGCCGAGCAGTTTGCTCCGGGGCGGCAGGGGCTTGATCGCCCACTTAGCCCACCGCCTGGATATGTTGCGGTGCGCGAACCAGGCTGGCCCGCTGCGCTCGAAATCCCGCAGGGTTTTAGCCTGCGCGAGATCGCCAGTGGCCTGATCCGCCCCCGGTTTATGGCCTATGATCCTAGCGATGGCAGTCTGGTGGTGGCCTCCGACGGGTTCGATCAGGTGCTGCGCCTGATCGCCCGCAACGACGACGGGCGCTACGACCGAGTCCAAGTCATCGCCGAAAAGCTGCGCCACGTCCATAGCGTGGCCTTCTTCGAGGGCGAATTGTACGCTGCCGCCCAGGATCGGGTCGTACGCCTGAGCGATTTTGGGCCTGATGGCCATGCCCGCGTCGTCGAAACTGTGCTTGATGACTTACCGAGTGGTGGCACCGATCTGTATAATCACCGAACCCGAACCCTGCTCTTCGGCCCCGATGACATGCTCTATGTGAGTATCGGTTCGTCGTGTGATGCATGCGAGGAAGATACCCCGTTGCGGGCGGCGGTGTTGCGGGCGACCCCCAACGGCGAAGATTTGGAGATCTTTGCGAGCGGCTTGCGCAACAGTGTCGGGATCACCTTCCACCCCCACACTGGGGCACTCTGGGGCGTAGACATGGGGCGCAACCAACTTGGCCCCTACCTGCCCCCCGATGAACTCAACCTGATTGAGCAGGGCAAAGATTACGGCTGGCCCTACTGTTTTGGGCAACGGGAACCCGATCCTGGCTTCAACGACCAGGCCCGCTGCCTGCCCACCGAACCGACGCGCTACGACCTACCCGCGCACTGGGCGCCGCTCGGGATTGTCTTCTACGATGGCCCGGGCTTCCCACCGACCTATCGCAACGATCTGCTGATCGCCTTCCGTGGTTCGGCGGTAGACGAATTGCCTGATCGGCGGGTTGGTTACCGCGTCTCGCGGATGCGTTTTGTGAACAATCAACCGATTGGACTCGAAGATCTGGTGCGGGGCTTTGTGCTTGACAATCAAGCCTGGGCCCGTCCTTCTGGCCTGTTGCTGCTTCCCGATGGCAGCCTGATCATCAGTGATGATTTTGGCGGGCGGATATTCCAGTTGCGCTACGATGGATCATGAGCCTTCGGCTGGTCTAGTTCAATGGGTCGGGGGGGGGGGGGGGCCCCCCCCCCCGGTTTTTGGGGGGCCCCATGTTGGCCCCCCCCCCCGCCCCCCCGTGTACCCGGCGTTGTTCTTGT
>JBLWKA010000002.1:76288-139073 GCA_048381555.1 Oscillochloridaceae bacterium umkhey_bin13
GTATATGTTGTTTTTTTTGGGGGGGTGTTGTTTGCGTTTTGTGAGTTTGTTTGTGTGGGGGTGTGGGTGTGATTGTGTGGGTGTGGGGGTGGGGGCGCCCCAGAGCGCATGTTTTTGTGGGGGGCCCCCGGCCCCCCCCCACGCCCCGGCACTCGTGTCTACGCTGAGTAGTTATTGCACCGTGACCGGGCCGTGGTCGTCGCAATGGTCGCCGTGGGGATGGTGCAAGCGCCCATTGATCAAATAGTCGAAGTGGTCGCCATGGGGCACGAGGGGGTGACCACAGCCAGCATGGCCACACTGGCAGGCCACGGGAGCACAACCATCGGGGTTGGTTGCACTCACCGCCAGCACATGCTCGTCGTAGTGCCCATCATGGGCGTGGTGCAAATGGCCGTCATGCAGATAATCGACATGGCCGTCGTGTTCGATCCGCAGGTGGCCGCAATGCTCGCTATGGACGTGGCTATGGTCGTCATGAATGTGATGGCTCACCGCTGCGATCCTTTCGTCTCAGGCTCGCCCGCCACAATTGGCAGGGCAGTTAAAGCCATCGTACGCCCAATTGCCGTTTCTACAAGCCACCCTAACTGAGACATAATCCAGGGTGCTAGGACACAACCTGGGAACTCAGGCAGCTATGCAGCGCGGCATGCAGCGTGCGTAGCCCAATCGGTTTGCTAAGATAGAGATCAGCGCCGGCGGCGAGGCAGCGCTCCTGGTCGCCAGGCATAGCCAGGGCGGTCAGCGCGATGATCGGGGTGGTTGCGAACCCTGGCATGGCCCGCAAGCGGCGCATGGCCTGCAAGCCATCCATCACGGGCATCTGCACATCCATCAAGATCAGGACGGGTGACACTTCCAGCGCCCGTTCGATCGCCTCGGCCCCGTTGCGGGCGATCACGACCCGATACTGCCAATCCTGCAGGCTATCGCAGAGCAAGGCCAGCGAAATTTCGTTATCTTCGGCCAACAGGATGGTCGGCCGGGAAGGTTCATCAGCCAGCGTGGCCTCAATACGTTGCGGCAGCGCTACGGTTGCTTCGCCGGTTGTCTGATGGCTTTGCAGCCCAGTCGGGCAACGGCACCAGGGCAACGCGAGCGTAAAACAACTGCCCTGACCGTGCCCAGCACTTTGGACTTCAACCCCGCCTCCTAAATGATCAGCCAGACGCCGAACCAGGGCCAACCCCAGCCCCGTGCCCTCGTGCTGCCGATTGAGGCCACTATCAAGCTGGGTGAAGGGCGTAAACAGGCGTTCCATATCCTCTGGCCCAATCCCAATCCCGGTATCGGTGACCACAAAACGGATTACATCATTGGCGGCATCAGCTTCAACCCGAAAGCTGATCGTGCCGCCCTCGGGGGTAAACTTGACCGCGTTGTGGAGCAGATTGATCAGCATCTGCTTGAGCCGCCGGGCATCAGTATGGAGCATCAGATCGGGGGCTGGATAATCAAGTTGAAGCTGGAGCCGCTTTTTGATCGCAACCTCTTGCACAAAACGCACACTCGCGGTACAGATCTCGGCCACCACACACGGGTCGAGCGCCAGTTCCATGCGACCGGCTTCGATCTTCGACAGATCCAGAATATCGTTAATCAGGGCCAGCAGATGGCGTCCGCTGGTCGAGATATAACCTAACGAGTTTAATTGGCGCTCGTTGAGGGGGCCGGCGGTCTGCTCGATCAGCAACTCACTAAAGGCCAGAATGCTATTCAAGGGCGTGCGCAGTTCGTGGCTCATGGTGGCCAGGAAATCGTCGCGGGTACGCAGGGCCCGTTGCAACTCGGCATTGACTCGGCTCAGATCAGTCGTACGCTCAATCACCCGGCGTTCCAGATTACTATTGAGTTCGCGGATCTCTTCCTCGCGCCGTTTGCGTTCGGTAATATCACGACAGAAACAGACAAACACGCCGTCGCCGCGCGCAATGTAGCGCACACTCACCTCAACATCAAACAGGCTGCCATCTTTGCGCCGATGACGGGTCTCGAAACGCTCGAAACCCTGAACTACAATCCGTTGAACGCGGGCAGCGGTTGCTTCGGAATCTTCCTCGGCCTCGATATCATGAATCTGAAGTTGCAGAAACTCGGCCCGTTGATAACCAGAGAGCGTACAGTAGGCTTCGTTCACGTCAAGAAAGCGTTGCCGACGATCCACGACCCAGAAGCCATCCAGCGCCGTCTGCAGAATAGTACGCAGCCGGGCTTCGCTCTCACGCAGGGCCTCGGCATCTTCCTGACGTTTGGTCAACGAAAGGGCCACCAGGCTCGCAATCAGCAAGCCGGCCCCCAGGGCGATCCAGGGCACCCAGGTGCGGCGAGCGGCAGCAAACGCAGGGGTCGGACTGAGGGTCAGCACCCATTCGCGGCCCGCGATCGGCAAGCGCGTCTGGTACTGTAAGCCAACCAATCCCGCATCAAGCAAGGATTGGTCAGCCGCTAACGAAGGACTAGCATACAGCCATGGAGCATCAGCGTCGCTGCCATCCCGGATCGTAAGTGCCAGATCGGCAGACTCGATCGGCGTAAACACCTCGGCCAGCAGAGGTTGAAGCTGAAAGGTACCGATAATGAAGCCGGTCAGTTCACCAGTAGGGGTTGTGATCGGTTGAAAAACCTGGAAACTCGATCCCGAGGTAACCGCCGTCGCAATCTGCTGGTTACTCGCCCCTGCACGGGTGATCGGCTCAGCGGTATGCGGATCGTGCAAAAGATCGCGACCCAGGTTGGGACTCGTCACCCCGATCGGCTCATCATAGGTCACGACAACATAGGCATCACGTGGTTGGGCCGGCACCAGCGCACCAGTCGCATCACGTTCACGGATCACAAAATCCGTAAGCCCCTCAGCCTGAACTGCGGTTTCAAACGCAGCCCGTTCGCGATCCCACACCACCGGTGCCCAACTCAAGGCCACAATCCCGGGCACACCGTAGTTCTCATCAAGGTGTAGATCCACAAACGTCGCAAACTCGTCGCGCTCGACGCCCTGATGCGAGGCCGCATAAAACGCCTGGAGCACCCCCAGGTCGTGTAGGTGGCGATCCATGGTCGCCTGAATCAGCAGTTCGGCCTGCATCGCGCGGCTGGCAAACTCACGACTAATCCGAGTTGACTCCATGCTCCAGAGCATCAAGAAGATCACGGCAACCAGGCTGAGGCCAACGTTCAGGATTGCGAGGGCAATCCGTCGGAGTTGGGCCGTCGTACCAAGCCGGGTTCCAATCAGCAGTAACGGCGGCGTCAATACGGCGATGCCGAGCGTATTGCCCAGCCAGACCGTAAACCAGAACGAGTCGGGCGAACCGAGCAGGGGCAGGCCGAGCAGCGTGCGGATGAGCAGATCGAGGCTCGGGGCAATCACACTCGTGACCAGCGCGATCGGCAGCGTGAGCAGCAGCTTCTGCCCAAGGGGCCAACCACTGTGGGCCTCATCTGCGCCGAGTTGACGCAGCAGCGATCCAGCAACTACCGCTTGCAAGGTGGCACTAAAGGCCAGGCCAAACGCCGCAACAAGGGTGGGTAGCGCCACCACACTCAGCGGTGCGCCCAGCAAGAGCGCCAACAAAGCCCCTAGCGCAATCCCGGGCGCGGCCCAGCGCACCCCCAGCAAAGTCACCGCCGCTGCCCCATACCCCGCCGGAAGCCAGAGGGGTGGGAGTGTCGTTAGCGAAATAAAGACCTGTTGGGTGATCAGAGCCAGGAGCGCATAGAGTGCAGCAGTGGCCCCGGTCACAGCAATAGCTGCGACGCTAGGCGGGGCGGGCCGATCACGTAAAGGCATAGGTCCCACCTTGGTGACAATCCTCACGTCGTTGTCAAGGATTGTGATTAGTTTGAACCATGATCATACTGCCCGATGGGGTTAGGCGCAAGCCTATGCCAGCGTTAGCCGGCGTCTGCGCATACGCAGACCAGCAATCGATCAAAACACTCATCCATTTCTCAGCTTTCCAGCCAACCATCAGCGCAACACAAGGGAGTTACAACACGGATGCCATCGTATTTAGGGTGGTGCGGGTGTATTGTAAAACCACAACACCAGTCGGGCGGTTCCTCCGCCCCCCAGCGAAAGTGAGGAGACCCATGCGTACCATTCTACTTGCGCTACTTGCGTTATTAATTGCCGGTTTGATCCCGGCTGCGCCAGCCAGCGCCCAGACCAATGATGCCCGTTGCTTCCCCGAAACCGGCTTCTGCATCAGTGGCAATATCCGCCGTTATTGGGAACGCAACGGCGGCCTGAGTGTCTTTGGCTATCCAACAGGCCCGGTCGAAACCATGACCATCGAGGGCTGGATCGGTCCGGCCCAGTGGTTCGAACGTGATCGGCTCGAAGATCATGCCAACCAGGGCCTAGGGGTTCTGGCCGGACGGCTCGGAGCCGAACGGCTTGAGCAGCAAGGCCGCCCCTGGCAACCCGGTACCAGTTTACCGCTAAACAGTTCGTGCCGCTTCTTTCCCCCAACCGCCCATTACGTCTGTGGCGAGTTCCGCAACTACTGGGAACGTAATGGTGGTCTCGAACGCTTTGGCTACCCGCTCACGGGCGAACTAACCGAAATCATTGAAGGCCGACCGTTGCTGGTTCAGTACTTCGAGCGACGGCGCATGGAGTTGCATCCGCAGAATCGCCCACCCTACAATGTGCTCCTTGGGCTGCTCGGCAACGAAGTGCGAGCGACGGCGGCGACCACAAGCTGTGCCTTCACGGTACTGTCCGAACTCCAGGGGAACTACCGCGCCTTTGGGGGCCGCGAGCGGCTCGGCTGCCCGCAACCCGGTCAGGACTTTAGCTTTATCCAGGGTGCCACCGCCCGTTTCGAGCGCGGCCAGATGTACTGGATCAACCTGCGCGGTGGACGCTCGGTGGTCGTGGTGCTTTTCTACGACGCGAACGGCCAAGTCAGTCAGCAGATCTTCGAGGACTACTGGCAGCCCGGTGATCCCGAAACGAGTGGGCTGACTCCGCCCCGTGGGCTGGTCGAGCCACGACGTGGCTTTGGCAAAATCTGGCGCGAGCAGCCCGGCGTCCGCGAGCGGCTCGGCTGGGCGCTCGAAACCGAACGGGAAGAGACCCTCAGCTTCCAGCAGTTCCAGCATGGCGACCTGCTCTATCCACTGAGCGAGAACCGGGTCTGGGAGTTGCATCGCAGTGGAACGGCCCGCAGTGAAGCGCGCCGCTACGAGTAACTCGTAAACACAAAGCCAAAGGCGAGGGGCAACCAAGTTGCCCCTCGCCTTTGACTGTGCCTAGCCCACGGATCGGTTACCGCAAGGCTGGCTTGATCGCATACTCGATCAACTGCCAGGTCAGGATCGGCGTACCGGCCCCTGCAAACCCAGTCATCACCATCTGCTCGTAGGTGCGCCAATCAAGCTTGGTGCCATGCTGAGCAGCGTTACGAGCGATCAACATCACGGGCAGGCCCACCAGCAGAACCCCGCCGACCACTTCGGCGGCAACCCAGTTCGGCTTGATCGGCAGTAACCGTTCCAAGATCGAAAGCGACAGTGCATAGGCCGCCCCCAGGCCGCCGGTGGTGATTGCAACCTGGTTGATTGGTGACGGGGGTGAACTGAACTGTGAGGTATCAGAGAGTGCAGTCATCGGTCATCCTTTCCCAACACAAGCGTATAACTAACAGAGACGCAAGAACGGGACGGATCAATCACGAAGTAAAACGCAGACCAACAACATGAATAGACCGTCACATACACCTAACGGATGACAGGACGATTACAGCCACCTGATACCACGAGGGCGAATCTGCACTATAATACGCGCCAACCAGGAGTCGTTAGCCAAAGGAAGGTTGTCAATGCAGACCCACCCCGAGAGCAGGGAACGCTCGTTGCGTCGTCATGCCGTGTTTACGATGACGGGCCTGTTCGCACTGTTGGTTACCTTGCTGGGTACCAGCCTGGCTGCTCCGGCCCAGGCCAACCCGAGCCTGACCGCTGGTACGCCGAACACTATGCCAAGCTTTGTCGTCGGTGAGATCCTGAGTGCGACCTATGATGGTGATACCGATGATCTGCTTACGGCGGGCCTGGGGGTGGCGGGGCTCCAGGGGGTAGCGCCAACCTTTGCCGATCCGCTCGCCCCTACCAGCGCCGAGTTGCGCCGCCTAGCGATCTATACCAACTACCGGGCGATTGTAGATGTGGCTCCTGGCTCGGGGTTTGGTACGCTGTATGGGCCAACTGTGGGTCTGCCCGAGGGTGCCACCGGCAAGATCGCTGGCAAAGAGTATCTGGCCTATGCCGATGATGGCTCAGGCCAGCAGAACGTGACCATGATGGTGCAGATCCCGGACAGCTTCGATCCGGCCAAAGCCTGCATTGTCACCGCACCGTCGTCGGGTTCACGCGGCGTGTATGGTGCGATTGGCGGCGCGGGGGAATGGGCGCTCAAGCGCGGCTGTGCGGTGGCTTACACCGATAAGGGCACCGGCATGGGCTACCACGACCTGAGCAATGGCACGGTCAATTTGATTGATGGCACCCGTGCTACGGTGGCAGAGGCCGGGCGCGATTCGAACTTTACGGCCAGTTTCAGCCCGATCTGGGCCCAGGCCAACCCAAACCGGATTGCAGTCAAACACGCCCATTCGCAACAGCATCCCGAACGCGATTGGGGTCTGCATGTGCTGCAATCGATCGAGTTTGCCTTCTATATCCTGAATCTGCCCGAAAACTATGGCACCACTGATACCGGTGGGGCCAATCTGCGCGCCCTTGGCCCCGCCGAAACGCTCGTGATTGGGGCCGGGGTCTCGAATGGTGGCGGGGCGTCGTTGCGTGCCGCCGAACAAGATACCAAGGGCTTGATTGACGGCGTGGCCGTCTCTGAGCCGAATGTCAACCCGGCCCTACGCAACGATTTGAGCATTGAAGCCGGTGATGAGCGCTGGGAACGACCCAACCATAGCCGCCACTTGATTGACTACTTCACCTTCCTCAACATCTATGCGTCTTGTGCCATTCGCGACGAGTCGCTGGCCCTGGCACCCTTTAACATTGTGCCACCCGCCCTTGGCGATGCACGTTGCGCCAGTCTCGCCGCCCGTGGGTTGCTCTCCGGGGAGACGGTGGCCGAACAGGCGGCCGATGCGCTGGCCCGGATTCGGGCCTATGGCATGGTCGAAGAGCAGATGGTGCTGCTGCCGTCGCACCATGCCTTCAACGTCTTTGAGAGCATCGCCCTGCTGTACACCTATAGCTATGGGCAGTTCAGCGCAAGTGACCAGATCTGTGGCTTTAGTTACGCCTTCACCAACCCCGATGGCACGGTGGCCGAACCGAATCCAGCGATCCTCGCTGCTGTCTTTGGGACCGGCAATGGCATTCCGCCCACCGCCGGGATCAACATGATCAATGACCGCTCGTTGGGTGGCCCGCGGCTCAGCCGGGTATCGCTCAGCCCGACCGGGGCACTCGACCAGAACCTTGACGGGGCGCTCTGTTTGCGCCGCCTGGCGACCGGGGTTGATCAGACCGGGGCAGCATTGACAGGCATCGAGGCCACCCAGAGTCGGCGGGTGCGGGCTGGGGCCGAAGAGGTACGGGCCAGCGGTGATCTCGGCGGTCGCCCTACCGTGATTGTCCATGGGCGGGCCGACTCGGTCATTCCGATCAACTATGCAGGCCGGGCCTATTTTGGCCTGAACCAACTGGTCGAAGGAACCGACAGCCAGTTGCACTTCTACGAGATCGAGAATGCCCAGCACTTCGACTCGTTCAATGCTTTCGCTGGCTTCAATACCCGTTACGTGCCGATCCACCACTACGCGAACATCGCCCTCGACCTAGTGTATGCCCATCTGACCGAAGGCTCGCCACTGCCGCCGAGCCAGGTCATTCCGGCTACCCCGCGGGCACCAGGCGAAGTGGCAGGGACGGCAGCCCCAATTACACCCGCAAACGTACCCGATCCTGTTGCTGAACCCGAGGCTGCCCAACAGATCAGTTATGCTAATGGGTTGGTGCGCATCGGTGGGATGATCAAGACGGTGTATTTGCCGTTGATTGCCCAGTAGGGTTTGGGTTGCCGGGTGGGGCTGCGCCCCACCCGGCAGAAAAAATGGGAACACCAGGTGTCCCCATGCCCCGGCTCCGCACTACGGCAGCGATCCTAAGGCCAAGCCCAAACGGGCCAGCAACGCCGCCACCAGGGGTTGATCGGTCACGGCAAAGCGCCAGCCTGCCGCGCCCCGTTCGGCGATCCGCCCCAGCAGGGTGCGATGGGCTTGGGGCAACGCAAAGACCGGCAGCCAACGGCTCTGCTCATCACCCGTAGTAGCGAGGGGTGGCCGTTGGTTGGTATGGCTTAGTACCGCATACCCAAGCCGGATCGCAGCCTCTTCATCGGCAAGCGGCTGCAAGCCAGCGGGGCTGACGTGGGCGTAACTGCCGGGACTGCGCCCTTTGCGCCGCCGAATACTCCAACCCAGGGCCAGGCAGACCTGACCGGGCGCGGTTTCGGCCAGGGGTTGCCAACCAGGTACACCGTGGGGGTCTACCCCAAACCCACTGATCCGTTCCTGGCGGGCCAGCGTATGGGTGATCATTGGGCCGGGCGATGCAATGGTGGGCAGCGCGGGCAGGGCAGCGATCTGATCACTCAGGGTCAGCACCACAAACTCTTTGGCCCGCAACCGGGCGATCAGGCCCTCGCGCCGCCAACTGGTCAGCCGAAACCGATCACCGTCACGCTCGCCTTCGCCACGCAGACCCGGCCCCACCGCCGAGTTATGCACCACAAAATAACCAGGGCGGAGCTCTTCGAGATCGGCGGGGGCACCAGGGCGACGTTTCGGCATCGTGATAGGTCTTACTGTTCTTCCATCCGCCGCAACATCGGCGCACTATAGGCATGGCAGATCGCAATTGCGACCGCATCAGCGGCATCATCGGGGCGCGGCGCGGCATCCAAGCTTAAGGTAACCCGCACCATCTCTTGCATCTGGCGTTTGTCGGCTCCGCCGTAACCCGCTACGGCCTGCTTGACCACGGTAGGTTTATATTCGTGGATTGATAGTCCCGCCTGTACCAGCGCCAGCAGCGCCACCCCACGGGCCTGGCCGACAGTCAGCGCCGTATTGACATTCTTGCCAAAAAACAGCTCTTCGATGGCGGCGGTACTCGGTTGGTAGCGTACGATCAGATCGCGCAGCCCATCATAGAGCAGGCGCAGACGTTCGGGTTGGGGCAGACGAGCGGATGTGGTCAAGGCTCCGGCAGCGACAAATTGCAGCGAGCCGTTCTGGCTTTCGACCACACCCCAGCCCATCGTGGCAGTTCCAGGATCAATCCCTAGCGTACGCATTACTCGAACTTAGCCGCAAGTTCGTCGGTGATTTCGAGGTTCGAAAAGACCTTCTGCACATCATCCAGATCTTCGAGCTTCTCGATCAAACGCAGCGCAGCCAGGGCCTCTTTTTCATCGGGCTGTACCAGCGTTTTGGGGCGCATGGTCTTTTCGGCCCCCGTGATGGGAATCTGCTGCTCGATCAAGGCTTGACGCACCACATTCAACTGGGTCCACTCGCAGTAGATCTCGAGCTCATCGCCAGCACCTTCGACATCATCGGCCCCGGCATCAATTGCCTGAAGCTGCACATCGTCAGGATCAAGCCCTGAACCGGTCAGATCGGCGGTGATCAAGCCCTTCAACTCAAACATCCAACTGACCGAACCAGGTTCACCTGGATTGCCGCCCGCTTTATTGATCGTGGAGCGCACATCCGAATTGGTGCGGTTACGATTATCGGTTGCGGTTGCGATCAAAATCGCCACTCCACCGGGTGCATAACCCTCATAGAATACTTCTTCGAAGGCTGCTTCATTGCCTTTGCCAAGACCCCGCTCGATCGCCCGTTGAATGCTATCATTGGGCATATTGTTCGCCTTGGCCTTATCGACAGCCAAGCGCAGGCGGAAATTCATATCGGGTTCGCCGCCGCCGCCCTCGCGCACGGCAAGCGCAATATCGCGTGACAGCTTGGTAAAGAGTTGGCCGCGGCGCTGATCGGCAACGCCCTTGGAGCGGCGAATCGTATGCCATTTTGAGTGCCCGGACATGGGGTTGAGCCTCCTCGCCCGCAGAGTGGAGCGGCGTAAGGCACCGCTGCGTGGCACGAGCCGAGCGGCGCAATTGCGTCAGGCGTCCTGGCTACGGCGGGGCGTCGCCGCAGCGCCAGTCCGTCAAATGACGGTGAGCACACGGTCTAGCCCGCTCGTTCCCGAGCTTCAGGACATAACTCACCGTATTATAGCATAGGGGTGCGGTCGACTGGCTGTCAGAAAGTTGCCCGCTGCTTGCCAGACTCGCCTCTAGACACCGGCCCGGGCGAACTTGTAGCATAGACGGTGGGCATGCAATCGGCACAACCAAGGAGACGCGCCGATGGAACAGGGGCTAGGCGAAGTACTGGTAGCGATTGAGCCGGGAGCGCACCAGGAGGCGCTAGAAGCGCAATTCGCGTTGTTGCCAGCGTTGCAGGTCACGCTGATACAGCCTGACCGGTTTGTTGCCAAGCTGAGTGAAGCCCCCCAGCGGTGGATCGCACTCCTGCTTGTGGATCGTCCCCGGCGACTGCGTGGCCGGGGCTACCTAAGCCTCAGCGCGTTCATAACAGCGGTGCGGGCCATTCAACCCGAAGTGCCCTGCCTGGTTCAGCTTGGGCGAGGGCGCAACGAAGCCCTCGCGGCCCTGCAAGCTGGCGCGTGCGCCTGTCTGCCTTACGGTTCCCCTCCCGAAGTGATCGCCCTGCAGCTTGAGCGCAGTGTCGTGGCCCAGCGGAACAATCGTCGAGTTTCACCTGACCAAATCAAGGTTCTGCATAATGTGGCTACCACGATCTGTGCGGCGGGCGACCTGGAACAAACCCTGAATGCGATCTGTCAGGCCGCGATCGAACTGTTTGCAGTTGATCATAGTGGCTTGGTCTTTTTTGATGAGGACTATACCGAGGGCCGGGTCGTGGCCGAGTTTCCACCCATGGCGGTGCTCGGGAATCGCTTTCCAATCGGTGATGTGAGCGCCCAGCAAGCCCTGGTGCATCAACGTACGCCGATCATCATCCACGATCTAAATACGACCGACAGAGCTACGCTGGGGCCGGTCTACGAAATCCTGCAACACATGCGGGTCGGCTCGATCATGATCGTGCCGATCAGTTATGGCGACCGCGTACTCGGGTCGTTCAGTCTTGATCTGATTGGTCGGCGTCGGCCCTTCAATCCCGAAAGTCTGGAACTCTGCCAGATCTTTGCCGCCCAGGCCGCCGTGGCGATTGCCAAGATGCGCCAGTTTGACCTGGTACGCCAGCATACCGTGACCCTGACGGCCCAACTTGATGAGCAGAGCCTGCTCGATCAGACCGTCACCGCAGCGGCGCGGCTGCTCCAGGCCCGTGATGCGGCGATCTATCTGTACGAGGAGGACTGTGCCGGGCTGCGGATGGTGGCGAATCTGGCCCACCCCGAGGTGCGCGTGGGCCGGGTTTTGCCGCTTGGCCAGGGCCTTGCGGGCCAACTTGCCCATTCGGGTGTGCCGTATATGCTGATCCAAGACTATCCAAATTGGGCCGGGCGCAGCCCTGACGAGCACGCTGAAGGCTCGTTCGAGGCGGTGCTGGCGGTGCGGCTTAGCCAGGGCGATGAACATCTGGGGGTGCTGCTGGTTGAAGATCAGGCCGGTCACCGTTTTACGCCCGCTGATAGTCACCTGTTGCGCATCTTTGCCGATCAAGCCGCCCTTGCTTTGCTCAATGCCGAGAAACTGCGCCAACTGCGGCAACTTACCGAAGCGAGTGCGCTCATTCTTGGCAATCTGAATGGGCCACCGCTGCCCGAACGCCTGCAACAGATTACGCAAATCGCGGCCGCGATCCTGCGAGCCGAAGCGAGTGCGATCCTGCTGGTGAGCGAACCAGGCGCACTGCGGCTGGTGGCAGGGTATGGATTACACGCGACCGACATCAAACTTGGTACCACTTTTGCGATCAGCGACGACCCTTTATCGGGGTTGACTGGCTTTATTGCGGCCCAGGGCAAGCCCTTCCGCGCCCATGGTCGGCGGTTGATTAGCCACTACGCGGCCCGCCGCGAAATGACCCGCCACGCAGCCCCGCCGTGCCACTCGTTGATGGTGCTGCCCCTGGTGCGGCGGCACGGTGCGGCCCACGAACTGATCGGCCTGATCCGGCTTGAAAACAAGAAGGATCGCCTCGGACGGTCGGCTCCGACCCTTGGCTTCAGCGAAGAGGACGAAACCCTGTTGCAACTGCTGGCCGAAATTGTGGTGGTTGCGGTCGAAAATGCTACCCTGGCCGAACGCTGGCAATGCCTGATTGATAGCTCGCCCAGTGGGGTGATTGTGAATGATCTGCGAGGGCGGATTGCCAGTTTCAGTGCGCCCGCCCAGGAGTTGCTGGGCTATTCGCCGGAGGAAGTGATCGATCAGCATGTCCGGCTCTTATTTGCCCAGCCGGACGAAGATCGCAAGATTGGACGCCAGTTGCACGAAGCGCAGGGCACCTTGCGCCATTACGAAACGAGTCTGCGGCGGCGTGACCACAGCGAGGTGCCTGTGCATCTGAGTGCGGCCTGGCTGTATGATGCCCAGGGCTGCCGCACAGGCACGATTGGTTACTTCGAGGATCGCCGCCCGCTGGTGGCCCGCCAAGATGAAATGCAGCAGTTGTTAAACATTACTGATCAACTGCTGCAACACAGTACCCAGGTGCTCCGGATCAGTGACCGTTTGCAACAGGTCACCGAGCCAGCCCATGTGCTCCAGGTGCTGCTTGCCGGTCTAACCGCCCACGATGGCCTGCGGCTGCGGCGTGCCCTGGTGTTCGATTATGACTCGACCCATCAGGCCCTGGTTGGGCGGTATGCCCTGGCGCACGACCACGCCCCAGCCACCCTCGATAACTTCATTGCGCAGTTGCCTGCTACCACGCTGAACCCGCCGGCCCTGGCTCGCCAAGTTGCCAATCTACACTTGAGCGCCAACGAACCCGGGCTTACGCCGCTCTTTGCGGCCCTGCAAAGTGGGCATTGGGCCGAACTGGATCAGGCGGCGATTAGCAATCTGCCCGAAGCGCTTCATGCCTGCCTTGGCCCCGAACCGTACCTGCTGCTGGCGCCACTCGTCACTGCCGACAGCCCGGTGGGACTCTTATTGACCACAATCGAACCAGGCGGTGAAGTCCTACGCCAAGGTCAGTGTGCCCTCGTTGCTGCCCTAGCCGCAACGGCGGCCCTCGCCGTCGCCAATACCCGGTTGCTCGCAACCGTACGCACCAGCGAGCAACGCTTGCACTTCTTGCTCGAAGCCAGTGCCACCATGGTCGCAACTGACGAGCCACGCAAACTGCTGGGGGCCATCGTGGGGCATATTCGGGATGCCGTCGAAGCCCGTTGGGTCAGCCTCTTTTTGATTGACGAAGGCATCCTGCGTGATCGCATCTCGACCAGTAACGAACACGAACCGATCCGTCTACCCGAGCGAGCCTTCCGCTCCAATGGCATTTCGATCCAGGTGATGCAGCAACAACAACCCCGCTTTATCGAAAATGTTGATGCCCATCGCCATGAACTCAACAGTTTTCTCTTCCGCGAAAAAGTGCGTGCAGTGGCCTGTCTGCCCTTTGTGCTGCGCGGCGAAGCGATCGGGGTGATCTGGGTTCACTATTCCCAACCGCGCATGATTACCCCAAGCGAGTGTGATGCGCTGCGTTTGTTTGTTAATCAGGCGGCGGTGGTCTACGAAAATGCCCGCCGCCGCGAGTTCCTGAGCCGCATGCGCGAGGCGAGCGAGGCTCTGGTGGCCGCCCAGGGTTGGGAGCAAGCCTGTCGTTTGATTGCCCGTCATGCCGGTGCGGTACTTGATGCCAACAAGTGCATCATCTGGGCCTATGACCACGATCAGGAATGTTTTTTGCCGCAGCAATCCTTTGCCGAAGGGATTGCCCCTGCCTTGATGGAAGAGCTCCGGGGCCTGGCACCCCGGAGTGGTGGCACCAGCCAGCGGGCCTTCGCAAACTCGCCGATTATGGTGCGTAGCCGCGATGGCAGCCACCACGACCCGCTGGTGGGCGAGGGCGTCTTCCAGTTGCTGCAACGCACCGATAGTGCCTGCTGCCAGATCATCGGTCTAAGCCACGGCGGTCGCCACATGGGCGTGCTCTATGTGCTCTATGCCGAACCACGGCGGCTAGGCCAGGCCGACCGCGAACAGAGCCTGATCTTTGGCGAGTATGCGGCCCAGGCCATGGAGCAGGCCCGGCGTAACGAGGCGACGAATACGGCCTACAGTACCGCCAACCAGGTCAATACCATTCTGGTAGCCAGTACCGATTCGCGCCCGGCCCTGGAACAGATCGCCCGGGGTTTGCTGAAGGTCTTCGAGTGTGATACCGTAAGCATTTATCGTTATGATCAGGCCCGTGATTGGGTTGATCAGCAGCCAGTGCGGATGGGCTTGCGTAGCCCACGCCCCATGAACCGCCCGATTGGCCGCAACGAAAACCCGGTGCTCAAGTGGGCACTTCAGGCCCCAGGTGCTCAGTTCATTGGTGACCTGAACGACGAATCCTGGCTGCGGCGCTCCAATTTTGCCCGCCAGGAAGCCATCCAGGCCCTGGCGGCGGCCCCGCTCCGCATCGGCGAAGAACCAGTTGGGGTACTGTTTATTAGCTACCGTCAGCCCCGTCGCTTTGGCGATGCCGACGCTGACACCCTGGGAAACTTTGCCCACCAGGCAGCGATTGCCATCCGTAACCATCAACTGCTCAATGATCATACCCAGCGTGCCAGTGCCCTCGCGGCCTTGCACCAGGCCGCTTTCGTGATCACGCGGGCCGAAAACCCTACCGCACTCTATGCCACGATTGTCAAGCGGGCGGTCAAACTGTTTCAGCAACGCACCCACGAAGACTGTTTCGCCCACTATGCCGAAGTGCAGGGCCATACCCTGGAATTTCGGGCCGCCTATCCACCAATTCACCTGGACGGGTTACGAACCAATCTAGGGCACATTGATCTGCAAGCGCCCCGACCGGGCATTACTGGCCGTAGTGTGATCGAGCAGCGCACTATGAACATTCCCAATGTTAAACTCCACCCCGATTATATCGAGTACCGTAGCGATGTACGTTCTGAGTTGGTGGTGCCGGTTAAACGGGGGAGCGAGTGCGTCGGGGTGATCAACCTCGAAAGCCCTCACTATGGAGCCTTCAGCGCCTACGACGAATATGTCGCCGAGACCCTGGCCCAGTATGTTGTAGCCGCGATGGAGCGCTATAACCTGAGCGCCCAGCGTGATCAGGTGACGCGACAACTCGAACAGATCCAACAAGGGCGCGATCTGGCGCGGCGCATCCTGAGTGAAGGCCACAGCGAACTCGAAACGTTCATCAGAACCACTTGCGAGATCATTCGTGATGGACGTGATACCTATATCGTGACAGTGCGCCTATATGATGAACAGCGCAAGGTGCTGATCCTCGACCCAACTTGGAGCGAATCGTACCAGGCGATCACCCCACCCGAAGAGCATGGCATCGTGCATCAGGCGCTGGGTGAAGGCATTTGTGGCTGGGTCGCCTTGCATGATCAGCCCTACTGCATCCACGATACCACCCTGCCCGCCGATCCTGACCAGCCCCACTTTATCAACCTGTCAACCAAAAATGTCTCGATTCGTTCCGAAATCTGCGTCCCGATCCGCTATGCCGATGACCAGCATCCCTACCCGCTGGGGGTGATTGATGTGCAAAGCACCCAACCCTACGCCTTTCCGGCCGACTTCGAGCAAACCCTCAGTCAGATCGCCGAAATGCTTGCCCCTACCATCGCCCAGAAGTGGGCCCACGAACGCAAGGTGACCGCCGATAGTGCCGTGATGCTCAACATGGGGGTACGCGGGCTGCTCAGTCAACATTCACTGGTTGGCAATCTGGCCACAATTCGCCAGCAAATGGCCCGCTTGCGCCGCCGTCAAGCAAAGGGCATCATTGATCGGGAGGCCGACAATGCCCTGTTGCACGAGATCTACAGTCTGGCCGAGCAGGTGTTGAACGAACCCGAGTCACCGATGCTCACTCCGGACGAGCAAGGTGCGGTCCAGTTGGTGAGTTTGTTGACCGATCTGCAAAAGCAGGTTAGCCGTTCGCAGGGACGGGAACGGGTACATTGTGAACTTGAGGTGCAGGCGGCCCCGCATGTTGCGGTGCGTGCCAACCACGTCTGGTTCCAAGACATGCTGCGCCTGCTGATCAGCAATGCCATCCAGGCCACCCGTAATCGTGACGAACGGATCATCCGCCTTGAGGCCCGACTGTTTCGTGGTGGGCGGTATGTCGAGATTGCGATCAGTGACAATGGCGAGGGTATCTCGAAAGAGACGGCAAAAGGCTTGTTTCATGAGCGAGTCCAGTCATCCAAAGGTCTGGGGATGGGGGCCTTTCTCGCCCGTTTGATCGCCGAAACCTACGGTGGCCATATCCGCATCGCCGATCCTGGCCCCCTAACGACCAGAGTTGTCTTGATCTTTCCGGTACTCCAGGAGGCTACAACCCAATAAGCGGTAGGAGGCCCCCGATGCCCCACACGATTGCGATTGCCGACAATGATCCTGCCTGGCTCAACGAGTGCGTCGAGTTGTTGCGCTCCGAGGGTTTTACGATCTATGCCGCCGGTGATCCAGATGGTCTGCGCACCCTGATCGCCACCCACAACATCCATCTGGTGATTGTTGACCGCCGTTTGTTGGCCAACAACGATGCCTGGGACGATAGTGGCGAGCAGCTCGCTCAGGAGTTTGGCGGGCGCATTCCGTTTATTGTGATGACGGTCTACGATATCCTCGACAAATTTAAGTCCTTCCGCCTGATGGAGCCACCAGTTAATGGGCACGCCGCCGTCGCAGCCTATTTCCGCAAACAGGATGACCCGAGCGAACTGGTGCAGACGACCCGCAAGAACCTGAGCAAACACGCCCCGATCAACTGGGCGATCACGCCCCAGGATCGTGATCTCTTCACCATCTTGACCGCAACCACCCCCACCTTACTGGCACAACGCCACGCTACACTCGACGAGTTACGCGATCTGTTGCGGCTGTTGTTTCGTGACTACCAACAGATCCACTTGAACCGCACCCTGATCAGCACCGATGGCTACGGGCTGTTTCAGATCAATGCGATCAGTGCGCGGCAGCGCCCTTCGGATCGGGCCGTAGAGCGCTTTTTGTTGCTCTGTGGCCAGACCGAGTTGGTTGATCAGATCGTTCAGTGTTTTCAGAGCCATAACCGGGTTGATGGCGGAGCCTTGCACCTCCGCGAGTACCGTGCCCGCATGAACCTGGCTGGGGCAGTGCTGACCTATGCCGATGATCTTGATAAGGTCGTGACCCTCAGCGAACATTGTCAGCGCCGCCCCGACCAGGTGCCAACCACCATCAGCCATCTTGTCTCTAATACCCTGATCCTCCGCCAGCCAATTGCCAGCCCGACCCCCGCACCCGATCCGTTTGCGCTGGCGGGCCTGGATCCCGAACACCTCCATGGCCCTGCATTGAATGAACGGCTAGAGGCCCTGTGCCACGCCGCTAGTGATCATCGGTTTGCCCTGAGCTACGACCCGACGACGGCCACTATTCAGTTACGGTGGCCTACTGGCTCGGTCAGCCTACCCGAACCGCACCAGGCCCTCCTGCAACTGTTGCCAACCTGGATCGAAGCCCTACAATTGCGGGCACCATTGTATGGTCAGACCGGGCCCGACTGGATTTTGTGTGACGAGCAGACCAATGATTGCTGGCTCTGGGACTATAGCCGGATCGAACCAGTCGGGCTGCTGCTGGGCGATCTGGCCCAATTGGTCACGAGTTATAAGTATCTGTCGCTGCGGGGTTGCACCCTGTACGAACGGTATCAACTCGAGTTGGCCCTGCTCGATCAGGCCGAGGTTCCACCCAGCGTCGCTGGTAGCTTTGCCCTGATGCGGGCCGTGAGCAGCGAGACGATCAGCCGCACCCAGCGCTACCCCCAACTCTGGCCCATCACCCAGTTGATCTACACGGTACGCTTCCTGCTCGACTATCATCCCGAGAGCGAGCGTGGGGCCAAGTATCTGGTTGGCTATGCCCACGCCCTTGTGGCAGCAGCCTTCTTCGCCGAGCAACTCGGAGGCCAGGTTGCGCGCCAGCAAGGGCTGAGCCTTGATCCGAATACGGGGCAACCACTTTTGAATGGTCAGCAGGCCCATGCCACCCTGGGGCCAAGCGAGTTGCGCCTGCTGCGCCTGTTGATGGAAAACCACGGCAAGCTCTGCTCACGCGAACAGATCTATTGTTATTGGGTCCATGCAACCCCTTGTGATCCCGAGCGTCTGAGTGCGACCGAGCGGCGTGACGCCCTGGAACGGAGTCGTGACCAGATTGATACGGCGATCTCGCGCATTCGACGGGCGATTGAAACGACTGACCTGACGATGCGTGACCAGGCCTGTTATCTGCATACCGTCCGTAGTCAAGGCTTCATTCTCTACCTCCAACCCGTGCTCAAAACTCGACGGTGATCGTCAACCAGATCGTTAGGTTTTTGTCAGGAACGGTACGGTTTTGAAGAACCGTACCGTTAGCTTTTTTTGGTCTTTTGTCGATCCAAACCTACAGTGAGTCGTAAGAACTCATGGCTCACCTTGGCCTTACACTGGGAGATACCCGCCACGGTGGCGCGGGCCACGAACCAGCCGAGAGGAGGATCCCAATGGTTGAGTTTATGAGCAATCTCATCACGGGTCTACTCACGACGGTGATCGCGCTGATCTGCCTGGCCTTCTTGCTTTTTTGGATTATCGATCCGACGTTCGAGTTGCTGCGAGCAATGCTTGAATTGCTCCGCGCCCTGGCAGCAGTCTTAGCCGACATCTGTTGGTGGCTCGCCGATCTGTTGCGCCAGGTGCGCGGTATGTAAGCTGGTTCCTCGGGTGGCTTCGCGTGCGCGAAGCCACCCGAGGGGGGAGTTCTGGGAGCACCATGTGCTCCCAGGCCCACATTTTTGTCCTTGCAGTGCTAGCAAGCTATGCGATAATGCTGTGCAAAGGACAGCGAGCTTGCCGTTTACTCTAATACCCCTCGTACGGGGAGGCTTAACCAATGACGGTTGGGTCTGGCAGCCCGCCCCTGCAGGCGCGCGAAAGGAAGCCCGGTGATGATGAGCGTCAATCCACCGACAAGCACTTCGGTGCGCATCCGTGTTCTGCCGAATACAATTACGGTGGTGAGCACAGTTGTTGGTGATGTACTAGTTAATAGCCCCCCCGAGACGCTCAAGTATCTGTTGGCGGCCGGGCTGATTCCGCCTGCGATCATTTTGTTGCCGCCCGATGTGCCAGCCGGGCGTGAGCTTGGTTCGAGTGGCTTTGTGCGGCGGGGCATCAATTATGCCAGTGTCGAGTTTCTGGTCTATTCCAATTTTTTTGTGAGTGGGCGACGGGTTCGTTTGATCACGGTGACGGAGAACCAGGCCGCACGTTTGCGATCCATCCTCGAAGAGACAGTCAGTGGCCCGCAAGATCCCGCAGGGTATGGGGCGTTTGGCTGGGTACAGGCCGAATGCGCCGCAGTGGCGCACTTCCCGAGCCTTGGGCGCTCGCCTCGGATTGATGATATGGCCGAGATCGTGAGCCTCGAAGCGGGCGGTGGCAAGCTGGGGGCCACCAGGATCACGTTGGTAGATGACCAGTTTATCTTTGTTGAAGATGGGATCACGATTGCCCAGGTCAGTACCCGCATCACGGCCCTGGCCCATCCTTTGACCCTCGCCCCGCCCCGCCCGCTCCAGCGCCAGGAGTTGACGCTCCAGTTTATTGGTGGCAGCGACGGGTTTGATCCAGCCGGGATCACAACCTGCTTCCTAGCCTATCTGGGTACCTCAGTCCAGACCCAGGCTACCCTGTTTGATGCCGCCGCCTATGTCTTGATGCGGCTCGGCAATCTGGGTGTTTCTACCAGCCACATCTCCGAAGTTGTGCTCTCGCATCTGCACGAAGACCACCTAGCGGGTTTGCCCGAACTGATCCTGATGGGCAGCCACCGCGTACGTGTGGTCACCTCCGAGCTGATCTACCAGAGTCTGCTGCGGGTACTTGGGGCCATGCTCGGCTTGCCAACCACCGAAGTTGCCGCACTGTTTGATTTTTACCGGCTTGATCCCGGCACGCCACTAGAGCTAGATGGCCGTCGCTTCGAGGCGATCTATGCGGTTCACTCCATTCCCACGATTGCGGTGCGCGTGGGCGGTGTCTGTTATTCGGGTGATATGCGCTACGATGAAGAGTGGTTCGCCGAGCTCGAAGCGGCTGGAACTTTGCGCCCCGGTCGCCGCGATGAGTTAATGCGTTTTGCCGAAGGGGCCAGCGTGTTGGTGCAGGATGTAGGCGGCGGAGCCATCCATAGTACCCTGACTTCGCGCTTGTTGCAGGCTTTGACCGCGAAGAGTCAACGCCTAGTGCTGGCACATACCAGTCAGCAGATCCTGCCAGCCGAGAGTGCGGCCCTGGCGGGCCAGATCGATTTTGCCGGGAGTGGGGTGGTGGTTGGCTTAGGCGCACCGCTGCCCGATGATACCCAGGCCGAGGTGGCCGAAACGATTGCCGCCTGCCCGCTCTTTGCACGCCTCCCAATCACCGAACGCCTGGCCCTGGTCGAACAGGCCGAAGTCGTTGCCTGGCCCACTGGGGCGACCATCCTGCACCAGGGCGATCCCTCTGATGGGTGTGCCTATATTGTGCATTCTGGCCTGGTCGAGATCCAAATTGGCGGCGCACAGGTTCGTGTGCTCGGGCGGGGCAGTAGCATTGGCGAACGGGGCGCCATCATGGGCGAGGCCCGCACCAGTACTATGGCTGCCCGGGGCGAGGTTGAATTGCTGCGGTTGGCGCCCGAGGTGTTCGCCCCGGTGGCCGAGCAACTTGGACTGGCGGCGGCCTGCGCCCGTGCCGATTGGCTCACCCGGGTGCCGGTGCTGCGTGAACTACCCTGGGCCAGTCTGCTCGACCTGGCCCTGGATTTCCAACCACGCTACCTGCTCCCTGGCGAACAGCTCTTTGCCTATGGCGAAGCTGGCTTCGAAGGCTATATGCTGGTCGAAGGGGCCTTGCGCTTTAGCGACGACGAGGACGTGGTACTCGAGGTGCTGAGCGAAGTTGGGGAGTTTTTCGGTGGGCGTTCGGCCCTCTATGGGCGGCCCCGCAGTGCCACGGCCCGCGCCGTTACCCCAACCACCGTTTGGGCCCTCTCGGCCCCGGCCCTCGAACGCCTCAACCTGCTCTATCCAAACCTGTTGCTACACCTGCGGGCCGTCGAAGCCAGCCATCAGCGTAAACGCCCTGTGTGAGGCGTAGGGACGCAGCGTGCTGCGTCCCTACGGCGTCTGCTCACACTACGGTGCATCCTGGGCCCAGAGCAACCCCACCCGACCAGGGGCAACTACCGCGACCCCATTGTCGAAGGGGGCCGCCGAAAGTGAGCGCCAGCCCAGCACCGGTTCGCCTGCCAGATCATAAACCGCCAACTCGCCGCTTACCGCACCATTGGTGAAGTAGCGCGCCCCACTGGGGAAGAGGGCCAGAAAACGGGCCGCGAGCGCGTCGGCCTCTTCACGCGGCACAACTTCGGTAGGATAAGCTAACTCGCCGCCAATAATCTGGCTCAGCAATTTGGCCGCACTGCGCCGGGGTAGTTCGATCCAGTTCGCCCCAAGCCCGTTAAAATCCAGGCTCTGGCTCAGGGCATCAAGCTTGATCCAATGATCCAGCTCGGGGCCGAGCCAACGGGCCACGGCGCAGGTCAGGGGATAACTGTTGCGGCGCACATGATCCAATTCGTCAACCAGAGCCTCTAGGGCCGGATCGGTATCCAGGGTGAGCAAAAGATCACTCATCGGGTGACACCCAGTATGACCGCGAGTTGCGAAAGCGCAAAGCGCTCCTTCTCGCTTACCCGCGTACCGCCAAAGCCCAGAAATCCACCCTCTTTGCTGGCCTCGGCGGTGCGTTCGGCCGTCGTGTAGAGCCATTCGCGGAAGACCGGCCCATCAGCAGGACTGACCCCTTCGACCAGCGCAATCGCCCGCAGCACCTCGGTCTCAACATACGTCTGGGCCTCTTGTGAATCTGTGAAGCGGGGCAATTCAGGGCTAAGCTGACGCCCGTGGAAGTCAAGCGCAATATCTTTGATCACCGGCAGCGCATCATACTCTTTGGCCGCATCAAGCACCGCCGTCACCGCCGCCTGCATCTCTTTGATCAGGCCGATCGGCCCGCTCATATCGGCCATGGCAATATACATCGCCGTGATCAAGGGCGCACTAGCAATCGTCTGCCACTCTTCAGGACTAAAATCAGTCTTCGAGGCCATCACACAGATCCTTTCGTTACATCAGCCCTGACACCTCCACACCTCACCTCTCCACAACTCACGTAGCGGCACGCCGCGCGATCAAGGGCACCAACTCGCCAGAACGGGTTGCAGGTAGCGGTGGCATACCGGCCAGCAAACGCAAACTGGAGGCCAACTGAGCATCGAAACAGGCGGTCTGGCCTTCGGCGGGGCGACGCTCAGCCAGACAGGGAACCTGAAACTCAGTCCCTTCGGCCTGGGCCACCACATATTCAGGAGTGATTCCCAGCTTGTGGATGGCCGAACGATTCGGTGTGAACCAGCGGGCCACCGTGATGCGGGCGCTGCTACCATCATTCAACTGGTGGATATTCTGCACCGACCCTTTGCCGAAGCTCTGTTCGCCCAACAGGGTCGTATTGGGACGCACATCACGCAAAGCGCCAGCGACAATCTCGGAGGCACTCGCCGAGCCGCCATTGATCAGGACGACCATGGGCAGATCATAGATCCGGGCATCAGCGGGCGCATTGATCGTCCGCAACTCTTTCTCGAGTCCACCGTTTTCTTGCTCGTAGAGTGCCACGCCATTGTAGAAACGCCCCAAGACCTCGCGAGCGGTATTCAGATAGCCACCCGGATTATTGCGCAGATCGAGCACCAGACTGGTCGGGCGCTGGGCCATCAATTCACGGATAGCGGCATCAAGCTGCTCGGTCGTTGTCGCCTTGAACTCGGTAATCTGGATGTAGGCCACGCCATCATCAAGCATTTCGGCATTCACCGAAATTAGGGGCACTTCGTCGCGGGTAATTGCCACCTCAAACGGCTCGGCGACCCCGTCCCGGCGCAGGGTTAACGTGACCACCGAACCTTTCGGGCCACGAATACGGCTGACCGCCCGCGCCGTCGCTTCGGCCCCTTCGACCCCGGCGATAATCTCGCTCATGGGCACCCCATCCACCGCCAGGATCTCGTCCCCTGCCAGCACCCCGGCCTGCTCGGCGGGTGACCCTTTGAAGGGGCGATCAATCAACAGCGATCGATCCTCAAGGCGCAGAAACGCCCCGATGCCCTCGAACTTGCCCTGCATCGATTCACGGCTCTGGGCGGCCAGATCGGGTTCCTGGAAGCTAGTATACTCATCATCGAGCGCACTGAGCATGCCCCGAATTGCGCCATAGATCATGCGCTGCTGATCAAGCGGTTCGGTGCGGTAGAACTCGCCTTCGACCAGGTTCCAGACTTGCCAGAAGACCGCAAAGTCGTTGCGAAGATTTGTCGGCGTATCCTGGCGCGCACCCATCGTCCCAAAACCCGCCAAGAAACTATCCACCGGACTATTACCCACAATGCGGGCGGCAGCCCACCCCGAGCCAAACCCAAGTGTCCCGGCCAACAGGGCAATGACCACCCCAAAGAGCATTGCGTGGCTTTTTCGGATCATAGTATTGTCTAGCCTGGGTTGCTAAGCACCCGTTTCAAACTGATAGCAGAGCGCCCCCGCAGCAATCACGGGGGCGGTCTCGGCCCGCAGGATCCGCGGGCCAAGCGACGCGGGCATGATACCACGCTCGCTTGCGAATGTCAGCTCTGCGGGGGTGATTCCGCCCTCGGGGCCAGACATAACGGCACAACTGGCCGGGAGCGTAGTCCCAAAATGGTGCAACTGTTTACGCAATGGTGGGGCCGTCCCTTCCCACAGGATCACGGGCAGGGTGGCCTTGGCTGCCTGTTCACAGGCCGCCGCAAACGGAAGCGGGGCCATGATCTGGGGCAAGCGCCCCCGTCCAGCTTGCTCGGCGGCTTCACGTCCAATCCGTTGCCAGCGCTCAAGGCGACGTGGTTCGGCGCGATCCGCAGGCAACGAACGCTCAAAGGCAACCGGCACGACCTGGGACACCCCTAGCTCGACACACTTCTGCAACGCCCACTCGAAACGTTCGGGCCGGATCAAGGCCAGGTAGACGCTCAATGCGAAGGGGAGTTCGCCCCCGGCTGGCCCGCGCTCCTGCACCAGTCCCCGCACCTCGTCACGCCCCAGGGCCTGCAGCTCGACCTCGCAAGCGGTGCCCAACCCATCGAGCAGCCAGATCCGAGCGCCGGGAGTCAAGCGCAAAACGCGCCCAAGTTGATGGGCCAGACCTTGATCATTGATCCGCACCTCGTCGTTGTGCAACACGGCAGGATCAACAAAAAAGCGCAGGGTGTTTTTCATGGGTGTATCCCATTTTGGATTTTAGATTTTGGGTTTTGGGTTGCGCCGCAGGGCAGCACAAAGCCAAATAGTGCATTGAGCAATGCGACACTATCAATAACGTAGTTTACATCCGGCGCACGACCTCGGCGACCCGTTCAGCCGAAGCCACAGCGCGGACCTGGGCCTCCAGGGCAGCCAGATCAGGCACGTCGGCCCGCAGCAGGGTCAGGTCGGGCGTCGTTGGCGCCAGGCTCCAGGCCCCCAGGCTGGCGGGCAGCACCAGCGAAGTGCCCCGCGTTACCGTGACGCTGCCTTCAGCCCAGGTCACCGCGCCCGCGCCCGCAAGCACGGTCAGGATCTCGAAACTGCCGGGCGTGGTACTCAACGCTCGCGGCGTTGCAACCTGCCAGCGTTCGAGCGCAAAGTAGGGGCAGGCGATCAACAAATCGCGGCCCGGAGCCAGGTGCAACGGGGTGATTTTGCCGGTTGGGGCGGGCGCAAACTGACTGACATCGAGGGCGCGTTCCAGGTGGAGTTCACGCAGTTGGCCGGTTTTGGCATCACGCCGCCCATAATCGTAGACCCGATAAGTCAGGTCGGACTTCTGCTGGATCTCGAAGAGCACAATCCCGGCATTGATCGCATGGATCGTCCCGGCGGGTACGAAGATCACATCACCAGCTGCCACCGGCAACTGGCCCATCAAATCCTCGACCGAACCATCGGCCAGGGCCGCCGCAAATTCGTCACGGCTACAGACCCGGTTCAGGCCATAGGTCACGGTCGCACCGGGCTCGGCCTCCAGAATATACCAGGCTTCGGTTTTGCCATGAAAACCCGTCCGGGCCTCGACCCGATGGGCATAGGCATCATCGGGATGCACCTGGATCGAGAGCCGGTCGGCGGCATCAATGAATTTGGCCAGGAGCGGAAAATCCGCCCCGTAGCGTGCCATCGTTCGCGTGCCGACCAGATCGGCCCCGTACTGTGCCACCAGATCCGCCAGGCGCTGGCCAGCATGGGGCGGCGCAGTAACGAGGTTCTGATCATAAACCTGCCAGGTCTCGCCCAAACGGGTGGGACGCGGTTCAGGCAGATCAAGCCAGGCCGCCAGGCGCGACCCACCCCAGATTGGCTCGACGATGCGACGTTCCAGCGTAAGGGAACCTAATCTCATGCTGAATCCTTCTTAGCGCACCGCCCGCGGCGCAATCACCGTCACCCCAGCTGGCGGCTTGACGCCCGGCCCGTAGGCGAAGAAGTCTTCCCAGGGCTTGTAGTTGGTGACCATCGGCTCGACCCGACGCGTGCCATCGGCACGGGTGATAATTCTGGTATAGGTAACATCTACCCCCGGACGGCCCTGCACCATCTGGCGCACCGTACCGGGCGGCAAAGTCGGGTCAAGTTGCCAGACCGCTGCGCCGGGTTGCTTCCAGTTGCGGGGCGTCGGCCCTTCGTAGCTCACCCGCCGCCCGTCCGACCAACCATAGATCCGGAAGGTCAAGCGCGAAGTTGCCAGATCGGTGATCGCCACCACATAGACCGGGCCGCCAGTATCATTGCGCCAGCGGAAGTCTACCCCCGGCGAAAAGACCGTCGCGTCGAAGCCTAAAATATTTTCGTAGAAGTTGACAATGTGGCTATGGCCCACCCGGCGCGTGATCTGCAAGCCGGAATTCGCCACCGCCCGGTAGAGCGTGGTTGAAACCTGGCACAAGCCACCGCCGATAATTCGTTCAAGCCGCCCGCCCACAATCCCATACCCATCAACAAAGCCATTGGCCTCTGAAAAATCACCAATCGCCAGGAACGAGAACTCGGCCCCAGCGGCAACCACGGCCCCGTCCACCATTTCAGCCGCCCGGCGAATGTTTGTTACCCGGTCACGCGACGAGGCCGGAAAGCCCGTGGTGGCTTCGCCAAGCAGGGCCAGCGGGCGAGCCGGAGCCGTCGCCGCTCGTGCCACAGGATCCTGTTCCAGCAACCAGCGCCCCAACGGGCTCAACTGCACCTCGTTGGGCGTACCGGCGTGTTCAGGGTAATAGGCAAACCGGGCCCGCTCGAAATACTGCACCAAGCGCTCGGTGCCTTCGGCCTCGACCCACTCGTAGAACTCTTCCGAGATCGGGTAGCCAAAGGCGGGCAAGCCACCGCGGCTCTCCCAGATCCAGCCGAAGGCCCCACCGAGGGTGTGGCCCGACTCGGGGAAGAAGCTACGGGCCGGATCGGGCGAACCATCACGCCACTGGAAGGCCGGTTCGGTGCGCCCCGCCGCCACCATAGCCCCGGCCCGTGTGACCGTAATCCGTTGACCGGCAGGAGCCGCAGGGCGGTACTCGAAGCGCACCCGCTCGAAATACTGTACCTGCAACCCATCCGCGCCAACAATCAGTTCGGTAAGCGGTGGGCCAAAGGTGGCAACCCCGCCATGGGCATCAAAAAATTGCTTGAGGGGCAACCCAACATTGTGGCCGGTCTCGGGGAAGTAGACGGCCCCGGCGGCCTGGGTTGCACTCTGGGGGGTCATGGGGGCGGCGGCAACGGGGGCAGTAGGAATGAGCAACGTGAACAAAAGTACGAGCACAAGGAGGGGGTTGCGCATAGGCGCACCTCGCAGATTCAATCAGGGGGGGAAATGGATCGTAACCGCTGGCATTATAACATGTGGACTAGAGCAATCTGTTATACTTGCATCTTGTATGGAACTACGACACCTGCGCTATTTTGAGGCGGTCGCACGCCATTCGCACGTGACACGGGCAGCGGCCGAACTGCACATCGCCCAGCCGGCACTCAGCAAGCAGATCAGCCAACTCGAACACGAGTTGGGGGTCGCACTATTTGACCGGGTCGGGCGCAATGTTCGCCTGACCGAAGCCGGTGAGGCCCTGTTGCCTCATGCCCGGGCCGTGATGGCTCAGGTTGAAGCCGCCCGCGCCGAAATGGCCGAGCGGATTGGGCTGAATCGCGGGCGCGCCGTGGTGGGCACACCACCCACAGTTGGTACTAAATTGCTTCCCAACGTGCTGGCGGCCTTCAATCGGCGCTACCCCGGGATCGAACTGCGCCTGCACGAAGCCGGGGTGCAGACCCTGCTCGATCTGCTCGAAACTGGCCTCACCGATGTCGCGATTGTCACCCTGCCCGTCGAAGATGAGCACCTGACTGTGACGACCCTCTTCTCCGAAGAGATGGTGATTGTGGTCTGGCGTGAGCATCCGCTGGCGAAACAGGACAGCGTGCGCATCGCCGATCTCGCCGATGCACCATGGGTGCTCTCGCCCGAGAATTATGAACTGCGCGAGGTCACCCTGAGTGCCTGCCAGGCGGCCGGGTTTGCACCCCGGGTCGTGCTTGATGGTGGCGAAACCGACACCCTCTTGCGGTTTGTCGCCGCCGGGATCGGCGTGGCCCTGGTGCCACGGCTGGCGGTGCAGCCCGGTGATGGCCTCGTCACGCTCAAAGTCAGTGACCAACGACTGCAACGGACCCTCGGCCTTGTCTGGCGCGGTGATCGTGTCGCTTCACCTGCGGCCCGTGCCCTACGCGAATTCCTGGTTACCGAACTGCGACGGGGGTAAGGGGTAGGGTACAATAGGGCTATGCCCGATTTCTCCTACACCGCCATTGCTGATCACACCGCCTTCGAAGAGCGGCTCAAACGTGTGCCCGAGGCCCCCGGCGTCTATCTTTGGAAGGACGCCCAGGGCCAGTTGCTCTATGTCGGCAAGAGCAAAAAGCTCCGTGATCGCATGCGCTCCTACTTTGGGGCACCGCGTGGCCTGAGTGGCAAGACCCGCCGCCTGGTCAGTCAGATCGCCGATTTCGATACGATCATTACCAAGAATGAGCTCGAAGCCCTGCTGCTCGAAATGAATCTGATCAAGCAGCACCGCCCGCGCTACAATATTCTGCTCAAGGACGATAAATCCTACCCCTACATCAAGGTGTCGTTGCAAGAAGCCTGGCCGCGCATTACGTCTACCCGCAAGGTGCTGGACGATGGGGCACGCTATTTCGGCCCCTATGCCAGCGCTGGCTCGGTCTACAAAACGCTCGAACTGCTCAATCGGCTGTTTGCCTTCCGCCCGCCCTTCGACTGCAAAGACGAAAAATTTAACCGCCATCGCAAACTTGGGCGGCCCTGCCTCTATCATCAGATGAAGCGCTGCCTCGGCCCCTGCGTCGAGGGTCTGGTCAGTCAGGAGGAGTATCACGCGACGGTCGAGGCGGTCTGCCGGTTTCTTGAAGGCAAGACCGAGCGGGTGGTGCGTGATCTGCGCCAGGCCATGGAACAGGCCGCCGAAGAGTTGCAGTTCGAACGGGCGGCCTATCTGCGGGATCGCATCGCCGCGATTGAACAGATCTCGGAGCGCCAGCAGGTTTTGCGTACCGTAGACGAAGACCAGGATGTGATTGCGTTTGCCCGCGAAGAGGGGAGCGCGGTGGTGCAGGTGCTGTTTGTGCGCGGTGGCAAACTGGTCAACGCCGAACCCTTTACGCTCCAGGGAACCGAAGACGAGAGTGATGCTGATCTGCTGGCCTCGTTCATCACCCAGTTTTACGACCACGCACCCAATGTGCCTGCGACTTTGCTGCTGGCCGACCATATCGAAGAGCCGATGATCATTGCGTCGTGGCTCGAACAGAAGGCCGGTCAGCGGGTCGAACTGGCCGTGCCCCGTCGGGGCGAAAAGAAGCAATTGGTCGAACTGGCCGCCAACAATGCGCGCCAAAAACTCGATGAACTGCGCCAGCAGTGGCTCAATACCGAACAACGGGCCGTCGCCGCCCTGAGCGACCTGCGCGACCGCTTGGAGTTGCCCGCCCTGCCGCAACGGATCGAGTGTTACGATATTTCGAATACCCAGGGCCAGCACTCGGTTGGCAGTATGGTCGTCTTTGAACGCGGCGAATCTAAAACAGCAGCCTACCGGCGCTTCAAGATCAAGACGGTTGAAGGGGCAAATGATGTGGCCTCGCTCGTCGAAGTGTTGCGACGCCGGTTTGCCCGCGCCGCCGCGCTCAGCGATTCGGACGCCCCCGAGGCCGATCCTGCCGACGAGTCGGCTGCGCCCGAGTCACCCCCGCCACCTGACCAGGCCAACCCGGCCCCGCCAGCCGAACGTGATGCCAGTTGGGCCAGTCTGCCCGACCTGCTCTTTGTTGATGGCGGGCGCGGCCAGGTCAATGCGGCCGCCACTGTCCTGCGCGAATTGGGCTTCGAGCGCATCCCCGTGGTTGGCATCGCCAAAGGCCCTGACCGCAATCGCTTTGATCTGGTGCAACCCGGCCACGCTCCCGTGATTGTGTTGGAACGTGATAGCAAAGCTTTGGGTCTGGTGCAACGGATTGACGAAGAGGCCCACCGCTTTGCGATTACCTACCATCGCAAATTACGTGGCAAAGGAGCCTTGCGTTCGCAACTCGAAGAGATCCCCGGCATTGGGCCGAAACGCAAAAAAGCCCTCCTTAAAGCCTTCGGCTCGCTTGATGGCATCCGCAACGCCACCGTTGATGAAATCGCCGCTGTCCCCGGCATGAACCGCAAAGCCGCCGAACAGCTCAAAAGCATGTTGTGAAAGAGGCTCTATGACGATCTCAACGCGCCTCACCGTAGCCGCCCTCGCCGGTCTTAATCCGGCTGACGGCAGCCGCTACGAACTGATCGAAGGGGAGTTGCACGTGACCACCCAACCCAACGTTGCCCATCAACTGGTCGCTGATGCGGTTTGCCGCATCTTACATACCTGGAACCGCCGTCACGGGCAGGGTGGCATCGCCCTCAGTGCGCCCGGCGTCATCCTCTCCGAAGACGAAGCCTTTGCGCCCGATGTGGTCTGGTACAGCGCCGCCGGACGGGCCGCCTATCTGCACGATGACGGCAAATTCTATGGGCCGCCCGACCTCGCAGTCGAGGTGCTCTCGGCGGGGGCGAAGAACGAACAGCGTGACCGAGTCTTCAAACCGGCCCGCTACGCCTTCTGGGGCATCCGTGAATACTGGCTCGTGGATCGCTTCGCCCGCCAACTGCTCATCCATCGCCTCGAAGGCCGGCGCTACCGCATCGCCGCCGTGCTCAACCCAGGCGAGCAGATTACCTCGCCGTTGCTTCCCGGCCTCGCTGCGCCAGTTGATGAACTGTTTGCCGATCTGGATCCCACCTTGGAGGAACGCCATGACGATCAGTGATGCAGTCGCTGAGGCGTCAATTACTACAGCCGCAACCAAGATTGCGCCCTACATTCTGCCCACGCCCTTACTGTTCAGCCCCGTCCTGTGCGATCTGCTCGGGCGGCGGGTCTCGTTAAAATACGAACTGTTTCAGCGCACCAACTCGTTCAAGCCACGCGGGGCGTTTCATAAACTACTGAGCCTGAGCGAAACCGAGCGGGCATGTGGCCTAGTTGCGGTCAGTGGTGGCAATCACGGCAAGGCCGTGGCCTACGCTGCTGGGCACCTGGGCTTGCAGGCTCGGATCTTGATGTTTACCAGCACGGCGGCTTCGGCGGTGGCCTTCTGCCGGGAAGCCGGGGCCACGGTTGAACTGCTGCCCGATCCGGCAGCGGCCTTCGCGCGGGCTAACGAACTCGAAGCCGAGGGCTTGACCTTCGTGCATCCGTTTGCCGACCCGGCCGTGATTGCCGGCCAGGGCACCATGGGGCTAGAACTGCTCGCCGCTGCGCCCGATGTGACCGATGTGATCGCCAGCATTGGTGGCGGCGGCATGATCGGCGGGGTCGCCGTCGCGATCCACGCCCAGCGCCCCGAGGTGCGGATCTGGGGCGTCGAGACCGTGGGGGCCGATGCGATGAGCCAAGCCCTGAGCGCCGGACACCCCGTGCGCCTACCCGCCGTGACCTCGCTGGCCGCCACGCTGGGCGCACCCGAAGTCAGCCCGCTCACCCTGCAATTGGCCCAGCAACACCTGCACGCCAACCTGGTCTTCCCTGACCGCAACGTTGTCGCTGATGCGCTCTGGCTGCTCGACCAGGCCAAGCTACTCTGCGAACCAGCGGCGGCCTGCACCCTCACCGCAGCCCGTGAAATCGCCGCCAGCCTGCCCCCTGACGCCCACCTCGTCCTGATCATCTGTGGTGGCAGCCTGACCCTGGCTGAATTGCTTGGTTTCAAGAATCGGGTAGGGCTGTAAGCATTTTGGATTGTAGATTTTGGATTTTGGATTGGCCCGCCGCGCTTTCCCCCCTCCCCCAGATCTTCCCCCTCAAGGGGGGGGGAGGGAGCCGATCCGCCCGCAGTATGCGCTTTTTGGCAAGCTCCCCTCTTTGAAGGGGACGCCCCGCCCGCAGGGGCACGCAAAACTGGCACCCGCTTGGCCCGTGACGCCGCCCGCAGAGGCACGCAAACCCGGCACCCGCTTGGCCCGTGACGCCCCGCCCGCAGGGGCACGCAAAACTGGCACCCGCTTGGCCCGTGACGCCCCGCCCGCAGGGGCACGCAAAACTGGCACCCGCTTGGCCCGTGACGCCGCCCGCAGGGGCACGCAAAACTGGCACCCGCTTGGCCCGTGACGCCGCCCGCAGAGGCACGCAAACCCGGCACCCGCTTGGCCCGTGACGCCCCGCCCGCAGGGGCACGCAAAACTGGCACCCGCTTGGCCCGTGACGCCCCGCCCGCAGGGGCACGCAAAACTGGCACCCGCTTGGCCCGTGACGCCGCCCGCAGGGGCACGCAAAACTGGCACCCGCTTGGCCCGTGACGCCGCCCGCAGAGGCACGCAAACCCGGCACCCGCTTGGCCCGTGACGCCCCGCCCGCAGGGGCACGCAAAACCGGCACCCGCTTGACCCGTGACGCCGCCCGCAGGGGCACGGGGAACCATGGGTTCCCCGTTTTCCCAGGGGGTTGGGGCGCAGACCCAACCCCCAAACAAAAGAAAGACATATCAATGACCATCATCCACAGCCACATTAAAACCCAAAGCCTTGAGTTCCGCGAGAACGCCGCCCATCATCGTGCCCTCGCCGCCGAACTGCGTGATCTGCTCGCCAAAACCGCCGCCGGGGGCAGCGCCGACGCCCGCCGCAAACATACCGAGCGGGGCAAACTGCTCGTGCGCGAGCGAATCGATCTGTTGCTTGATGAAGGCAGCGCTTTTTTGGAGATCAGCCCGCTCGCGGCGCACGAGGTTTACGAGGACGAGGTGCCCGGGGCCGGGGTCGTCGGCGGGATCGGACGGGTCAGCGGGCGCGATGTTGTCATCGTGGCCAATGACGCGACGGTCAAAGGCGGCACCTATTATCCCCTTACGGTCAAAAAACATCTGCGCGCCCAAGAGATCGCACTCGAGAATCGCTTGCCCTGTATCTACCTGGTAGACAGTGGCGGGGCCTTCTTGCCCATGCAGTCCGACGTGTTTCCTGACCGCGACCATTTCGGACGGATCTTCTACAACCAGGCCCAGATGTCGGCGCTGGGCATCCCCCAGATCGCCAGCGTGATGGGGTCGTGTACGGCAGGCGGGGCCTACGTCCCGGCCATGAGCGACGAAGTGGTGATCGTCAAGGGTACTGGCACGATTTTCCTGGGCGGGCCGCCGCTGGTCAAAGCGGCCACCGGCGAAGAAGTCACCGCCGAAGAGTTGGGCGGGGCCGATGTACATACCCGCCTGTCGGGAGTGGCCGACCATTTTGCCGAAGACGACCGCGAAGCCCTTGGCATTGTGCGCGATATTGTGGCAACCCTGGGTGCCCGGCCACGGCCACCCTGGCCCATCCAGACCCCCGAACTGCCAATGTACGATCCCGAAGAGATCTACGGGGTCTTGCCCCGCGACAGTCGCAAAAGTTACGATATTCGGGAACTGATCGCCCGTATCGTTGATGGTAGCCGTTTACACGAGTTCAAGGCTCGTTATGGCACTACCCTCGTGTGTGGCTTTGCGCATATCGAAGGCCAGCCGGTTGGCATTATTGCCAATAATGGCATCCTGTTTAGCGAAAGCTCGTTAAAAGGGGCCCACTTTATCGAACTGTGCTGCGCACGCGGCATTCCCTTACTGTTTTTGCAGAATATTACCGGCTTTATGGTCGGCAAACAGTACGAAAACGGTGGTATTGCCCGTGATGGAGCCAAACTCGTGACGGCGGTCAGTTGTGCCAAGGTGCCGAAACTGACCGTTGTGGTCGGTGGATCATTTGGAGCGGGCAACTATGGCATGGCTGGCCGGGCCTTCCAGCCGCGCATGTTGTGGATGTGGCCGAACGCCCGCATCAGCGTAATGGGTGGCCCGCAAGCCGCCAATGTGCTGCTCACGGTGCGCCGGGACAATCTGCAGGCCCGTGGGCGCGATATGACCCCCGAGGAGCAAGACGCCTTTAAGGCCCCGATTCTGGCCAAATACGAGCGCGAAGGCAGCCCCTATTATGCAACGGCGCGGCTCTGGGATGATGGCATCCTCGATCCAATTGATACCCGGCGGGCCATTGCGATGGGCCTGGCCGCCGCCGGCAATGCCCCGCTTGAACCAACCACCTTCGGCGTCTTCCGCATGTAAATGAACAATCTTCGCATTCTCACCTTAATTATCCTAGCCCTGGCTGCGCTGTTGCGGAGCGAGATCTTCTTCTACTTGCTCTATGTCTTGGTTGGACTGCAACTAGCAGCCTGGGCCTGGGTGTGGGTGATCGCCCGGGGCCTGCGCTGGTCACGTGAACTCCCTGCAGCCCTCTTTCCTGGCGAACCTGCCGAGGTGCGTCTGATTGTGCGCAACGCAAGCCTTTTGCCGATCCCCTGGCTCGTCATCCACGAAAGTGTACCGCCCGCACTGCGCCTCGATGATGGGGTACGGCGGGTGGTCAGCCTGGCCGCCAACGAGCAGCGAGCGATTACCTACAGTTTGCGCGGCCAACGGCGCGGCCTCTACCAGGTTGGGCCGTTACGCCTGCGCACCGGCGATGCGCTGGGCCTGTTCGAGCGGCCCCTCGATGGCGGTACCACGTCGAGCCTGGTGGTCTACCCGCATGTCGTGCCCTTGCCGAAGCTCGGTTTGCCAGCGGGGTTACCCTTTGGTGCCCGCCCCGAACCCGGCGGCCTGTTTAGTGACCCGGCCCGTCCGGCTGGCCCCCGCGACTACCACGTGGGCGATGGGCTACGCCAGATTGATTGGAAAAGCAGCGCCCGGGTTGGTGGCTTGCAAGTGCGCCGTCACGAACCAGCGCTTGCCCGCGTCACCCTGCTGGCCCTCGCGTTTAGTCGCAGCGAATACCCGGGGCGTTACCTGCACGATGAACTGGAACGGGCCATCATCGCTACCGCCTCGCTGGCAGCCGATCTGATCGGACGCGGCCAGCCAGTAGGCATGTACACAAGTGGGCGCGACGGCCTGAGTGCTGCCCCGGCAGCCCCCTTGCTGCCCGCCAGTGGCCGAACCCACCTGATGAACCTCTTGAGCCTGCTGGGACGGCTCGAAGCCCCACCCGAAGCCGATCTGCTCCACGGCCTGGATCGCGCCACTGCAAAACTAGGCTGGGGAAGCACCGTTGTCGTAATCGCCGCCACCGCGCCCTCAAGCCTGATCGAACGGCTCTTACCGGTGCGACGACGCGGCCTTCGTTTAGCCCTGGTCTTAGTCGAAAGCAGTGCCGCCGATCTTGCCCTGGCTCGCCGCCATGGAGTAGCATGTTATCTCGTTGATCGGACCGGTGTCCCTTCATAAACTAAAGGAACCCCTGTATGCTCCGCCTTGCCGAAGAAGTTGCCGTTGCCCTAGACGAAGGCCGTCCCGTTGTTGCGTTGGAAAGCACCCTGATTAGCCATGGCCTGCCCTATCCCCATAATCTCGAAGTCGCCCAGGCCCTCGAACACGAAGTTCGGGCGGCGGGGGCCATCCCGGCCACGGTTGGCATGGTTGGCGGTGCGCCGACGATCGGCCTTAATCGCAGCGAACTGGAATATTTTGCCAGCGGCGAGGCCCCGATCCGCAAATTGAGTCGCCGTGATCTGGCGATTGCGGCCGCCCAGGGGGCCGATGGGGCCACCACCGTCGCCGCCACGATGGCCTTGGCAGCGGCGGCCGGGGTGACGATCTTTGCCACGGGTGGCATCGGTGGGGTGCATCGGGGTGCCGAGCGCACCTGGGATGTCTCGGCCGATCTGACCGAACTGGCCCGTACTCCTGTTCTGGTTGTCTGTGCCGGGGCCAAAGCCATCCTCGATCTGCCCGCCACCCTCGAATACCTCGAAACTGTCGGCGTGCCGGTCGTTGGGTTGGCAACCGATGAATTTCCGGCCTTCTATAGTGTCAGCAGCGGCCTAGCCGTCCCTGCCCGAGCCAATACCACCACCGAAGTTGCAGCCCTCTGGTGGGCCCAACGCAGCCTTCAGGGCATAGCCGCGCCGGGTGGCATGTTGCTGTGTGTGCCACCGCCGCCCAAAGTTGCCCTGCCCCGCGCCGAAGTGGAGGCAGCCATTGAACGGGCGCTGGCCCGTTGCGCCGAGGCTGACGTGCGAGGCCCCGCCGTCACGCCTTTCTTGCTGGCCGCCATGGCCGAAGAAACCCACGGCGAAAGCATGGCAACGAACATCGCCCTGCTCCGACAGAATGCCGCCGTCGCAGCCAGCGTCGCAGTCGCCTTCTCCGCACGCCTGTCGTAGATTGTCGATCTTAGGTGTGCCATATAATTCCTTAGGATTCCGTCAAAAACCACTTGACAAGTTGCATTATCGCAACTATACTCATCATCGCAGTCATCAGAATATAAAGGCTGTCCCGCACCTCCAACCCAGCACCCACTCGCGCTTAACCCCGAATTGTTGAGTGCAAGCTAAGAACGGTCTGCGCTAATCACCCCTTTGTCATCCTGTCAGAGGGATGGTTAGGTCTTGCCAAATGGGCAAGGCTTTATCGTGGTCCCATGCCTCCCTTTCCCTGCGCCATTTGTCGGCAGGCCTCGGTTCGTTGATCCGAAGCCTGTTCATTTCCCTGCCCCGCGCGATGCACGCGCGGATCAAGGCTGATTCGTCTCAGGACACCCCGGTCCTAGAGACGCTAGCGAGGAGCACGAGTTGATGCTCAAGCGCATGCCCGCCGTCTGGGAACTAGCCGAACCACATCCCAACGAACCCGAGTTGCTGGTCGAGGTTGATGATCCCATCCTGGAACCCACCGAAAACGTGCGCCCTGGCGAGCCAACCCCGGACGCTGTGCAGCATTATCTTCAGGAGATCGGACGTGTTGCGCTCCTAACGGCCAGCGAAGAAGTAAGTCTGGCTGAGCGGATCGAACGGGGGAATGCGGCCGAAGAGCGTATGGCCGAAGCTACTGGACTAACGCCAGCGATTCGCCGAACCTTAGCCCAGGAAATTCAACTGGGTGAGGATGCCCGACGGCATCTGATCCAGGCCAACTTGCGTCTGGTCGTCAGCATCGCCAAAAAGTACGTTGGGCGGGGCCTCTCGTTACTTGATCTCATCCAGGAGGGCAATATCGGCCTGATGCGAGCCGTCGAGAAGTTCGACTATCGCAAGGGTAACCGCTTCAGCACCTACGCTACCTGGTGGATCCGCCAGGCCGTCACCCGGGCGATTGCCGAACAGGGCCGTACCATTCGCTTGCCGGTGCATATGAGCGAGTCGGTTGGTCAAGTCAAGCGTACCTCGGAGCGGCTCGCCCAGACCCTCGAACGCCAACCCACCGCCGAAGAGATCGCCATCGCGCTTGGCCAGCCCGTCGAACGGATTCAGCGGGTGCTTGAAGCCGCCCGCCGGCCCGTTTCGCTCGAAACGCCAGTTGGCGACGAGGGTGAGCACACCCTCGGTGATTTCTTGCCCGATGACGAATTGCCCTCACCCGCCGATTTCGCCTCGGCCCAGTTGCTCCGCCGCGACCTTTCGGCGGCACTCGATCACCTCAGCGAACGCGAGCGCCGGATCATTGATCTGCGCTATGGTCTGGTTGATGGCCGCCGCCGCACCCTCGAAGAGGTCGGGCGCACCCTTGGCATGACCCGCGAGCGTGCCCGTCAGATCGAGGCCGAGGCGCTGCGTCGCCTGCGTAGCCCCGATGTGGGTCAGCACCTGCGCGATTATCTGGAGTAGACGCACCGAAAACGTAAACGACGAAGCCCGGGCCAATACTGGCCCGGGCTTCGTCGTTTACGCTGTTTCGGCGTACGCTTCTTAGTACCGCGCACTCCGCATCTGATCAAAACAGTTACTGCAATAGACTGGCTTGGTACCCCGCGGCACAAACGGTACCGTCGTATCCTGACCACACTTCGCACAGGTCGTCTGATGCGCCACCCGCTCACGGTTGGCACCACCACTTGGAGCGCTCCGGGACGAACCGCGATCCTCGCGGGCCCCACTATTCATCGCACTCTTACGGGCTTGCCGACATGTCGGACACCGGGTTGGCTCATTGATGAAGCCCTTCGAGGAGTAAAACTCCTGCTCGCCCGCCGTAAAAACGAAATCCATCCCACAATCCCGACACGTCAGGGTCTTGTCTTCGAAGCTCATCGCTCCCGCTCCTTGCCGATGGGGTTCCTGTGCTTGAGATCTGGTTCGTGCCTGGGGAGCGAAGGGGCGCCTGGGCGGTTCTCGGGTGTACCAGCAACCTTCAGATCCGTCGCGCACCGCAAAGCCGTACCATTACGAAAGTATTATACTGTTTTTTTAATCTTGTGTAAATGTAGGAAACTCCATTCTACGACAATTCAACCGCGACCCAGGCTCGCACACCATGCTGCTCATCGGGGTCAACCAGGCGCATCTGTTGCGGTTCATTGGCCCGTTGGGTCATGGCGGCGGCGGCCACAAATTCGCGGAAGAGCGGATGCGGGCGATTGGGACGCGACAGGAACTCGGGATGGAACTGGCTGGCCACAAACCAGGGATGGTCACGCAGTTCGATGATCTCAACCAGGCGTCCATCAGGCGAGTGGCCGCTAATCACAAAGCCCGCCGCTTCGAGCAGACTGCGATATTTGTTGTTAAACTCGAAGCGATGGCGATGGCGTTCATGCACCAGATCAGCCTGATAAGCCGCATGGGCCTTCGTTCCCGGTACGAGGACACACGGGTAGACCCCCAACCGCATTGTGCCACCCTTCTCGGTGATGTCACGCTGGTCAGGCATCAGGTCAATCACGGGATGACCACAATGGGGCACAAACTCGGTACTATTGGCCTCGTCGCTATCTAGAACCTGGCGTGCAAACGCGATGGTGGCACACTGCATACCCAGACACAGGCCGAGGTAGGGAATGCGGTTACGCTGGGCATAGGCCGCCGCCATAATCTTGCCTTCGACCCCGCGGTCGCCAAAGCCACCCGGAACTACGATCCCATAGACCTTCGCAAGCAGGCGATCCGGCCCTTCGCGCTCAAGTTGCTCAGACGAGATCCAGTGCAAATCAATGTCAAACTCCTGATGCAACCCGGCATGGCGCAGGGCCTCGACGACACTAATGTAGGCATCCTTCAGTTCAACATATTTGCCAACCAGCGCAATCGGGATCACCCGCTTCGGCTTGCGGATCAGTTCGACAAGCTCGTGCCAAGTATTCAGTTCGGCCGACTGACCAACCAGGCCCAGTTTTTCGCACAAATAGCCACCCAGCCCGGCCTCTTCGAGCACCAGCGGCACTTCGTAGATCGAATCAACCGTCTGCACTGGGATGACCGCCTTGGAGTCGACATCGGCAAAAAAGGCCACTTTATCGCGAATCTCGTCGGTGATTGCATAATCGGCCCGACAGAGGATCACATCAGCGGTGATACCAACATTGCGCAGGGCCATCACCGAATGCTGGGTCGGCTTCGTCTTCAGTTCACCGGTTGAGCCAATATGCGGCAACAGGGTTACGTGAATGTACAACACATTATCGCGGCCCACATCTTTGCGCATCTGGCGGATCGCCTCAAGGAATGGCAGGCTTTCAATATCACCGACCGTACCGCCAATTTCGACGATTACAACATCAGCGTTACACTGCCGCCCCACGGCCCCAATGCGGGCCTTGATCTCATCAGTAATATGCGGGATGACCTGGATCGTGCCACCCAGATAATCACCCCGGCGCTCTTTGGCAATCACCGACGAGTAGATCTTGCCGGTTGTGACATTGCTCAAGCGGGTCAGGTTTTCATCAATAAAACGCTCGTAGTGGCCCAGATCGAGATCGGTTTCGGCGCCATCTTCGGTTACAAAAACCTCACCGTGCTGATACGGCGACATCGTGCCCGGATCCACGTTCAGGTAAGGATCGAGTTTTAGAATCGAAACGCGGAGTCCGCGGCTCTTTAACAGTCGCCCAATCGAAGCAACCCCAATCCCTTTGCCGACCGACGAAACCACGCCGCCGGTTACAAAAATGTACTTTGCCATCTCCCGCTGCTCCTTTGTGTTGTTAGCGGCGCTTGACCTGATTCATGTGAACGTAGGTTTGCTCGTTTCTGGCCCGCAACCACCCATAACCCGATCTAAAAATACGTGGGTCGGTCAACCGGGGGGTTGTCCGACCCACGCAATACTCGCTGCTGTCGCATCACCATGCTCATATCATACGCTGACAGGGTGCGCCAGCAGGTTGCGGGTGTGCGAACCCGGGTGCCAGATCATCCATACAAACGATCTAGGCCTCTCTTTTCACCTCTGGCTAGATTACGCCCCGGTGATCATACCGGCTAACCCGCATGTTTACTGCACCAATTACGTAGTATTCACGTAGCGGTTACGCATTGATCGCACGCAATACCACTACTCGGGTTTCTTCGCGTTCGGCCGGCAGGCTATTGGCATTCAGGCTAAACTTATCTTCGGGATTGACTTCTTTCAGCCCCAATTCGTGCGTAAAACGTTCGAGTGGCAACAGGGGCATGTCGAGTGAGAGTTGCATGCCTGCGAAGTGCATTGGGATCACGATGCGCGGTTCGATCTGGCTAATCACATTGATCGCTTCCGCCGGGCCAATCGTTTCGCCGCCACCTACGGGTACAAACAGCACATCAACATTGCCGAGCGCTTCAACCTGGGCCTGGGTCAACTCGTGCCCGAGATCGCCCAGATGGCAGAAGGTAATCTCATCCAACTGGATCACATAGACCACATTATAACCAAGCTCGGCCCCCTTCTTCTTGTCGTGGTAGGTTCGCACCCCGGTGATCATCACCCCGCCTACCTCGTACTCCCCTGGGCCAGTAATCACAAACAGTTTTTCGCGCATTGACTTGATTGGCGCGATATAGTTATGGTCATCATGGTCATGGCTGACCGTGACGATATGCGCGGTTGGACGCCCAAGATCAAGGCCAACCGAACGGCTAAATGGATCACAGATCACAATCCCCTCGCGCCCGCGCAGGCGGAAGCATGCGTGACCAAGGTACTGCACATCGGGCATGGGATCTCCTCACTCGTCATCGCCCAGAGCGGATAGGTCGCCCGGCGTTTGATGTAACTCCTGCCAGAGTATAGCAAGAATCGGGCGGATCGTGGTCAGGCTAAAGCCCCGCCGTTGCAGCAAGCCCCCAAGACGCCGTTGAAAACTGAGCCAATCGGCCGAGTTAGCATAACGGGGCAGGGCGGTTCGGGCCACCTGTTCGGCCCGCGCTGCTTCGGCCGCAGGGTCAGCGTCGGTCGCAGCGAGGGCTTCGTCAATCGTGGCCCGTTCAACGCCTTTGCGTTGCAATTCAGCGCGGATCGCGGCACTGCCCCGCGGACGGGCACGCTGGCGACTTTCGACCAGGTAGCGACTGAAGGCCGCATCATCAAGGAGTCCCAGGTCGCGCAAGTGGCTCAGGGCTTCACGGATCGCGTCGGGTGGATGCTGTTTCTGGCGCAGGCGCTGTTGCAACTCGGTGCTACTGCGGGGACGGGTATCGAGCAGGCGCAAAGCCGCCTGCAACGCTCGTTCGGCCTGGGCTGCGGCTTCAAGCCGTGCCCAGGCCGCAGCATCGAGTTGGAGGCCCACATAGAGCCCTTCGCGGGCCAGGGTCGTCAGACTGACCCCCAGCGCAAAGGTGCCATCAACAAAAATGTTGACACGCTGACTATCGTGGGCCTGAGCCGCAATTGCCGTAATCGTACCGCTGGGCATACCTTAGGGTCGCCTACTCCTCCTCGAAGATCGCATCGTCTTCATCGTCGGCATCCACCGGAGCGACCACCGCCTTCGGATTGGTCAAGCCCTGCGCCTTGATCAGGCGCTCGATCTCGTCGGTCAAAGCCGCATTCTGCTTCAGGAACTCACGCACATTCTCGCGGCCCTGACCGAGTCGATCTTCACCCAGATAGAACCAAGCCCCGCTCTTGCGAATGATACTCATCTCGACGCCAATATCAAGAATATTGCCCTCGCGGGAGATCCCTTCGTTGGCAAGGATATCGAACTCGGCCTGGCGGAAGGGTGGGGCAACCTTATTCTTGATCACCTTGACCCGTGCCCGCGACCCAATCGCCTCCGCACCCGACTTCAGGGTCTCGATTCGCCGAATATCCAAGCGTACCGAGGCATAGAACTTCAGGGCCTGACCACCAGTAGTGGTTTCGGGCGAACCAAACATCACCCCGATCTTCATACGGAGCTGGTTCAGAAAGATCACGACCGTGCGACTCTTGTTGATCGCCCCCGAAAGCTTGCGCAGGGCCTGGCTCATCAGACGGGCCTGTAAGCCCGGTAGACTATCGCCCATGTCGCCTTCGATCTCGGCCCGGGGTACCAGGGCCGCAACCGAGTCGATCACGATCACGTCAATCGCATTCGAACGCACCAGAGTCTCGCAAATCTCGAGCGCCTGCTCACCCGTATCGGGCTGCGAGATCAATAGTTCATCAATCTTGACTCCACAACGTTGGGCATAAATCGGGTCAAAGGCATGTTCGGCGTCAATGAAGGCACAGACCCCATTGAGTTTCTGAGCTTCGGCGATGATATGCTGGGCCAGCGTCGTCTTGCCGCTACTCTCGGGGCCGAAGATCTCGATCACCCGTCCACGCGGCAGGCCGCCAATGCCAAGGGCGATATCGAGCGCGATCGCCCCGGTGGGGATGACCTCGATCGCGAGTTTGGCACTCGCCTCGCCCATCTTCATAATCGAGCCCTTCCCGAACTTGCGGTCGATCTGACTCATCGCCGCAGCCAGGGCCTTCTCCTTCTCGGGCGGGATTGCCATTGCGGGCGCTCCTCCATTTTGCGTAGCCACTCGTATTCTCCTTAATCTACCCCATTGGGAGGGGCGCTGTCAACGCACGACAGGCCCGCAAGTTTGTGCTATTATAGCACGGGTGTGCGGCCTGTGCAAGTAGGGCAAAGAGGAAATTTCCTCTGCATGATGTACCGTACCGACCCCGATTTGGATACGCTTCTGGTGGTACCATGGAGGGGTACGTAACGAACCGGCGGGTATCCGCCGGTTCGTTACGTACCCTCATCAATCAACAGGAGTATCCCTATGCCATCCGCGATCCAACCTGGCCCCGGCCAAGAATCGGTCTGGGACTATCCACGGCCCCCTCGCCTTGAACTGACCAGTCACCATATTCGGATTATCTTTGCCGAGACCCTGATTGCCGAGACCCGCCGGGCCTGGCGGGTGCTCGAAACCAGCCATCCGCCGGTCTACTATCTGCCCCAGGCCGATATTGACATGCAGTATCTTGATTCGGCCCCTGGCAGTTCGTTCTGCGAGTTTAAGGGTATGGCGTCATACTACTCGGTGGTGGTTGGCAAGCGTCGCGCCAACGAAGCCGCCTGGACCTATCTGAAGCCAAGCCCGCAGTTTGCACCGATCGCCGGAGCCGTCGCCTTCTATGCTGGACGTATGGATGCCTGTTACGTAGACGATGAACTGGTCACGCCCCAGCCTGGTGGCTTCTACGGCGGCTGGATTACCTCCTGGGTGGTTGGCCCGTTTAAGGGTGGGCCGGGTAGTTGGGGCTGGTGAACGAAGCTACGTCGGCCCAATGACTGATGCCTCCAACCGATGCAACATGTTACCCTGACCCAAGTCACCCGTTGCTCAGGAAGGAGGCCCCCGTTGGCCCTGCGTAGTGAGTTTACAATTGAGGGCGCGTATCCCTATGATCAGCGCAGTGTCGGCCATTGGATCGCCTCGCATCTGCGCCGCTATTGGTGGCTCGTCCTAAGTTTTTATGTCTTCTTTCTAGGGGCCTGGATCTGTTTCGCCGCTTCGCAGGTGCTGATTGGGCGCGCTGCCGACGAGATCCTGAATCCCAGTGCGCCAAATGGGCTGCAACTTGCCGCCCTGGCGGTGCTCGCGGTGCTAATTGGCGATGCCCTTAATGCCCTGATTGGCCTGATCGCGGCCGAAACCCTGGCTGCCCGCTTCGAGGCCGATGCCCGCCAAGAGCTCTACGAGAGTCTGCTGGGCAAGAGTCAGGCTTTTCATGATCGCCAGCGCGCCGGTGATGTGATGGCTCGGGCCACTGATGATACCCGCGCCCTCGCCGACCTGGTGGTACCCGGCGGCCTGCTCGCCACCGAAACGGTGTTCGGGATTGTGGTGCCGCTCTTCTTCATTGGCATGATCCGAATTGAACTGTTGCTCGTGCCCTTGCTGTTTGTTGCGATCTATATCGTCACGGCGCGCCGCCACATCCGCCGCCTGAACCCGGTGATCACCAACCAGCGCGAACAGTACGGACGGCTCAATGCGGGCCTCGAAGAGAGTCTCTCGGGGATCGAGGTCGTCAAGGCGAGTGCGCGTGAACCCTTCGAACGCGATAAGTACCGCCGCAATGCCCGCCTCTACCGCGATTTTTTTGTCCAGCAGGGGTATATCGAGGCCCGTTACCTGCCGTTGTTGATCTTCGCCTTTGCGCTCGGCCTGAGCTTTCTGCACGCGATGTGGCTCTATGCCCAGAGCATGATCAGTGTCGGTGATGTGATCGCGGCGATGGGCCTGGTCACGATTTTGCGCTTTCCGACCTTCATTTCGGTCTTCGCCTTCTCGGTGATCCAGGCCGGTTTAGCCAGTTCCCGCCGCATCCTCCGCATTATTCAGGCCGAAACCACGCTTGACGAGAATAGTGTTGGTCACCATGCGCCAATGCATGGTGCGATCACCTTCGAACATGTGAGTTTTCAGTATGAGCCAGCCCCTGCCGATGAGGATCCGCCCGTTGCGCCCGAGTTGACCCCGACGCGCAATCAGCCACTCCAGGTCGAACACTATCCACCGGCCCACGAGCCAACTCCAACCCTCCAGGCCGATCTGCCTAACGCCGACACACCGCCGCCCCATGTGCTTGATCAGATCTCGTTCCACATCGCGGCCGGTCAGACGGTGGCGATTGTCGGTCAAACTGGCAGCGGCAAGAGCGCCCTGACCCAACTGGTCAACCGTACCTACGATGCGTCGGCGGGGCGGGTCTTGATTGATGGCGTGGACGTCCGTGAATGGAGTCTCGATGGCTTGCGCTCGCAGATCGGCAAGATCGAACAGGATATCTTCCTCTTTTCGCGTAGTCTGGCCGAGAATATTGCCTTCGGGGCACCCGGGGCTACGCAGGAACAGATCGAAACGGCCGCCCGCGCCGCGCAGGCCCACGCCTTCATTAGCGAACTCCCCGATGGCTATGCCACGATTGTAGGTGAGCGTGGGGTCACGCTTTCGGGCGGCCAGCGCCAGCGCATCGCTCTGGCCCGCGCCTTCCTAAGCAACCCACGCATCCTGATCCTCGATGACTCGACCAGTGCAATTGATAGTGCCACCGAAGACCAGATCCAGCAGGCAATTCGTAAGGCCCAGGAAGGACGCACCGTGCTCCTGATCACCCATCGGCTCTCGCAGATCCGATGGGCCGACCAGATCCTCGTACTTGACCGCGGGCGGCTCGTCGCTGCCGGTACTCACGATGACCTGCTCCGTCACTCGCCGCACTACCGCCGCATCTTTGCCCGTTACGAACTCGAACTACCGCCCCTCGCAACCGAAACTGACCTGGCACCAGCCGTGTAAGTGGGCCTGGGAGCACATGGTTCTCCCAGAAACTCCGCAAGGTTTCGCAGCGTGGGCCTGGGAGCACATGGTTCTCCCAGAAACTCCCGTGAGGAATAAGCGCTAGCGCTTATTCCTCACGGCAACAACATCATTAAAGGATCACCCCATGGGCTTCCTCTTCGACGGCCTTGATGCCGAGGACTACGACCGCAAATATACTGATCGCACCCTGGTGCAACGCATTCTGGGCTACTTTCGGCCCCAGAGCCGCAAGATGCTGATTGCGGCCCTGATGATCACGGGAACCGCCGCGCTTGATGCGATCATCCCGATCTTCGTGGCTCGCAGCCTCGATTGGGTCGGCGCAAACCCGACCCCCGAATTGATTGGCGGGCTGGCCCTGATCCTTGTGGTGCTGGGAGCCCTCTCTTGGCTGATGAACCGCGTGCGCCAGCGTCGTTCGTCCGAGGCCGTCGGTGATGTTGTGCTGCAGATGCGCGAAGACGCGGTTGCGGCCGTGCTCGAACGCGATCTCTCGTTCTATGATCAGTTCGCAACCGGCAAGATCGTCAGCCGGATCAATTCGGATAGCGCGGCCTTCACCCAGGTGATGACCCTGACCATGGAGTTGATCAGTCGAGTGTTGCTGGTGGTCTTCATTCTGGGCTACCTGGCAACGATCAGTCTGGCCCTGACCAGCATCCTGCTGATCCTGGCACCGTTCATTGTCGGCACGGCACTGGCCTTCCGCACGATTGCCCGCCGCACCATTACGGCATCGCGGCGCATGAACGCCGAGGTCAGTGCCCATATCAGCGAAACCGTCAATGGGATCGGGGTTGCCAAGACCTTCCGCCAGGAAGCGGTGATCTACACCGAGTTTCAAAAAGTCAATGCGCAGAGCCGCCGGGTCAATATGCGGACGCGCTACGTCTTTAGCACGATCTTCCCGTTGCTCAACCTGATTGCCGGTTTAGGCACAGCCGCGCTGGTCTACCAGGGTGGCCTGAATGTGCGGGCTGGCGATCTAACGGTTGGCACCTGGTTCCTGTTCCTGCAGGGTCTGGCCGCCTTCTGGTTCCCGCTGACCAGTATCGCCTCGTTCTGGAGCCAGTTCCAACTTGGTTTGGCGGCCGGCGAGCGGGTCTTTGCCCTGATTGACGCCGAACCCCGCGTGGTGCAAACCGACAACGTGCAACTGCCCGCACTCAAGGGGGCGATTAGCTTTGAGCAGGTAGACTTTGCCTATGCCAGCCGCCCAAGCAGCGAGGTGGTCAGTGATCCTGATGCGGCCCCGCCTATGGTCTTGCAGGGCTTTGATCTCCAGATCCAGCCCGGCGAAACCGTTGCCCTGGTTGGGCATACTGGCTCGGGCAAGAGCAGCATTGCCAAACTGGTGGCCCGTTTCTACGAATTTCAGGGTGGCCGGATTATGATTGATGGCGCGGACATTCGCACGCTCGACCTAGCCGCCTACCGCTCACGGCTCGGCATCGTCACCCAGAGTCCGTTCCTGTTTGATGGCACCGTGCGCGAAAATATCCGTTATGGTCGCCCCGCAGCCAATGACGCCGAAGTGTTAGCCGCAGCGGCCCACGTCGGCGGTGGCGATTGGCTCGCGAGCCTACCCCAGGGTCTAGACACCCAGGTGGGCGAACGGGGCGGCAGCCTCTCGATGGGGCAGCGGCAACTGGTAGCCCTGGCCCGCGTCTTGTTGCAAGATCCGGCCATCCTGATCCTGGACGAAGCCACGGCCAGCGTGGACCCCTTAACCGAAGCCTTGATCCAGGAAGGGCTCGATACTGTCCTGGCTGGACGCACCGCGCTGGTAATTGCGCACCGCCTGAGTACGGTACGCAACGCGGATCGGATCATCGTCTTGCGCAAGGGAACCATTCTGGAAGCGGGCAACCACGACGAACTGATGGCGCACAGCGGCCATTATGCCGAACTGTACAACACCTACTTCCGCCACCAGTCGCTGGAGTATATCGAGAGCATGCGCCGCGCGGCGTAAATCATCTTTGCATGCGTGACTTTTGTTACGGTAAGAGAGCCCATTATACCAATTACCGTTGATGATGCCGCATGCGTGTCATTCCGAGCGGAGCGAGGAATCCCGGCTCTGGTGCCGAGACCCCTCGCGTGCGCTCGGGGTGACAATGACGGATGTTCAAGAGTAATTGGTATTAGCAGTTCGAAGGGCTCTTTTTTGTTTTGTTTTTAATTATTTATCAACTTTTTTTGATAAATAATTTGCTGTGTAAGTGATGATTTCCTCACCCATCAAAAGCTACTCTTTTGATATACTAAAATTCTCATTTTACGCAACAACTTCATCCTGTAGCTGAGTCAGTAACTAACCATTAGGCCTAGAGGAGGGAACGTATGCGTGTACTATTCCTGATCCAAACATTCAAGAATCTGCCCCAGATTAGGCGCCTAGTTCACACGCTCAAGGCTAGTTTGCCACAGGCGGCAATTGTCATTAGCCATAACCCTGAACGGTTTACCATCGCACCGACAAGCTTCAGCCATCTCGAAAATGTTTATGTAGTTCACGCGAAAAAAGTTAACCGGGTGGATTTTTCGTTAGTCAGAGCTTATATAGCTGCGATTCAGAATGTCATCGCCCAGGGCGTTGATTTTGACTGGGTGGTAAATATTACTGGTCAGTGTTATCCAACCAGACCCCTGGGAGAACTCGAGCATGTTCTGGCAACAACTGCGTATCATGGATTTATGGAGCATTTTGCAGTCTTTACGCCTTCACCACATAATTTATGGAATCAAGAAGAGGCGCATAACCGCTATCACTATCAGTATCACTGGCGCATTATGACCGAGGAACTTCCGCCGCTCGTCCGCAAGGCGGTTTCTATCCCTCGCCGCATCATCAATCGTGTCCAACCTTTTGTGCGAATCGACACAAGTTATGCCTTGCAAATGGGCACCCGTTTACCCAAAGATGCGATCCCCGCAGATTTCACGATCCATGGTGGACAATATCATAAAATACTTTCGCGGTGTGCAGTAGACTATCTGATCGACTTTACTACTCGTTATCCCGCGCTCACACGCCGATTTGAGTTGATGAATATGCCCGAGGAGGTGTTTCCGCAATCGGTTTTGCTAAACAACCCCGCTTTTCGTTTCGATACTAATTTCGGCTTTTTTATTCGCTGGGAAGGCACAAAGCTCGGGCGTCCCCATATTTTGACCACAGCTGACTACGATTCAATCGTTGCTAGCGATTGTTTTTTTGCGCGCAAATTTGAACCAGAGCGTGACGCACAGATTCTCGATCTGCTCGATGCACGTGTCCTAGCCAATGCTGCAATTCTCAATGCATGAGCTCACAGCGAAGCTAGGAGCACTGGCCGTATGCTTAGCCTAATCAGCATAGACGGCGACGCCAAGGGTTGCGGGTGTACAGGGAGGCGGGGGAACATGGTTCCCCCGTTTTTTACCTGCGCCGCGCTCTAATCCGCCGCCACGCGCTGCTCGTCCGGGTGCAACACTTCGCGTAGGAAGTGGCCGGTATGCGAACCGGGTGCGAGCGCGACCTGTTCGGGGGTGCCTTCGGCCACGATCATGCCCCCGCCATCGCCACCCTCGGGGCCCATGTCGATCACCCAATCGGCGGTCTTGATCACATCAAGGCTATGCTCGATCACGATCACGGTATTGCCCGCGTCTACCAAGCGGTGCAGGACGTGCAGCAGGTTCTGCACATCGGCAAAGTGCAAACCCGTGGTCGGCTCGTCCAGAATGTAGATCGTGCGCCCCGTCGCCACCCGCGCCAACTCTTTGGCAAGCTTGACCCGTTGGGCTTCGCCGCCCGAGAGGGTCGTCGCCGGTTGGCCCAACTTCAGGTAATCAAGCCCCACGTCGTGCAGGGTCTGGAGGATGCGGCGTACACGGGGCACCTTGTCGAAAAATTCAAGCGCGGTCTGCACATCCATGTCGAGCACATCGGCAATCGTTTTGCCCTTGTACTTGACTTGCAGGGTCTCGCGGTTGTAGCGTTTGCCCTTGCACTCGCTACAGCGCACCCAGACATCGGCCAGGAACTGCATATCAATCTTGATCTCGCCGTTGCCTTCGCAGCTTTCGCAGCGCCCGCCTTTAACATTAAAACTGAAGCGTCCCGCCTCGTAGCCGCGCAACTTGGCTTCGTTGGTCGAGGCGAACAGCTCGCGTAGCAGGTCAAACAGTTTGACATAGGTCGCAGGATTTGAACGCGGCGTGCGCCCAATCGGCTGCTGATCAATATCAATCACTTTATCAAGATGTTCAAGGCCGTGCAGTTCGCGGTGGGCACCGGGCTTCAGTTGGGCTTTGTTCAGCCGATTAGCCAGCGCCGGATAGAGCGTTTCGGTGATCAACGAGGATTTGCCCGAGCCACTCACGCCGGTGACGGCCACAAACGTGCCAAGCGGGAAGCGCACGCTGACCTCGCGCAGATTGTTCAGCGTGACCCCTTCCAGACTGAGCCAGGCCGCCTCGGTTGGGCCAGCCGCAGCCTCATCGGGACGAGTGCGCGGGCGACCCCGCCGTTGCGGCACACTGGCGGCCTGGACGGCGGCGCGTTCGGCGATCGCACTCAGTTGGAGCGGGCGGCGGCGTTGGCTGGGCACGGCAATCGCGAGCCGTCCGCTCAGATACTGGCCGGTGAGCGAGTTGGGATGCGCTTCGACCGTGGCGGGCAGGCCAGCGACGACCACTTCGCCGCCCTTGACCCCCGCCCCTGGGCCGAAGTCCACGATCCAATCGGCGGCCTGCATCGTCTCTAGATCGTGTTCGACAACGACCAGCGTATTGCCAAGATCACGCAGGCGCAGCAACGAATCGAGCAGTTTGCGATTATCACGCTGATGCAAACCGATGCTCGGCTCATCCAGGATGTACATCACACCCACCAGACCCGAGCCGATCTGCGAGGCGAGCCGGATGCGCTGGGCTTCGCCGCCCGAGAGGGTCGGGGCGGGGCGATCAAGCGTCAGGTAGTGCAGGCCCACATTGAGCAGAAAGCCCAACCGTTCGCGCACCTCTTTGAGCACATCGTCCACAATTTGGCGCTGAGTCTCGTTGAGGGGTGGCCCGTTGGGGCCATCAACGTTGGTGAGGCCAACCGCCCATTGGTGGGTCGCGGTGATGTTGCGCTGGCAGACAGTGCGAATATTCTCGCCCGCCACCCGCACGGCCAGACTCTCGGGGCGCAGGCGGGCACCCTCGCAAGCCGGGCATGGCTGTTCGCTCATATACTGGATGTAGTATTCGCGGGCCATATCGCTGCCGGTCTGCATAAAACGGCGACGAATCTCGGACGCGACACCTTCCCAGGGCCGGTAAAATTCGCCGTGGCCGCCGCCTTCGCTCTGCCAGCGGAAGCGAAGCTTTTCTTTGCCACTGCCGTGAATAATCGCCTCACGCTGAGTTGAACTGAGTTGATCCCAGGGCGTATCAAGATCAAAATTATAATGATCAGCAATCGAGGCCAGGGTTTTATAGCCCCACGAATCGGTCTTTTTACGCAACTCCCCCCAATAGGTGACAGCACCCTCGTGGAGGGTCAGGGCACCATTGGGCACCAGCAAGGTAGGGTCAACTTCGAGGCGCGTGCCAAGGCCGGCACAGGTTGGGCAAGCTCCCTGGGGATTGTTAAACGAGAACATCTGAGGGGTCAGTTCAGCGAACGAGATGCCACAACTGGGGCAGGTATTGCTCTCGCTCATCAGCCATTCAAGGGGCTGCTCGGCATCATTACGCCGACCTTTGGCGGGCTTGCTTGGCGCACCAGCTGGGGACACCACACTAATAATCACACTGCCCTCGCCAGCGCGCAGCGCCTGCTCGATGCTATCGGTCAGGCGGGTCACAAAGGCGTCGTAGGCACTGCCAGCCCCAGCCTGGGCCATGCCCAACGGCCCGCTTGCTGGCTCTGCCGCTTCGGCGGCTTCAGGATCAGGCATCACCAAACGATCTACGACGACCTCGATGGTATGCTTGACCTTCTTATTAAGCTTGATCTCCTCATCGAGATCGTGGATCTCGCCGTCCACGCGCACGCGCACAAACCCCTCAGCCTTGGCCTCAGCAAAGATCTCGCGGTACTCGCCCTTGCGCTGACTGACCAGGGGAGCCAAAATCATAAAGCGCGTGCCAGCGGGCAATTCAAGCACCCGGTTGACCATCTGCTCGGCGCTTTGCGAGGCGACCGGGCGGCCACACTGGTGGCAGTATTGGGTGCCAACCCGCGCAAACAGCAGGCGCAGATAGTCATAGACTTCGGTGACGGTGCCAACGGTTGAACGAGGATTCTTACTGGCACTCTTCTGTTCGATCGCAATCGCGGGCGAAAGCCCTTCGATCAGATCAACCTTCGGCTTTTCCATCTGGCCCAGGAACTGGCGCGCATAGGCCGAAAGACTTTCGACATAACGGCGCTGTCCTTCGGCGTAGAGCGTATCAAAGGCCAGCGAGCTCTTGCCCGAGCCACTGACCCCGGTCAGCACCACCAGTTTATCGCGGGGCAACTCAACATCAACACCCTTGAGATTATGTTCCCGAGCACCCTTGATCACAATTTTATCTCTGGCCATACCTGAGCCTTGCCGCGACCTGCGGCACTAGTTAAAAACAGCCGTGCTACCTATTATACCACTAGCCTGCGGCGGGGTGGGGTGGGTTGTGGCGACTACGCTGCCACAACCCACCCAAACCTAGGGCGCGCCAGCGACGTTGCAACAGCCCTGTTTGACATCCAACCCAAGCCCGAGTATCCTCACGCGGCACGAGGATCGTTATGGATGAGGTATCTCAAGCAGTAACCCATAGGCCCGCCAGGGCTGCGCAGCGGTATGCGCGACGGGCGGCGCTGGCTCAGGTCATGCTGGCGCGGCTGCGTGGTTCGATCACGCCCGTGGTGCCTAAAACGCCTACCGCCGCACCATTGCGCTTAGCAAACTTGCGGAACTGGTTCACAACCACGGGTCTGCGCCTCTGGAGTCATGGGCTGCTTTTGGTGCTGGTAAGCAGTGTCTTGATCGGTGAACTGCTTGGGGCCTGGTCGTTCCAGGCGACTCAGCCATCAGATCCAACTCCCCCAGCCCCGATTGTGCTTGGGCCTGAGCAGGCCGATAGCGCTATCGTTCCCGGGATCGGTGCGCCCTTGGCTATCGCCCCAATTGCGCTGATGGTTGATGCGCCAAGCGAGCCGCTGGCCCCCCAACTGATGCGTCCGATTGAGTTACCAGGCGCGTTTCAGGCTGATCACACCTTGGTGGCAGGCGAGACGCTGGGCGAATTGGCAACCCGTTATGGGATCACGGTCGAGAGCCTGGTCTGGGCGAATCGGCTGGAACAGGGTGATGCGCTGGTCGATGGCCAAGTGCTGCGTATTCCCCGGGTCGCAGGACTGAACCATACAGTGGCCGCGGGCGATACGCTTGAGCTGCTGGCCGAGCGTTTTGCGGTTGCGCCCGAGGCGATTGCGAGCTTTGGCCCTAATCGTCTTGAGGCAAGCCTGAACCTCATTCCGGGAACCGACCTATTTATTCCTGGTGGCACGCGGCCCCTGCCCGAAGCCTGGTTACGGGCCGTTGGGGGCCTGGAGGGCTTGGCAAGCCGCGGGCCGCAGGTCGCTGGGATCGTGCAGGCCACGCAGACTAACCTGCGCACCGGCCCGAGTACCGAGCATCCCCGAGTATTGCAACTCGACGCTGGGCGGCGGGTGGCGCTACTGGCCCGGTACAGTGACTGGGTGCAAGTGGCCCTCGGCCCTGAACAGGGCTGGGTGCGGGCCGATCTGCTCGCCCTGGCCCCCGAGGTCGTGGCTGGGCTACCGGAAAATCGCACCTTTCCGGCCCCGCCGCCACGCTGGGTCTGGCCCGCCCGTGGCACGCTCAGTTCGCGGTTTGGGCCACGCTGGGGCCGTTTCCACAACGGAATTGATATTGCCAATCGGGCCTGGACACCGGTTGTGGCCGCTCGCACTGGACGAGTCAGCGAGGCCGGTTGGTGTAGTGGGTATGGCTATTGTGTCAAAATCCGCCACGATGGCGGGGTCGAAACCCATTACGGCCATTTGGTCGCCCGCCCGCCGGTACGGGTTGGCGATGAAGTCAATGCTGGTCAGTTGATTGGCTATATGGGTAGCACCTATGATCGGGCCGGGGGCGGCTATTCAACCGGCGTCCATTTGCACTTCACCGTGCTGATCAATGGTCGGGCGGTTGACCCGTTGCGGGTTCTGCCGTAAGTGCCGATCTGGTGGTATGGTTTGGCGGCTTCGCCGCCAAACCATACCACCAGACCGTTTACGCCCCAGATACCGCAGCCCTGCGTCGCCTGCGTGTTACAATAACGCCAGCGTTATGATGACCACGGGTAGGTGGTAGTGTGGATCAGGCACCTCAGGCTGGCCGCAGGCGCGTGATTGCGGTAGCGAATCAGAAGGGTGGCGTCGGCAAGACGACGACCGCCGTCAACCTGGCCGGTGAACTCGCCCGGCGCGGGCGGCGTACCCTGCTGGTTGATGCCGATCCGCAGGGCAATGCCACCACCAGCCTGGGTCTAGCGAAAAACGCCTTGCTCGCCACCACCTACGATCTGCTGCTCGATGGTAACTTGGCCCAGGTAGCGGTCGCCTCGGGGCGCGAGCGGCTTGATCTGGTGCCGACTGACCAGGATCTGGCCGGGGCCGAAGTTGAGTTGGCAACCGTGGCCCAGCGCGAACGCCGCATGGCCCAGGCCCTGGCCCAGGCCCCCTACGACTATATTGTGGTTGATTGCCCGCCCTCGCTTGGGCTGCTGACCCTGAATGCACTCTGTGCCGCCGATAGTGTGCTCATCCCTTTGCAATGCGAATACCTGGCCCTGGAGGGGCTGGCCCAACTCAAGGCGACGATCGAACGGGTACGCGAAGGGCTGAATCCGCGCTTGCGCATCCTGGGGGTCGTGATGACCATGTATGATGGGCGTACGAATTTGGCCCAACAAGTGGTAGACGAAGTGCAACGGCATTTCCCGCGCCTGATCTTTCGCACGCTTATCCCACGCAGTGTGCGGCTCTCGGAAGCCCCCAGCCACGGGCGCTTAATTGCTGAATATGATCCCCAGAGCCGCAGTGCCAACTCGTATGCCGCCCTCGCCGACGAGGTCTTGCAGCGTGAGGAGCGCGCCCTATGAGTCGCCGTCGTGGTCTGGGGAGTGGGCTTGCGGCACTCATCCCGTCAAGTCAGGGCGAGAGCAATCTGGTGCGCCAGATCCCGGTCGAGGCGGTGCGCCAGAATCGCAGCCAGCCGCGGAGCCATTTTGATGAGCAGGCGCTTGAGGAGTTGGCAGCCTCGATTCGGGCTCACGGGGTGATTCAGCCGATCATTGTGAGCGAAGATCAGGCCGGGGGTTACGAACTGATTGCCGGCGAACGGCGCTGGCGGGCCGCGCAACGGGCTGGCTTGAACGAGGTTCCGGCTCTGGTCAAGAATGCCACCACGCCCCAGGAGTTGCTCGAACTGGCGTTGGTCGAGAATGTGCAACGGGCCGATCTGAACGCGCTCGAAGAAGGCTTGGCCTATCAGACCCTCAAGGACGAGTTTGGCCTGACTGATGAACTGATCGCCCAGCGCGTTGGCAAGAGCCGGGTGGCAGTGGTGAATACCCGGCGCTTGATCAAACTGAGCCCGCCCGCCCGCCAGGCCCTGCTTGATGGCACGATTAGTGCAGGCCATGGTCGAGCCTTATTGCGGCTCGAGGCCGAACCAGATCAGGTGGCCGCGCTCGAATTGATGCAGCGCCGCGAGTTGAGCGTACGCGAGGCCGAACGGTTGGCCGAGTTAGGTCAACACCCGCAACTGCTGCCCGCCGCCCGGGCCGCCTTATTCAGTGGGGCGCTGAGTACCAACCAGGCCCAGGCCCTGCTCCGCATCGAAGAGCCAGCCGCCCAGGCGACGACCCTCGACCTGATTTTGACCCAGAGTTTGAATGCCCGTGAGGCTGAACAGGTGGCCGACCGGGTGGCCGAAGGTGCCGATCCGGCGACGGCCCTGGCCAGCCTGCGCAATAGTAGCCCTACTGCCCCAGCCGAACACCGCCCACCCCAACGCCCGCAGCCCGAACCCGACGCGGAACGACCAGCCCGTCGGCCTGATCCTGCCGACGATGAGGCCCGCCGCCTGTTCGAAGGGCTGTTGGAAACCCCTGTGCAGATCGCCCGCCATGGGCGCGAAATCCGCCTGACGATTACCTTCTATAGCGACGAGCAACTCAATGCGTTGTACGAACGGCTAGGCGGCGAGGCGTAGCCATTCGGGGGGGACACGGTTTGATCGGGCCTGGCCCGCTTGAACTGAGTGTACCTTCAATAACGCTCCAGACCCCATTCCATCCAGGTGGTCTTATTGCGGTTTTGTGCGGCTCCTAGCCACTTCATAGCTTGATGCGGAGGGCGTATGCTATCGAAAGAGTTTGAAGACAAGGTGCGGAATTATACCCAGATGCTGGTCGGGAGTACGCTCGCCACAACCCGCATCAGCCCCGATGCGATCACCCTAATGAGTCTAGTCTTGACGATGGGGGTGGTAGCCTTACTGGCAATGGGGGCCCTGCCCTGGGCCGGGTTGCTCTTTCTGATTGCAAGTGGCTTTGACATGCTTGATGGAGCGCTGGCCCGCAGTCGGGGCGAGCATCGCCCGTTCGGGGCGTTTCTTGACTCGACGATTGACCGCTATGCCGAAATGCTGGTCTTTCTGGGTTTGTTGCTCTACTATTACCATGCCCAGGCGGCCAGTGGCCTGAATTATGCCCTGTTGATCTTCCTGGCTTCACATGGCTCATTGCTAACGAGTTACATCCGGGCACGGGCTGAGGCTGTCGGGTTTGATGGGCGGGGCGGCATCCTTGATCGGCCGGGGCGGGTGATTGTCCTAGCCCTCGGCATGCTCTCGGGTTGGCTCACGCCAAGCCTGATCATCCTGGCCGTGCTCACTAACCTTTCGGCCCTGCAACGGTTTGCCCGGGTCTGGAGTCAAGCGCACCAGGCATGAGTCGTTACGCGAGCCAAACGCGCAATCTGCCCGCCCTGTTCAACTTTTTGCGGCCCCACGTAGCGCTCCAAGCCGCCGCCTATGTGTTCGTGGGAGCCTATCTGAGTGGGGCGGGTTGGGCGACCTTTCAGGTCAGCACGCTCACGGCGGCGGTGGCCGTGGCCTTGACCGTCGCCTTCGGCTTTGTGATCAACGATTACATGGACCGCGAGTTGGATCGTATCCAGAAGCCCGAACGGCCCCTGCCAGCGGGTCTGGTACGCCTAAACGATGTGCGCTTGCTCGGGGCGGCCACCGTGGCAGCCACCCTTATGACGGCCAGCCTACTTGAAACGCCGCTCATGATCTGGGTCTGGCTCAACCTGTTATTGACCGCCGCCTACTCAATCTGGCTCAAGCGCACCGTATTCTTGGGCAACCTGGCGATTGCCTTGCTCAATAGTTCGATCATCCTGTTTGGGGCCAGCGCGAGTGGCGGGCTGAGGCCGTTGGTCTGGAGTATTGCCGCTACGACCTTGCTCTTTTCGTTGGCCCAAGAGGTACTGTATACTGTGGATGATTACCCCGGTGATCGTCAGGCCGGGATCATGACCACCGCGATCTTTCTGGGCCCAACCCGAGCGTTGCGGCTCGTGCAGGTCCTGTTGGTGGCGTTGGTGATCAGTAGTTTCGTGCCCCTGGGGTTAGGATCAGGCAGCCTGTTCTATCTGATCATGTTGCTGCCCTGCACCCTTGCCCCGGTGGCCTTGCGCCTCTGGCCGTTAACCCGTCAGGCCGATCCGCAGGCGGTGAGCCAGGCGGTGGCCCTGATCAAACAGGTGCGAGCCAGTTCGTTGCTACCGTTATTGCTGTTACATCCCCTGGTAGGATAGCGCTAGTAGTTGGCTCCTGATCCGCGCTGGCTAGGTGCTATTTTCTATTTCCCATTTCCTATTTCCTAAACAAGGAGTCTCCCGATGGCCCTGACCACCGCTGAAGTCGAGCACGTCGCCCGCCTAGCCCGGCTCCAACTCAATTCTGACGAGTTGGAACAAATGCGTGGACAACTTTCGGATATTCTGGCCTACATTGAACTGCTGCAAGAGGTTGACGTCGCCGGGGTGGCCGCCACGGCCCAGGTCACCGGCCTGACCACTGTTCTGCGGCCCGACGAGGTGAAGGGGGCACTGAGCCGCGAGGCGGTGCTGGCGAATGCGCCCGATCAGCACGAAGGCATGTTTCGGGTCAAGGCCGTCTTTGAGGAGTAGCGCTGTGGAGGTGGGGAGTAATACCATTTTGGGTTTTAGATTTTGGATTTTGGATTGCGCCGCAGGGCAGCATAAAGCCTTATGCTCTGTTAGGGAATGCTGCATCTTCAACGGCAATTGGTGTAACACTCACGCGAGGAGTGCCATTTTTGAACCATGTCGTAGCGCGGCACAGGCGTGGGCGAGGATATCCAAGATATCCTCGCCCACTTTTGCAACAAGCGCCCTAACCCCAACGTCGTAGCGCTAGTGACAGCGTGATACGCGAAAGGACAAGGCTATGTACGGCGGCAACAATGGTGGGAGCAACTATACCCGCATCGGTGGGTTCCAAATCAAATCGATCTACCTTTACATTGCAGGCGGGATCGCGGTGCTGTTGGTAGCCTTGCTCGTGTTTCAGTTCCTGAATACCAGCCTGGTCATGCATTTTGGGGCCTATGCCGGGGCGCTGCTGCTGGTTGGCAACCTGCGTGAACTGATCGGCCAGGGCTACGGCGAGCGCGGCAGCACTGCATTACTGAATGTAATGGTTGGCGGCGGGCTGATCTTCGCCTGGCTCGCCCAACTGTTTGGGGCGCTCTTCTGGATCCCGGCCATCATTCTGGTCGCGATTGCCACCCCCCTAATCTTTGGGCGAGCGACCGTGTACCGGGGCTACATCACCGCTGCGCGGGGTGCAGTGGATAGTGCCCGCCGGACGTTTGTGCGTTAGATACTACGCTAGGCACCCAACGTGCAGGCCCCAGGAACGAAGTTCCTAGGGCCTGCACGTTTTTTAATGGGGCATGCCACTTAATCTGCCTGAGAATGTAGTTGCCGATGGGCTCGGTCGTTGGCGCTTGCATCTACGCACACCACTCGATGGGTTACCAGGTCGCTATCGGGTGGCGGTTGCAACACCTGGTGGTAAAGCCCTCGGCTACGGTTGTGCAAACCCCACCTGCGCGGGCGCATCAGGCCACGCAGGTGGCCTTCGCGTGCCAGAGCCGAGGCGTTCACGCCCACGGCACGGGCGCATCACGACGTTTGCCAGCAGGATCATTGCTAGGAGCCAGGCTCGGAGGCCTCTCCTTCAGAAATACGGGCCAGCCACGCAACCAGATCCTCGCTACTGGAGAAATCGAGCAAGGCATCGGCAAGGTCGAGCAATTGGGTAGGGTCAAGTTGGGTCACCTGAGCCATAACAGTCGGGCTGGGCAGCCCACAGCGCCGCGTGAGTTGGCGCAAAACCAACTCCAGACGCTCTTCCTCCCGTCCTTCCTCCCGCCCTTCCTCCCGCCCTTCCTCGCGTCCTTGGGCACGCAGCTTGCGCATCATCGGGGTTTCGGGCAAGCCATCGTCACGCGCAATCAACTGTTCAGCCATGGTGGTAAGCTCCTCGTCGCTACATAACAACAGTAACTCGGCCAGTAACCGCTCCTGGAGTTCGCCCTGGATGCCTTGCCTTACCTGTTGTACTGCCTGATTAAGGGTCGCTGCGGGATCAAGGATGGGGGTCTGCCCAATCAAGGCCAGGAGGGCTGGTCGCTGCAGGGCCAAGAGATCTTCGGCATTGAGTTGCCAGAGCCGAATGACCTGATAGCGCCAAGTTCGGCACGACAGGTTTGCGATTGCGCGCCCCCAGCACCGCTTCGATATCGGGTTCGTCAGGCTGGCGGATGGGTCGCACATCCATCACAACCCGCCCAACCCCGTAACGCTCTAGCAACTCCATCAGCAGCGCCGCGCCAGCGGGTTCATACCAATCGGGGTGACGAACCTCGACGCTCAGTTGATACTGCTGCGGCCAGGCAGCGAGCCAGCGGGCCAAGTCGCCACGCTGGGCTGGCCCGTAGCCAGGAGGTAACTGCAAAAAGCACGGCCCGAGCCGCGGCCCAAGTGGGGCGACTCGGTTCAAAAAGATCTCGGTTGTGGCAAGTTGCTGCACCAACGGCCCTTCGTGGCTGATCGTGCGCGGCAACTTCAAACAAAACCGAAAACTCTCGGGGGTTTCGGCAACCCAACGGGCGACCATCTCGGGGCTGGGCAAGGCATAAAAGGTCGTATTGCCCTCGACCGTGGTCAAGCGGCGACTATAGAGGCGCAAAAAATCGGCGCTGCGGCTCCCGGCTGGAAACAGGTCGCCGACCCAGTCTTTGTAGGCCCAGACGGCACATCCGAGGTAGAACATGGCTGTATTGTAGCTCACCAGGCCGTCCCCGATCCCAAAAGCTTCCGGTATTGCACAAAGCCGGAACGGTCGGCGAGTTGATCATAGAGCAGCATGGCCTGGGTGTTGGTTTCGTGGGTCAGCCAGTAGACCCGACTGGCCCCGACGGCTTGGGCTGTGTCCAGCACCGCCTCGATCAAGGCCCGACCCACCCCTTGCCCCCGCGCCTCGGCGCTAGTAAAAAGATCCTGAAGGTAACAGTAGGGGCCGTCGGTCCAGGTCGAGGCGTGGTACACGTAGTGGACAATGCCAAGCAACTGCTCGTTACGCCAGGCCCCCAGGGCGTGCATGGGCGCTGCCGGATCATGGAACCGCTGCCAGGTGCGATCCGTTGTCGCCGCCGGGATCGTCGTCTGGTAGAAGGCCTGATACCCCGCCCAGAGCGGCTCCCAGGCCGGACGTTCATTAGGGGTGAGCGGGCGAACCTCAAGCGTAAGCATCCGGTACCTTTCATACAAGCTATGAATGGGGGACTGTATATCATAATAGGGTAACTTACGCTACAATACCCTCCATGCCAACCCCATCGATCGATCTCGCACCTTTTCAGGCAGCCGCAGCCACTACGATGCAGGCCGAGGCAGTCACCGGTTTGGTGCTTGCGGTAGCCCAGGGCGCAGGCGAACCGCAGCTTGTGGCGCTGGGTCACGATGCCCACGGTACCCGTCTGAGCAGCACAACCTGCTTTCCGGTCGCCTCGCTCAGCAAATTGGCGCTGGCGCTGGCAGTTCTGCGCATGGTTGCCAAGGACCGTCTACAACTCGACGAACGATTGAGCACCTACCTGCCCGAGGCCCAGGCTGCCCAGCCGGGGGTCACGCTGCGTCGCCTGCTTAGCCATTGTGGCGGGTTACCAGTGGATGTAGCCCCGACCGCCGCGCCGTATGCCCCAGGGCTCAACTGGCCGATCCTAGCGGCGGCGTGCCTGGCGACCCCGTTGGCTCAGGCTCCGGCGACCCGGGTGATCTATAGCAATGTAGGCTATGGCTTGCTGGCGCTAGTGATCGAACGGGTGACGGGCTGGCCGTATCGCCAGGCCCTCCGCGAACTGGTGCTTGATCCGCTGGGCCTTACAGGATCACTCGGCACGGTACCGTCTACACCAGTCGCAGTCCTCGGTGGCCGTTTGGGTGAACATACCGGCACAGGCCTCGAACCCTTCAACTCATTGTTTTGGCGCGAACTGGCCCTGCCCTGGGCCGGTCTGATCACTGATGCCGCCGGTGCCCTGGCCCTGGTACGGGCTTTCGGCGGGCAGTCCAGTGACTTTTTGCCAACCGATCTGGTCGCCGAGGCGCAGCGTGATCAAACCAGCGGGCTGGCCGGGGGCACGCCGGGCTTCTTGGAGTGGCCAGTCTGCCCCTGGGGCCTCGGGCCGGAGTTGCGGGGCCACAAATGGCCCCATTTTACGCCCACCAGTGCGGCCCCAACCAGCTTCGGGCACGCCGGTGGCAGTGGCTGCCTGGCCTGGTATGATCCCCCAAGCGGGCGCAGTTGGGCGATCCTGGCGACCCGCACCCTGCCTGGTTGGTGGCTGCGCTGGCCCAACCTCGCGGCTACCCTCTTGCAGTTAGCATGATTATCTATTTGGTAGCGATTCCTTTACCCTGCATCAAATAATCAGCCGTACGCTAAAACCTATCGCCCAAACCTATCACCTAAGGAGGCCCTGATGGCTGCTGCGAGCGTCCTGAGTAGCAGGCTGATTGACCCGCAGCGCTTCGTGACCCTCTATGGTACGACCCCGCCGCGGCTCAGCACCGTTCCCGAGCAGGTGATCGTGACCGCCCACAAGTTGGCCGAACGGGTGGCGGGCCTGGATCTTGATGGGTTGGTGGTCTACGATGTGCAAGACGAGCAAGAACGCACCGATCAGCCGCGGCCCTTTCCGTTCTTGCCCACGATCGATCCGCGCCGCTACGCCGCCCTCTTGCATGCCATGACTGGTCTCGAAGCCATTACCTACAAATGTGTGGTCAACCTGAGCGAACCGGCTTGGTTGGGTTGGCTCGACGAAACGGTCAGCACCTACGGGTTGCATTGTCTCTCGTTAGTGGGCGCGGCAACACCACATCCGGCTCCCTATGCCTTGCCGATTGACCGGGCGATCACGCTCGCCGCTGCCCAGGTTGGTGGCCCCACCCTAGGCGCGGTTACGATTGCCGAGCGCCACCTGCCAGGTTTTGATGAGAGCCGTCGCCTCATCCACAAGGCGAGCCAGGGCTGCCGTTATTTTATCTCGCAGGTAGTCTATGATGTTGGCCCGACGATTGGGTTGCTTAGTGATTATGTGCGGGCCTGCGCCGAAAGTGGGGTTGCACCGCAACGGGTCGTCCTGACCTTTTCGCCCTGTGGCCGTGCCAAAACCCTCGATTTTATTCGTTGGCTAGGGGTTGCGATCGCCCCTGCAACCGCTCAGGTCATCCTGAGCGACCCGGCCCCCTTTCGTCGCTCGATTGCGATCTGCTGCGCCAACTTGCGGGCCATCCTCGACTGCGGCTTTGCGGCGAGGCTGCCGTTGGGCCTGAATATCGAGAGCGTCTCGATCCACCGTGATGAGATCGAAGCCTCGATTGAGTTGGTGCATGCGCTACGGGAAGTGGCTGCCGAGTACGGGTTGCAGGGGTGATGGGGATGGCCAGGTTGTGGGGGCCTTGGCTCCCCAACAACGCCACACCCACAGTGGGCTGCGGGCCTCATCCACCACAAAAGCCAA
>JBLWKA010000003.1:0-50340 GCA_048381555.1 Oscillochloridaceae bacterium umkhey_bin13
CGTGCTGCGTCCGCATCCGCGGACGCAGCACGCTGCGTCCCTACAATCCGAAACAATTCGCATTGTTCAGATCGCATAAAATACCGCATTATGCGTTTACGCCATGCCCCAAGTTGGCCGATCCCTGCGCCTACACCGCTGCGCCTCGCCTGGTTGGCCTGGTTACTCGTTGTGCCCGCTGCGATTATGCTGGCCCTGGCTGGCATTCCGGCGCGGCTGCGCGAACTGCGGGCCAGTGCGGGCACGGCTGAGTATGCTGGGCCGATTCTGGGGATCGAATTGGGGTTGGCGCTGGTCTTTTTTGGGACGGCCCTCTTCGTGACCTGGAAACGCCCCAGATTGCCCATGGCGCTCTTTTTGGCGCTCACGCTGGTCTTGCTCGGGGCGGTCGAAACCAGTTTGACTAATGCCTTGATTATGCCCGCGCATAGTCCAGTGGCGGCGGTTTGGCATTGGCCGGTCTTGATCCTGCGGGCGCTCGAAATGATCAGTGCCTTGATCTTGTTGTACGTTTTTCCTGATGGGCAGTTCGTGCCCCAATGGACGCAGCCGCTCGCGTGGATCTGGATCAGCCTAACCCTGGCCTGGCTCGTTTGGCCCGATCTGCCCTTCAATACGCTGTACGGCCCAACTTGGCGGGCGACCCCGGTTGCCTCGTTGCTGGTTGGGGTCGGCTGGTTCAGCACCGGCGTGCTCGCGCTGAGCCTACGCTATCTGCGTGAGCACGACCCGCTCCGGCGTCGCCAGACCTGGTGGGTCGCTGCCGGGTTGATCGCGGCGGTGCTGGGTGGCATGGCCTACTACGCCCTGCAAGTGCTCCATTTTGGGCTGGGCCTGGCCCTTTTGGGCGACGCCTACTGGGTCGCCCGCCCGGCCTTGCAGGCGCTCGGCATGGCCCTGCTCCCGCTCTGTCTGGCGGTCGCGATTTTGCGCTACCGTCTCTTTGCCATCGATCTGATCCTCAACCGGGCCTTGGTGCATGGCACGCTGACCCTCTTTGTGATCGCGACCTACATCGGGGTAGTTACGGCCCTCGGGGCACTTTTTCGCACCGAGAGTCTGCTGTTTTCGTTGCTTGCCACCGGGTTGGTGGCGGTCTTGTTTCAACCCTTGCGTGCTCGCTTGCAACGCGGCGTGGATCGCCTGATCTACGGCGATCGCGCTGAGCCATACAGTGTGTTGGCAGGTCTGGCGCATCAGTTGGCAGCGGCACGCGCCCCCGACGAAACCCTGAGCACGCTGGTGGCGACGGTGGCAACGGCTTTACGGTTGCCCGCATGCCTGGTAACTCGCCCTGGCTTGCATTAGAAGTACGCGATGATGGGCAAGGGTTGGCCCCACAGCATGTCGCCGGAGTTGGCTTGCGTTCGATGCGTGAACGGGCCGAAGAGATCGGCGGACGCCTCGATCTCGTGAATCTTCCGGGCGGTGGTTTTGTCGTGCAGACGCTTATCCCGTTACCGATGGATGAAGGCTGAGGCGGTTTTGGCTTGTAGATTTTGGGTTTTGGATTGTCAGGCTGCGCCTATGCCGAGTTTACAAGCTAGCTTGCATAACAGGACATGATCCTATGGTTGCAGATCAGCCGATTCGCATTCTGATCGCTGATGATCATACCTTCTACCGGGAAGGCGTGCGGGCAATGTTGAGCATTGCGCCCCAGTTCAGGGTGGTTGGCGAGGCGAGTACTGGCGATGAGGCGCTGCGCCTGGCGGCGAGTCTACGGCCCGATCTGGTCTTGATGGACATCAACATGCCGGGCCTGAATGGGATTGCCGCCACGCGGGCCATCCTGGCCGATCAGCCGACAGCCGCAATCTTGATCGTCACTATGTACGACGATGACGACTCAGTCTTTGCGGCGATGCGGGCCGGCGCACGCGGCTATCTGCTCAAGGATGCCCGCCACGATGAACTGTTTCGGGCGATCAGTGCGGTCAGTAGTGGCGAGGCGATCTTCAGTCCGGCGATTGCGCGGCGCATGATCCACTACTTCGGCCAGCACACCCCGCCCGCCCCGGCCCGCCACTTCCCTGAATTGACTGAACGCGAACGCGAAGTTCTGGCCCTTGTCGCGCTCGGTCGTAGCAACGAAACGATTGCCAACCAACTGCACCTCAGCCTCAAAACCGTGCGCAACCATGTCAGCAATATCCTGACCAAACTTCAGGTGCGCGACCGAGCCCAGGCAATTGTCAAAGCGCGTGATGCGGGCGTGTGAGTGATTTTGGATTTTAGATTTTGGATTTTGGATTTTGGATTTTGGATTGGCGTCCACCGCACCACTGTGGATTTTAGGCGCTGCGATGGATTGTGTGGTTGCCCGTGGCATGGTCTTCATGCCATCGTGATCGCCATCGTGATCGCCATCGTGATCGCCATCGTGATCGCCATCGTGATCGTAAGGGCGCAGCAGTGGAGGAACATCCTGGGTGCCCCGTGCATCCTGGCCGCTGCTGCGCCCCTACCATCGCGTTTTCCACCACATCATCCGGTGGCGCATGCTTCGGCCCTACGGTTTACCGCTACACCTCCTCATCTCCTCATCTCCTCACCTCCTCACCTCCTCACCTCCCCTGTGCTACAATCAGGCTTGTGTCCGCCTATTGCCCATGAGAGGAGTGGCCATGAGCGGCCCCAAAGCCTATCTGATCGATATGGACGGTGTTCTGGTGCATGGCTCGCAGCCCTTGCCCGGGGCCAACGAGTTTATTCAACGCTTACGCGCCCGTAATCTGCCCTTCCTGGTACTCACCAACAATCCCTTGTACACCCCACGTGATCTGGCCGCCCGCCTGACTCGTATCGGCTTGGAGGTCCCCCCCGAATCGATCTACACCTCGGCGCTCGCAACCGCTCAGTTCCTCAAGCAGCAACACCCTGGTGGCAGTGCCTATGTGATCGGCGATGTCGGGCTGACCACCGCGCTCTATGACGCGGGCTATATCATCACTGACCACATGCCCGATTATGTGGTCGTCGGCGAAACGACGTCGCTTAGCTTCGAGCGCCTGACCATGGCCTGTCGTTTTGTGCAGGCTGGGGCACGTTTTGTCGCCACCAACCCTGATGTGAGCGGCCCCGGTGATGGCGGCATGGTGCCCGCCTGTGGGGCTGTTGCCGCCCTGATCGCGACCGCCACCGGCGTGCGGCCCTATTTTGTTGGCAAGCCCAATCCGCTGATGATGCGCACCGCGCTGCGGGTACTCGGTGTCCATTCCGAAGAGGCGGCCATGGTCGGGGATCGTATGGATACCGATATTATCGGCGGGACCGAAAGTGGCCTGAGCACAATTCTCGTCCTCAGTGGTGTGACCCAGCGTGATCAGGTCGAACGCTTTCCCTACCGCCCAACCCATGTCCGCGAATCGGTGGCCGAAATCGAAGTTGATTGAGTGGCTGGTATGCTGCATTTTGGACGGGCCATGTGTGGCGATTATGCCGCTGCCAGCCAGCGCGAATGGCTGGTCACGAACGGGTTGGGCAGTTACGCCGCTGGCACGGTGGCGGGCAGCCTGACCCGTTGTTACCACGGCTTGCTGGTTGCGGCGCTCGATCCGCCCCTGGGTCGCACCCTGCTCTTGACCAAGCTTGATCCCACGGTTGCCTACGCCGGGCAGACCTTTGCTTTGGCGTGTGATCGCTGGAGCGATGGCCGGATTGCGCCGCAAGGCCACCAGTTGATCGAACGCTTCTGGCTTGATGGCACAACCCCGGTCTGGCACTATGCCCTGGCCGATGTGCTGCTCGAAATCCGGATCTGGATGCGCCCCGGCCATGATACGACCTACCTGCGTTACACCGTACTACGCGCGAGTAGCCCGCTCGAATTGCGCCTCGCTGCGCTGGCAAATCAGCGTGATCATCATGGCAATACGCGGGCTGGGCCATTCACCTATCGCAGCGAGCCAACCTCTGGTGGCTTGTGCGTCACTGCTGGCTCGGGTCTGGCCCCGCTCTACCTGACGAGTGACCAGGCTCAGGCGACGCCAGCGCTGGCCTGGCGCACCGGCTACTGGTTGGCAATCGAACATGAACGGGGCCTGCTTGACCAGGAAGACCATGTGCTGGTGGGGCGCTTTACGGCCACGCTTGAACCCGGGGCCAGCCTGCTCTTTGCGGCCTCGATTACTCCTGATGTGCCCCTCGACGCTCCTGCGGCCTGGAATGAACGGGTCAGGTACGACACGACAATCCGCCAGCGCGTGACCTGGAGCGACGATCCGCTGGTGCAGCAACTTGCGCTGGCCGCCGACCAGGTGATTGTGCAACGCGGGCTGGCCCCTCACCCAACCCAGGCCACCACAACGATTCCCGGCAAGACGATCCTCGCGGGTTACCCCTGGTTCTCGGATTGGGGCCGCGATACGATGATTGCGCTGCCTGGTCTGACCCTACCGACCGGGCGACCCGCAGATGCCGCCCTGATTATCCGTACCTTCGTCGGTTACCTTGATCAAGGCATGCTGCCCAATCGGTTCCCCGATGTGGGCGAAGTGCCCGAATACAATACCGCCGATGCAACCCTCTGGCTGTTCGAGGCGTTACGGGCCTATTTGGCCCATACCGGCGATCCGGCGTTGCTCCACGAACTCTTCCCGGCGCTCGAAACGATCATTGCCTGGCACCAACGTGGCACCCGCTACGGGATTGCGGTTGATCCTGCCGATGGCCTGCTGCGTTGTGGCGCGGGCGATTCGCAAGTGACCTGGATGGATGTGCGGGTGCAGGGTTGGGTCGTCACGCCGCGCCACGGCAAACCGATCGAGATCAATGCGCTCTGGCATCACGCCTTGGTCTGTATGGCCGCCTTTGCGCGCCAACTCGGCCAACCCGATGCGCCCTATGTCCAGGCCGCTATGCAGGCCGCAACCAGTTTTGGGCGCTTCTGGAACCCCGCGCTTGGTCACTGTTACGACGTGCTCGATACGCCCCACGGCGACGACGCAACGCTGCGTCCCAATCAGGTGATCGCGGCGGCACTACCCTCGTGTCCCCTGCCCCTGGAACAGCGCCGTACCCTCCTGACCACCTGTGGCCGCCGTCTGTTGACGAGTCACGGTCTGCGGAGCCTCGATCCAGCCCATCCCGACTATTGCGGGCGCTACCAGGGCGACCTGCTCACCCGTGACGGGGCCTATCACCAGGGCACGGTCTGGGGCTGGTTGATCGGCCCGTACGCCCTGGCCCATTACCAGGCTTTTGGTGATGCGGCGGCGGCGCGGGCGCTGCTCGATCCCCTGTTGCACCACTTGCACGATACCGGCCTTGGCACGCTCAGCGAAGTCTTCGACGGCGATCCGCCGCATCAACCGCGGGGTTGCTTGGCCCAAGCCTGGACAATCGGTGAGGTGCTGCGCGCCTTGTGGGTGCTGGATACGGTATCAGCATGGCACAGCCTCGCATCGAAGTCCCCCCTCTCCCCTTGAGGGAGAGGGGGACAGGGGGTGAGGGGTTTCAGCGCATTACAACGCCACAAAACCCGTGAGAAGACCAAACATTCTGTTATTGCTTGAAAATATCGTTGAGGGAAAACTGAATCTGGGGCAGCATGCTTGATTGAATCGTCATGCCGCGCAAGTGCTTTTTGACCATGGTATATTGCCCTGCAAATGGTTGGGTGTATTGCTCGATTATACCTTGCTGGACATCAACAAGCCATACTTCAGGAATGTGAGCAGTTGCGTAACGGGGTATTTTCTGTTCACGATCATAGGTTAGTGATGTGTCTGCGATTTCAATCAACAAAAAGACTGCCGCTGGTTGGGCGAGTTCTTGCGCATAGTCATCCGCTTGCGGCTGAAGAACTGCCAAGTCGGGCTGGGGTTCTGTATCTCGGAATCCGTATCTCAGTCCAAGACATAGATCGGGTTGGTAAACAGCCAGGGCTTGCCCCCAATATAGGCTTCGAGCCGGTAAACTGCCCCGTCTACCACGCTCTGGCGGATCTGGCGAATCCCACTGGCTAAGACCTCGCCGTCGGCAATCAAGCGCACATAGGCGTCCGTGCCTACGTCAGCAGTGAACAAGAGCGGCCCGTCTGTTCGTTCGACCGTTGCTCCGATGCTGTACCGCTCGTGACCCCGGCTCGCCTCAAACCTGATCGCCGGGGCTGCACCATCCAGCCGGTTCACAAAGTAGCTCTGCCCGGCCCCAAGTGCGCCCAAAACCTGTTGGGTGGCGACCTGCGGATTCGCGTCGAGCGGCCGATCGAGCAAGGCGTAGTTGGTCAGAGTGCCAAACAACCAGCGGTACGGAAACACTTCGGCCTCGCCCCAGGGCACCCGAACCTTGAAGGCATGCGCGTCCACTCCGCCAACCCCAAACGTCCGTCGCCCGGCCATGTTCAGGCGATCCCACCAGGCCAACGTTGCTTGCGTCGGCCCACTTAAGCCGAGTGCGGGCATAAAGAAGTGCGCAAAGCGATTCAGCCCGCGCAAGCTCTCGCCCCAGTCACTCATCAAGTTCCAGAGCTCGATCCCCACCGGCTGTCCTTCACGCTTATGTGGCCCATCCACCGTCCAATCGTCCCACCGGTAGATATCCTTGAACTGGTTGCGTACCCGTTCGTCGGGGTGGGCAATGATCCCAAACCCGCCTTGCGCATACACTTCGTCAATGAAGGCCTGGGGCGGCAATTGGTTGCTGATCACCTGGTCTAAGCCCAGGGCCAGAAAATGGTTATGATCAGGCGTGATTTCGTGACCCACGATCACCAATAAGCCGCCATGCCAGCCCGCATAGGGTAACCCTTGCAGCGTATCGTGGTCGGTGACGATGATCCAACGCAAACCCGTGTCACGCGCCGCCGCGATCACCTGCGGGAAACTGCCCGTGCCATCCGAATAGGTCGTATGGATGTGCAACGCACCTGGGTAACAAAACGCCTGACTCATAGGGTGTTCCTGTTATTTCTAAAACGATCCCAAATGCTGCTATACTTAACGCACATTTGTCTGGTACAACTCCACAACTCCACAACTCCACAACTCCACAACTCCACAACTCCACAACTCAACACCTCATCAAGTTTCCCTATGATACCTACTCAACTCACCCTTAGCAACTTTATGTGCTACCGCGCCGATGGAGATGAAGGTAGCCCGCCGACGCTCAACCTCGATGGCTTGCATGTCGTCTGTCTGGCAGGCGAAAATGGGGCCGGTAAGTCTACCCTGCTTGATGCGATCACCTGGGCGCTTTGGGGCGAGGCTCGCATTGCCGATGATGAGTTGATCGCGCAGGGTACCAGCGAAATGAGTGTCGAGCTTGAGTTTTTGCTCGCCGAGCAGCCCTATCGCATTCGGCGCGCCCGCCAACGCGGCGGTACCGGCAAACGCGGCGGCCAGACCACCGGCAAGAGCCAACTCGATCTGATGGTGCGCAATGGCGCGGGTTGGAAGACCCTGACCGAGTTGAAGATTAGCGAGACCCAGGAGCGCATCAATGATCTGTTGCGTATGTCCTATCGTACCTTCACCAATGCCTCGTTTCTGATCCAGGGCCGCGCCGACGCTTTTACCGCCAGTACGCCCGCCGAACGCAAGCAAATCTTGGCCGAGATCCTCGATCTCGGTGAATACGCCCTGCTCGAAGCCCGCGCCAAAGAACGCGCCAAGGAGCTCGAAGCCCAGTTGCGCAGTCTGCGCGGCCAACTCGAAGCCCTGCGCGAATCGGCGGCGCGCCTGCCCTTTTGGCTTGATCAGGTCAATGAGGCTGAACAAAAACTGGTGCTGCTCGACGAGGCGGTGCGTAACGCCGAACAGATCCGCGAGGCCGCGATCCGGCGGCAGACCGAACTTGAACAGCAGGCCGCCCTGCGCAAACAATTGCTGGCCCAGATCGGTCAGTTGCGCCAGACCCAGGCGGCCCGTGCCCGCGAACAGGCCGATCTGGCTCAGCAGATCACGGCTGACCAGACCTTGCTTGGGCGGCGTGAGGCGATTGTGGCCGGGCTGGCTGAGCTGACTTCCGCTCGGGCTGAACTCGCGCGCCTGAATACTGTCCAGGGTGAGTATCAGCGCTTGCTTGGCGAACGTCAGACCTTGCAGGCCGAACTGAAGGCCGCGCTCAGTGAATTGAAGGGCGAACTGGCCCAACTGCAGAGTCAGCGTGACCAGGTGCGGGCCACCGCTGCTCCGCACGCGACCCTCACCAGTGAACTGGCCGCACTTGAGCAACGCCTGGCCGCGCTTGAGCCGTTAGCCAGCGAACAAACCACCCTGCAAACCGAACGCCAGACCCTGGCTGATCAGCTTGCTCGCGTGCATCAGTTGCGCCTGCGCCGCAGTGATCTGTCTGCGACCATCGAACGTGAACTGGCTGCACTGCGGAGTGCGCAGGCCGAACAGGAACGCACAATCACACGTTTGACCAGCCAACTCGCCCAGTTGCCGGGCTGGCAACTTCAGCTTGAGCAGGCCCGCGCGGCCCAAACCCAGATCCAGTCCCTTGAGACTGACGTGGCCGCCCTCCGGCAGGCCGAGCAGACGGCGATCGAGCGGGCCGCTGCCGAACGAGCCGCCACCAAAGCTGCCCATGCCGAAGCCGAACGGCTTAAAAAGAGTAAAGCGCTGCTTGAGGGCGAGGCCCAGACCTGCCCGGTCTGCCGCAGCGATCTTGGCGCTGATGGGATCGCTCGCGCTCACGCCCACTACGACGAGGATTTGACTGCGTTGCGGGCGCGTTACAGCGAGGCCAAACGCGAAGCCGATCAGGCCGAGGCCCACGCCAATACGCTGCGCACCCAATTGACCAGCCTCGAACGCACGCTGGCCGACCTGCGCCCACAGGCGGCCCGCAGCGAGAGCCTCGAACGCCAGCTGGCCGACGCCGCCTCCTGGCAGCGCGAACTGGTTCAGGCTCAGGCGACGGTGGCCGAACTGACCACGCAGTTGGCAACCAGCAAGGTTGCGCCCGAGGCCCAAACCGAACTGGCCCACCTCGAAGCCGAACTCGCTCTCCAACCTGACCCCACCGCCGCCGAACAACGTCAGCGCCAACTCGATCAGCGCCTACGTGAACTTGGCAAACAGATCTCGGAACAGGGCCGGATCGAAGCGACCATCCAAGCAAAGCGTGAAGCCCTGGCCCAGGCCGAACTAGCCCTGCGGGCCTTGCCCGCCGCCGATCAGGCCGTTACGGCGCTTGAGACTCGCATCCAGACCAATGATTATGCCCCCGAGATCCGCCAGCGCGGGCGTAGCGTCGAAGCTGCGATCAACGAGTTAGGCTACTCCGAAGCGGCCCGCACCGCTGCCGCCGAAACCGTGAAGCGCCTGGAGCCTTGGGAGCAGGAAGAACGCCGGTTGGCCCTGGCCGAACAGCGCCTTGCGACCAATCAGCGCCTGGCCGAGCAGGCCGCCCAACTGGCCGAGCGTGATCAACAAGAACTGACCCGCCTTGAGGCCGAAGAGGCGAGCCTGGCTACGGCAGTTGCGGGCCTCGCCGCCGCCGAACAGGCTACCCGCCAGGCCGAGGCTGCCCTGCGCGAGCGGCGGCAGGCCCTCCACGTCGCCCAGAAGGACGCAGGCGAAAAACAGGCCTACCTGCGGCGCGCTCAACAGGACACCGACGAACTGGCCCGCCGCGAGGCCGACGAAACCGCCCTGGCCCAGCGCCACGGTCTCTTTGCTGAACTGACCGAAGCCTTTGGCAAAAAGGGTGTTCAGGCCATGCTGATCGAAGCCGCCATCCCCCAAATCGAGGATGAGGCCAACCGGCTGTTGGCCCGCATGACTGACGGCCAGATGCACTTGAGCTTCGAGATGCAGCGTGATACGCGCAAGGGCGAAACCGTCGAAACGCTCGAAATCAAGATCGCCGACGCCTTAGGGACGCGCGTCTATGATGCATTTAGTGGTGGCGAAGCCATGCGTGCCAACTTCGCCGTGCGCATCGCCCTTTCGCGTTTGCTGGCCCGCCGCGCCGGAGCGCGCCTCGAAACCCTGGTGATTGATGAGGGCTTCGGCACCCTCGATGCGCTGGGGCGGGAACGCATGGTCGAGGCGATCACCAGTGTGCAGGCCGACTTTCGGCGCATTATTGTCGTGACTCACATTGACGATCTGAAGGATCGGTTTCCGGCCCAGATCGTCATTACCAAAACCACCCGTGGTTCGCGCTGGGAGTTACGCTAAGAGGTATTTATGCTGCGTATGGTGTTGCTTGCCCTGACGATCCTTAGTCTGGCCGCCTGTGCTGGTGCGGCTCCGGTGCGTCCGCTCAGCCTTGATGATCTGAGCGCCTTTCCTGGTAGTACGCCACTTGAACCGGGGAACAGCCCGATGGCCGACGCGGTTGCCAATGCCCTCGCGCAGACCGGGGCCGGGGCCAATGTGACCCTGCGTAGCCAGACCTTGCCCCGCGGCACGACCTGGGACGAATTGCAAATCTTCTATGGCGAGGCCCTCGAAGCCGAGGATTGGCAGCGGGTGCCGGCCCTCGATAGTGCCAACCCGGCCCTCAATACTGCCGGCTGGCAGCGTGGCTCCAGTGGCAGCGAACAGGTCATCCTACTTGGCTATGTGGTTGCCGTCGCCGATGATCCGCCCGTCGCGGTTCTGACCCTCGTTTCCGAACAACCGTAGGGCGTAGGGACGCAGCGTGCTGCGTCCGACTGCGTCCGTAGGCAGTAGGGACGCAGCACGCTGCGTCCGACTGCGTCCGTAGTGAGTACCTCTATGCGTGATCGCATCTTTGTTGCGCTTGATGTCGAAACCACCGGCCTGGTGCCGCATGTGGACGAGTTGATCGAGGTCGCCGCCGTGAAGTTTCGTGGCAACGAGATCCTCGAGACCTTTAATCAGTTGATCCAGCCCCGTCAGGCGTTGCCGCTGAAGATTACCCGCTTGACCGGCATTCGCCCCGAGGATGTAGCCAATGCGCCCCGGTTTAACCAGGTTGGGGCCGCCTTCGCCGGGTTTCTCAAGAGCTATCCGTTGGTTGGGCATTCGGTCAATTTCGACCTGAGCATGCTGCGTGCGCAGGGCATGAACTTTAGCCAACCCGCCTACGACACCTTCGAATTGGCGACGCTGCTCTTGCCCCAAGCCCCGATTTATAAACTCGGTGCCCTGGCTGACCGGCTCGGCATTGAGCATCCTGATGACCACCGTGCCCTCAATGATGCCCTGGTCACGGCGCAGGTGTTTGGGCACATGCTTGATCTGATCGCTCAACTTTCACTCGATGACCTGACCGCGATTACCCGTTTGACGGCGCGGGTGCCGTTTACGCCGCGTGATCTGTTCGAGGCCGCCCTGCGCGAGCGTTCGCTCGAAACCTTTATGCAGCCCCCGGTTGAGGCTCCAATCCTCAGTCATCCTGCCCCACCCGAACCGGTTCCGCTCAAGCCAACGGGTGATCAACGCCCGATCAGCGAAGACCAGGTCGCGGCCTTCTTTGCGACTGATGGCCCACTCGGACGTCAGTTTCCCGGCTACGAGGCCCGTGAACCCCAGGTTGCCATGGCCCGCGCCGTCGCCCGTGCCTTCCAATTGGGTGAACCGCTACTCGTCGAAGCCGGTACCGGCACCGGCAAGTCGCTCGCCTATTTGACCCCGGCGGCGCTGTTTGCGGCCCGTCGCGGCGAACGAGTCGTCGTTTCGACCAATACGATCAATCTGCAAGATCAGCTCTTCTTCAAAGATATTCCCGACCTGCAACGGATTATGGCCGAGGCTGATCCGACGGCACCTCCCTTCACCGCCGCCCTGCTCAAGGGGCGCGGCAACTATCTGTGCCTCAAGCGCTACCACGAACTGCGCCGCCACGACAATCTGACCCCCGAAGAGGTGCGGGCCTTGCTGAAGGTGCAACTCTGGCTGCCCACTACCAGCAGTGGCGATAAGGCCGAACTACTGTTGATGGAGCGCGAAAACCAGGCTTGGGGTCGCATCAACGTCACGCCCGAGACCTGCATCGGCCCGCGTTGTCCTCATTTTCGCGAGTGTTACTTCTTTCGCGCCCGCCGTAACGCCGAAGCCGCCCACCTCGTGGTTGTCAACCACGCCCTGCTGATTGCCGACCTCGCCAGTGATTCCCACGTCTTGCCGCCCTACGACCATCTGGTGCTTGACGAGGCCCACAACCTCGAAGATGTCGCCACCGATCAACTGAGTTTCACGGTTGATCAGGCCGCCATGATCAGCTTCCTCGACGAGATCTTTCAGGCTGGCGGTGCCCAGATCGTGAGTGGCCTGCTCAGTGAATTGCCCCGCCACCTCGAAGGCATGGCCGAGCCGGTCGCCCAGGCCAAGATCGAACGGGCCAGCGAGCACATCCGCCCCAGCCTGGTGCGGGCACGCTCGGCGGTCTATGACTGTTTTAACGCCCTGCATGATTTTATGGCCCAACAGGCCCAAGAGGGCCAGTATGATCCGCGGCTACGCCTGACTCCGAAAGTGCGCAATCTGGCCGCCTGGCAGAACATCCAGATCCTCTGGCAAAACCTGATTGATAGTTTCACGACCATTGGCGAAGGGCTAGCCACGATTGCGGGCGAACTCCGTGAACTCGCAAGCGCCGGTGGCGATGGCTTCCCCGAACTGCTGCTACGGGTCGAAGGCTTGCAGCGGTTTGCCGTCGAAGTCCGGGTCAACACTGGTTACATCGTCTTCGGCGACGAGGATCACATTGCCTGGTTGACCCATGAACGCCAGCGCGATACCCTCAGCCTGACTGCGGCTCCGCTCAGTGTCGCCGAGATTTTGCAGGCTCAGCTGTTTGCCCAGAAGCAGACCAGCGTGCTTGCATCGGCCACCCTGACCGTCAGTGCCGGTTTCGATTTCGTGAAGAGCCGCCTCGGCCTGCCCGACGCCGACGAACTCGCACTCGAGTCGCCCTTTGATTACGAGCGCCAGGCTCTGCTCTACCTGCCGACCGACATTCCCGAACCCAATCAGAAGGGCTATCAACAGGCCGTCGAACAGGCCCTGATCAACCTCTGTCGGGCCACCGGCGGACGCACCCTCGTACTCTTTACCGCGAATAGCGCCTTGCGCCAGACCTATGAAGTGATTCAGGAACCACTCGAAGATCATGGCATTGCGGTGCTCGGCCAGGGGCTTGATGGCAGTCGCCGCTCGTTGATCGAACGCTTCAAAGAGTCGCCGCGCACAGTTTTGCTGGGCACCAACAGCTTCTGGGAAGGTGTGGACGTGGTCGGCGACGCGCTTTCGGTGCTGGTGATTGCCAAACTGCCCTTCAGTGTGCCCAACGACCCGATCTTCGCAGCCCGTAGCGAAGAGTTCGAACGCTATGGTGGACGCGCCTTCGATGACTACTCGATTCCCTTAAGCATTCTGCGCTTCAAACAGGGCTTCGGGCGGCTCATCCGCAGCCGCGAGGATCGCGGAATTGTCGTCGTACTCGACAAACGCCTGCTGAGCAAAAAATACGGCTCGCTCTTCCTAAACTCGTTACCACATACCCGTGTGCGCAGCGGCCCCCTGGCCCAACTGCCCAATCTGGCCGAACGGTTCCTGGCCCATAAGTCATAGGGATATGGCAATGAGGACGCCCCTTGCCCTCGTTCGGGCCTGCCCCACGCCTGGAACCATCCATCCTCCTGCGGCGTTCCTCTGGTAGCGTGAGTCGATCTCTTCGCACTGGAGGTTCCCCATGGTTCGTTGGATTAGCGCCCTCCTGCTCGTCATGTTGCTTGTAGCTGTACTCAGCGCCTGTGGAGGCGGCCAAGTCTCGACTGTATTCACCGAGACCAATTCGGGGCTTGGCACGGGCGGCGGGGCGAGCGCACCCATGCCCGCTGCGACTGCGGCTCCTGCGGCGGCTGCCCGTGAGGCCGTCGAAGGTGCGCCAATCCCGGCGGCCCCTTTGCCCGCCGCCGATGCCGTGGTTGGTGGTGCCGTCCCCGAAACGGCTCCCGCCACCAGTGGTGCCCCGGCTCCCAATCCCGGCCAGCGCACCGCTCCCGAAGCCGCCTTGCGCGCCGGCGAGATCAACGATAACGAGCGCTTTGCCGAGTATCTGGACTATCTGGCCCGTTACCAATGGGCCGATGTGCGCCCGGTAGATGTGCGCGAGCACCACCTCATTCGGGTGCTCGACCGCAACCAGACCCCAGTGCTCGATGCGCGCCTAACTCTGTTTGACGGCGACCAGATCGTCTGGCGCGGTCGCACCTACGCCGGGGGCCAGGCCCTCTTCCTGCCAGAGTTGGCCGCACCCTCCCAGAGCACGACCCTGCGCCTGGTTGCCGAATATGATCAGGCTCGGACCGAAACGACGCTGGTGCGCGGCGAATCAAGCCGGATCGAAATGGGTCTGGCCGACGCTGCGCCGCTCGATGCCCTGCGCCTCGATCTGCTCTTCCTGCTTGATACCACCGGCAGCATGGGCGACGAGTTGACCCGCATTCAGCAGACGATTGATAGTATTGCGGCCCGGATTGACAGTTTTACCCCGCGTCCGTCCATTCGCTACGGCCTGGTCGCCTACAAAGACAATAACGATGGTGATGAGTACGTGACCTTCCCGGTGGCCTTTAGCGAAGACCTGAACAGTTTTCGGGCTGCCTTGGGCCGCCTGAGTGCCAGTGGTGGCGGCGATATTCCCGAAGCCCTCGACGAGGCCATGTACGAAGCGATGGTGCGCATGGCCTGGCGCGACGAGCCAACTGTGCGCCTGACTTTCCTGGTGGCCGATGCCGGGCCGCATGTGCCTGGCCCCTCGCAGTTCACCTATCTTGATGGCGTCCGCGAAGCAGTTGCCCGTGGCGTCAAGATCTACCCGATTGCCGCCAGCAATACCGATGCCCAGGCCGAATATGTCTTCCGTCAGTTGGCCCAACAGACGATGGGCGGCTTCGTCTTCTTGACCTACCAGCCCGGAGCCGATGGTGGTGCCCCCGGTGAAAGCACGCCGCTCGAAGCAGGTGACCAGCCCTATACCGTCGAACGGCTCGATGATCTGATTGTGACGATTGTCGAACGCGAACTCGCCGCTGCGGTTGGCGTGCGTTAATTCGGTGGTAGCCTGTTCACGCAACAACATAACCGTTTGAGGTAGGCTACAATAATCTGGACTACATCCTACCTACGAAAGGAAATCTGTCCCGATGCGTCATTTGCTCCCGATCACCTTCCTGTTCACCCTGCTTCTGCTTGCCGCCTGTGGCAGTACCGCCCCGACGCAGACCAGCAACGCGCCTGCGGCGGCTCCTGGGCCTGGTTTTGCCACGATCAGTGTCAGCGATCTAAAGGCCCGCCTCGAGTCCGAAACCCCGCCGCGAGTGCTTGATGTGCGCACGCCCGAAGAGTTTGTCCAGGATCGCCACATCCCAGGGGCCACGCTCATCCCGTTACAGGAACTCGGCTCACGCATGGGCGAACTGACCGACAAAAACGAGCCAATCGCCTGTTTCTGCCGCTCGGGCAACCGCAGCACCACTGCCTGCCAGCAACTCGCCGCTGCCGGTTACACCAATCTGGTGAATGTCGAAGGTGGCATCAACGCCTGGAAGGCCGCCGGTTATCCGGTTGAGTAGTCCAGCACCATCTGCAATACGCCAGGGCCGCCCGTATCTGCCAACCCATAGGCGCGGGCGGCCTCGGCAAACGGCACACGCTGGCTGATCAACTCGGCCAGGCGCAAATCGGGCAATAGCTCCGCCACCGTCTGACTCCGCCGCGCATAATCCCAGCGCGGATGCGTTTCGGGTGCTAACTGTCCTACCTGCGACGAACGCAGCCGTAACCGCCCCCGATGGAAGCGACTTCCCAGATCAAGGCTCACCGGCTTCTGGCCGTACCACGAGCCCACCACCACCGTGCCTTCGTCCAACACACTCTCGACTGCTGCCTGCAACGCCGCTGGCACCCCACTGATCTCGATTGCCAGATCGGCCAGCCGACCATGATTGGCTGCTCGTAACGCTTCGTTCACGCCTGGCCCAGGGGCGAGGGCCGCTGCTGCGCCGAGGGCGAGTGCCAGTGCTCGTCGCCCCGGATCGGGTTCGACCACAATCACCCTGGCCCCGGCGCGGCGCAACGTTTGGGTGGTCAGCAAGCCGACGACGCCCTGCCCAAATACGACCGCCGTCTCGCCCAGGCGCGGCGCAGCATCGTGGCTGAGGTTCAGCGCGGTCTCCAGATTGGCAAAAAAGACCCCAAGCAGCGGGTCAAGCCCGTCCGGCAGACGGGTCACCAGCTGCGCCGGGGCCAGGTAATGGGTCTGGTGGGGGTGCAAGGCAAACACCAGGTCGCCCACCGCCAGTTCGGCCACCTCGGCCCCGAGCGCCAGTACGCGCCCCACACTTGCATAGCCATACTTGATCGGGAAGCCGAAACTGCCCGCCAGGGTTGGCAGATCGAGCGGCAAGGCCGGATCAACCTGGCCCCGGTAGACCAGCAATTCGGTGCCATGACTCAACGCCGAGGCCAGCGCTTCAATCAGTACCTGCCCCGGGCCTGGCGCGGGTACGACTTCACGGCGCAATTCCACCTGCCGCACGCCCGTAAACCAGATCGCCGTTGCTTCCATCGGTGCTCGCCATTCCATCAAACTGGCAATCCAAAATCCAAAACCCAAAATCTAAAATCCAAAATCCGGATAGACCACGTTGCCCGCAAAGATATAATCAACCCCGTAGGCCCGTACAGTCAGATCAGCGAGCGTATAGGCATGGGCCAGTTGATCAATCCCCAACGCACCCACCGCACTGATCCCCTCGCCCAGAATCTTGGGCGCAACACAGACCGCTATGCGATCGACTAAACGCGCCCGCAACAAACTCGTGATCAGCGCCGCGCCGCCCTCGACCATCAGACTCGTGATCGCCCGCTCGGCCAACCGGGCCAGCAGGGCCTCCAGATCAAGCCCACTGTTCGCCCATTCTGGCAGCGTGATGACCTCGGCCCCGAGGGCGCACAGCGTAGCCCGGCGGCGCGGCTCCGCCTTCTCACTACAAAAGATCACCGTGCCCTGGGCGGCCCCATCACGCAGCACTGCGGCCTTTAACGGGGTGCGCAACTGCGAATCGACAACCACCCGCAACGGGTTTTGGCCCGGCACCAGGCGCACCGTCAGCCGCGGATCGTCGGCCAGCACCGTGCCCACGCCCACCATAATCGCCGCGTGCTGGGCTCGCAACTCGTGGGCAAACACCAACGACTGCGGCCCCCCAATCCACTGCGAACTCCCCGTACGGGTTGCCAACCGCCCATCCAACGTCTGGGCGTAACTCAACGTAACAACCGGTTTAGGGCGTGCTGTCTGGGTCACTGCGTCCCTCAGCCTGTTGCACGGCGCATAATCTCGACCACTGACCCATCCAACACGGTCTCGCCTAAACGCACCCACGGTTTACGTACCCGAACCTGCACTGCCTGCACCAGGACGTGCTCGGCCAGCACCGCAGCCGCGATCCGCTCGGCGACAGCCTCGGTCAATTTCAGGGGCGGCCCACATACAATCGCCCGCGCCTGTTCATAGACCTGGCTGTAATCCACCGTGGCCGCCAGATCGTCGCGCTCGCCTGCCGCCCGCAAATCAAGCCAGAGCGTGATGTCAACGACAAACCGCTGCCCCAAGGTTGTTTCTTCGGGGCGGGTGCCATGATAGCCAAAGAAGACCATCCCTTCGAGCATGATTTTATCGTGTGCTTGCATCTGCTTCTCTCGCTTAGTGCTGAATCGCACTCAACCCATACATTAACGGCAAGGCTGGCACCTCGGCGGGTGGGTACCAGCGCCGCCCCTCCTGCCGCATCGGCGTAAACGGTCGCTCGCCGTTGATATAACAATACTCGTGCAAGGCGCTGATCCGCAACCCGGCCCCCGCCAATGCACTCACCACTTCGCCAAGGCCCCAGCGGAACAGTTGGCAAGGGTGCGGATTCACAAAGGCTTGGCTACCTTCAACATGGCCGCCCGGTGAAAGGCCGCCTTCGGCTGTGCCCACATAGTCGCCGACACCCTCAAGTTGCAACGGTTCACCCCTGGCCGGGTAGCTCTGCACCAACCGCCATGTTGGGTCAAACATATTCGAGGTCGGATGGAATTCCATCAGCACGAATCGCCCACCGGGAGCCAGCGCATGCGCAATGCCGGCCGCAAACTGGTGCAGATCCGCTAACCAGCAGATCGTGCCATAGCCGCAGTAGATCCGCTCGAAACTGGCCGCTGGCACCTTCGCCAGGTAGGCATACACGTCGGCGCAATGAAATTCGGCCGTCAGACCGCTGGCAGCCGCCAGTGCGCGGGCCTGCGCAATTGCCACGTCACTCAGATCGACCCCGGTTACCTGCGCCCCCAACGCCGCTAGGCTCAGGCTATCGGCCCCCGTATTGCAGAGCAGATGCAACAACCGTTGCCCCTGAAGCTCCCCGAGCAGGCCGCGCTCCTCGTCAAACAGCGTCAACCCGCCGTCCCGCAAAAACGTTGCCAACCCCGGGCGGTGCTGACTGTGGATCGGCACAACCGCATTCCATGAACGTCGATTCAGTTCAATATGATCGTCAAGCATAGCCAACTCAATAGTACTCACCCGCATCATCTTTTTCATCCACCCCAAACAGCCGCATCCACTCGGTGACCTCGGTGGGCGAAAGGGGGCGATCATTGCGTTTGGCCTCCAGCGAAGCCTGGGGCAGATCGGGAGTGATCAAACGCCGCGCAAACGCATCGGCGCTCAGTACCATCAACCCCTTGGCGCGGGCCTCACCCGCCACGGCGCGATCCGAACTGACCACCGTCCACTCATCGCGGCGCTTCACACTCCGAATCCGTTTGATCAACTCGCTATCAGCGGTTGCGGGTGCGTAGGCAAAGCGGGCCTCGATGCCATACCCGCTCAAGTTTGCGGGATGACCCCGCACGCCACCATCAAAGATCACGACAATGCGTCGCCCGCGCTTCCGCGCCGCATAGCGTCGCAGCAGCATGACGAGCTTGGCCTCATCATCAGGATCAGCCAGACTTAGGCCTGGCAGCTGCCCAATCAGGTTGTGACCATCAATCAGGATCGGCATACCCCTATTGTACCAGTCTTCCCTGGCCATAGGGTGCGTCTGCAACACCACCTGCATCTTAGGCGTCATACCGCCAGGCTCGTAGTCCATCCTGCACAAACCGGTGCTCAGTCGGCTCTTCAGCAACAACCGCTCTTGCCATGCGCCCTATTATCGAGTACAGTGCGCCCTGTGGTCTTGCCATGTGCCCCCATTGTCATTCCGAACGGAGCCGCAGGCGCAGTGAGGAATCTTCGCTGATCGGCAGTAAGGCAATCCATATGCAAACCGATCCTCGCCCTAACCCGGGTGCATCGCCCACCGATGCGCCCCAAGGTTCCCCCACCCTACCCAACGAATCCTACTACCAGCGCAGTGATCAGGCCCGCCGCTGGGGTGGGCTGCTCGTCATTTTTGGTGTGATCTGGCTGGTTTTCGAACTGACCACCCGTGGTTCGCTGTTTGGCGTGGGGCTTGGTTTTGTTGAGCAGAGCCAGCCCCTGCCGACCCAACGCTATACCGCTCAACAGGTTATCGTCAATGGTGTCAGCGACGAGGTTACAATCACTGGCTGGAACGAGGACCAGATCCAGGTTGAAGTGATCGAGCGGGGCTTCGGTTGGAATGCCGGCGCGGCCCGTACTGCTATCGATCAACTTGAAGTTCTGGTTGAGCAACGCGACTCAACGCTGCAGATTGATGTGCGCCGCCCGCCTGCCCTCGGGATCGTGCTGGGCCGTTCGCCCTACGCCGAAATTCGCATTGCCTTGCCCGCCGAGGTCGCCGTCCAGGTTGGTCTGGTCAGTGGCCCGCTCGCGGTTGAGGCCGCCAGTGGTTCGTTGCAACTCAGCACCGTGAGCGGCGATATCACGGTGCAGGCGAGCAGCGGCGCATTGCAGGCCAATACCACATCGGGTACGCTCAGGGTGCGTGATTTCCGTGGCCCGTTACGCGCCGAAACTGTCAGTGGCGATGTGCGAATTGAAGCCACTACCGAGGGCGTATCTGTCGAAACCGTCAGTGGTGATGTGCGCCTCGAACAGGTGCAAGGCCCCCTTGACCTGCGGAACATTTCGGGTGATCTTGATCTTGAGAGTGTAGGCCCTACCAGCCTGCAACTCGAAACGACCAGTGGTGATATTGCCGCCGACGTCGCCCTCATCCCTGCCTCAACCAACCGCATCAGCACTATTTCGGGTGATGTGCGCCTGCACGTGCGTGACCCACAGGATCTTCGTCTAGAGGCCAGCACCGCCAGTGGTGACCTGCGGATTGATCTGGCAGGCCGTGAACGCACCGAGGAGCGCCGCCGTCTTGGTTTGACGATCGGTGAAGGGAGCACAACCCTGAGCATTACAACCACCTCGGGTGATGTGCGAGTGAGTGGAGAGTAGCCTTGATGCGAGTTTTGATCACCGGGGGTACAGGTTTTCTGGGGCGAGAAATTGCGGCCCGTTTGCTCGCCGATGGCTATGCCGTAACCCTGATGGGCCGGAGTTTTGCCGAAGCTGCACCAGTGCTCGCCCAGGGTGCCGTACCCCTCAATTGCGATCTGCGTGATGGGCCAGCCGTGATCGCTACCTGCCAGGGTCACGACGCCGTCATCCATGCCGGTGCGCTCTCGGCCCCGTGGGGGCCAACCGCCGATTTTCTGGCTATCAATGTGGGGGGCACTGCCGCCGTCTTGGCCGGATGTGCCCGGCACCGTGTGCAGCGCCTGGTATACATTTCGTCGCCTGCGGTCATTTTCACTGGGCGCGATCACCATCACACCACCGCAGCCGCGCCATACCCGCGCCGCTTTAGTTCGGCCTATGCCTACAGCAAAGCCCTGGCCGAACTGCTCTGCCGCGCCGTGCCCACCGTGCCCAGCGTGATTTTGCGTCCCAAAGCCATCTTCGGGCCAGGTGATCGTGCCCTGCTCCCGCGTCTGATCGCCGCCGCTCGGGCTGGCCGCCTTCCCCAGATCGGCCATGGTCGCAACCTGGTTGATCTGACCTACGTCACCAATGTGGCCGACGCGGCGGCCCTGGCACTCACCAGCCCCCTGGCTGTTGGCCGCACCTACCACATCACCAACGGCGAACATGTGCCCCTCTGGCCGCTCATTCGTTTTGTGCTCCGCCGTCTCGGGATCAACGACCAACTCCGGCCTGTCCCCCTCCCGGTGATGCTGGCCGTTGCCGCCGCCCTGGAAGCCAAGGCGGCGCGCACCGGCCAGGAACCCCTGCTCACACGCTACAGTGTGGCCATTCTGGCCCGCACCCAGACCTACGACCTCAGCGCCGCGCAACGCGATCTTGGCTACCAGCCCCGCATCAGCGTTGCCGCCGGCGTCGAACAGACCCTGGCGACCCTATGATGGAGGGCCGTTTCTGCATCATGCATAAGGAATATTGACAGGTTGCGCAATGTCACCCCGAGTATCCTATGGCCCGTCGGCCAGTGGTGTGGAGAGAAACCTTGCGGGTGCGCTGCCTGCCATGTCACCCCGAACGAAGTGAGGGGTCTTCAGCGCGGATCAGTGCAGATTCCTCACTGCGCCTGCGGCTCCGTTCGGAATGACATGGGGAGCGTTGTACGTCGACAACACGGTTTGTTTCTTAGGAGCGCCCACGTTGTCACCCCCAACGAAGTGAGGGGTCTTCAACGCGAATCAGCGAAGATGCCGAACGAAGCGTAGCGCAGTGAGGCATGACAATGCGGGGCGCTGCGATCATTCAATGCGCCCATGCATCGTTGTTGCTTAGGAGCGCAAGCGAAGGGTTCCGGCGTCAGATGCATCATCGCCGGGATTCCTCGCTGCGCCTGCGGCTCCGCTCGGAATGACAATTATGCGGCATCATCAACGGTCATTGGTATGAGCCGTCAGCCGTCAGCCCTTCAGTTACCCCCCAACGGGCGGCGGGTTGCGACCCCGACCGGGCGTGGAAAACGCGCCGCTGTCGGGCGCACCTTCGTGATCACGACGAGGGAGCGAGCCTCGATACCTGGAAGCTGAACCGGGCTGATCCGTTCGAGCTTTCCGCCAAGCTGGGCTACCGCCGTCTGGGCCAGCGCAACCTCTTGCGCAGCGTCGGCCCCTTTGGGGGCCAAGAGCCGCCCGCCGATGCGCAGCAAGGGCAACCCATACTCGGCTAGCACCCGCAGATCGGCAACCGCTCGCGCCGTCACGAGCGTGTGTTGCTCGCGTTCGGCGGGATCGCGCCCGAGGGTTTCGGCGCGCCCGGTAATGATGCGTACCTGCTCTAGGCCCAGTTCGGCCACCAGAGCGTGCAAGAAGGCGGTCTTTTTGCCTACCGAATCAACCAAGGTCAGCTGCAGCGTAGGGCAGACGAGTTTCAGCGGCAGGCCAGGAAAGCCCGCCCCACTCCCCAGATCCACCAGCGACCCCGGATCTGGCCCGAGTTCGGGTGCCAAGGCCAACGAGTCCAGAAAGTGACGCACATAGATGCCTGCCTTATCGGTGATTGCCGTCAGGTTGGTATGGGCGTTGTAGCGCACCAACGCCTCGGCGTAGGTCTCAAATTGGGTCAACTGGAACGGGCTGATTGCTAGGCCCCATTGTGCGGCCCAACTCACGAGCAGGTCGGCGGGGTCAAGTTTGGTAGAGTCCATGATCAGCAATATAGGCGCGCACCACTTCGGGAAGTTGGTAACGCACCGGTAGACCGGCGGCAAGGCGACGACGCAGATCGCTACTCGAGATCTCGAGTTGCGGGCCATCAATTGACACAACCCGCTCAGCAAATTGGGGATAGATGGCCTGTAGTGCAGCCAGATCAAACTGCACCCTTGGTCGCCCAACCACCGCCAGGTGGGCCAGTTCCAGAATCTGCGTCAGCCGCTGCCAACGTGGCAATTCGTTGGCAGCATCGGCCCCGAGAATAAACCAGAATTGGGTCGCTGGCCCGAAGCGTTCGTGCAGGGTTGCCAGCGTATCAGCGGTATACGAAGGTGGGGGGCGTCGCAGTTCCAGGTCATCAACCATAAACCCCGGATGATCCTGGCAGGCCAATTGGACCATGCGGAGCCGATCATTGGCCTCGCTCTGGGCCTGATCTTTTAAGGGCTGGCGCGCCGCAGGTACAAAAAGTACCTGATCTAGCTCAAGCACCACCCGGGCCTCTTCGGCAATTGCCAGATGCCCATAATGGATCGGGTCAAAACTACCCCCGTAAACCCCAATCCGTTGCGCTCGGATGCTCAGCAAACCGGGTGTTCCTCACGATGTGACATAACTGATCTGCCCTGCGGCGCAATCCACAATCCAAAAGCTAAAACCTAAAATGGTCTTAGGCCGCCTGAGCATCCATCTCACTCGCATCTTGGAACAAGTGCCAAACAATCCATGCCAGATCATGCTGATCTTCGGCGACGAGGTCGTCTACAAAGGGATGAATCAATTCGGCCACATCGCTGCGGGGCAGCAGATAGACCCGTGGCCCAAGCGAATCATGGAGTTGTAGGGCCAGCAGATCGGCCAGATCGAGCAGATCACGTTCGGGGAGGCGCCGGTCGGTGCTGAAACGATAGCCCCGCATAAAACTTCCTTCAATTCCACATCCACAATCCACAAACCAACATTGGCTTAGCGGCGGCCCCCAGCACGCGTGCGGCGCTCGTCATAGCCCTGGTCGTCGTAATATTCTTCGCTTGGCTGCTGCACCCGCTCAATCTGGCCGGTACGGCGTGGAATCAGGGCATTGTCGGTCAGCGAATCACTAATATAATCCAGATAGCCCCGAATATCATCATTATCATCAAGGGAAGAAAAAGGAACCGTGGCCCCGCTTACGGTTTTTACACTATCACCAATGTCACGTAAGGTGCTATCAATCCCTTTGACCAGCCCACGCATCACGCCTGCTAACTCTTCACGCTCTTGAACGGTCAGGTTCGCAAACCCAATTAGGGCTTTTTCCTGGGCACGCAACAAGGTGGCCCGTAAAATCGCAATATCGGCCTGGGTCTGAAGTTCATAACGGCGTACGAGATGGGCCTGACGCACCTGTTCGACGAGTTCTTCACTGGTAACGGGAGTCCATAACAACGCCGGAATAATAATAAAGCCGATAATTCCAATAATCACCTGCTGCAAAACGAGACCAGTCGAGGCCACAGCGGGTTGCGAGGCCCACCACGAATATTGGATCTCGAATGAATAGTAGAGCAAATACAGTGAGGCACTAATAATGACGGCATAGCCCCAGGTACGGGCATTGATCTTTTGCAGCAACATGCCCCCGGGTGACCAGGGAATCAAAAATGAGGTCAAGGCAGGTGGGGCCAGAACCAAAATCGCCGTAAAAGCTACCGCAACAATCGTATTGGTGGTTAACTGGCTCTGGACACCCCACCAATAGACAGCGGATCCGGCCATGGCAACAACGGCCAGAATCGCTAGGATCGATTTGCCCGTGAGTTGCCAGCCACCATTGCCACGGCGGCGCTGTCCACGCACCATATCAAGATAACGACTACTCACAGCGATCTCCTCCTGGCCGATCTCGGCGATTGATGATTAAGTGCAACCAGGTACGATGTATTATAGCACACGTGTTTTATTCCTTGGGTAACAGTTTCGTTACCGAGGGGTAACGGCCTCATTTTGAAAAACGTAGGTCTCAATCCAATCCCCAAAACCAGCCGCACGAATCCGCTCGTTTAGCGCTGGCGAGAGTGCGGTCAGTCCATAGCCTACCCCCACCTGATACGGGACTTCGAGGGCTTGGATCCCCTGACCACGCAGCGTAAAACTGGCTTGACCCAAGAAATCGCCTGCGATTCGGCCCAAAATCACGTGCTGCTGCTGAAGCGGGTCATACCACCAGAGTTCACTTCCGGTTGTACGAAAGACAAGCGGACTGGCAAAGGGTTGGCGATCAATTTGTTGTGCCCGCCAGCGGGCCTCGTTGGTGAGGGGCTCGGGGGTGGGAAGGCTCAGGGGGGGGAAGGTTGGGTTGGGTGGGGGCGTCACGGGTGTAGGGACGTAGGTGGGTACCTGGGTGGGGGCCGCCGTTGCCGGATCAGGCGCATTACTACCGGTCATCGTGGGTGCCATGCCCGTGGCGGCTGGGCGTTCGGTGGGTACACTCGGAAGCGTGGGCCGGGGGGCTGGAGGAGCCGGATCCGGGACTGCTCCGCTTTGCAGGGCCTCCATACATCCGCTGAGCATCATCACGATAGTAAGTAGGAGTGTGAGTGCGCCTACCCGCCCGCTCCTTCTACGGCCAGCCTGGTGCCACCTGGCAGAAGAGCGTGGTTGTGGCTGATTAGGCACGATACATTGCCTGGTCTTTGCTTGAATAAACTGAATTCTACCAATGCAGGAGCCGGGCTGCACCATGCTCCCACAATAGTTTACCATAGTAAACCACTAGCAGCATAGCACGATAGTCCTGAGACTATTATGACAATCAGTAGACACGGAACTGGCTTCCAACCAGGGGTTCCACGTGTGCTGTTGCCATTAGTACCAGGACCAAAACAACCGAGTGACTTGGTTATTGTTCACATAATCTAGCCGCGATAGTAGCACACGAAGCGATAAAGTGTCAAGAGTTTTGTTGCCTCGTTACGCCCTTTCGAAAACGAGTTGGTCTGGATGTATGCGAACATCTATGCATAGAGTGTTCGATTGAATTTTGACTTGACGTAATGCGCGGCTAAAATGAAAAGTACCTCTATTGTGATGATTGTTTCTGGTGGAAAGTCGTTTTAGTTATTGAAAACATATCAAAAAAGCATCTATAGTTATAAAAAATAAACATATCTATTGACAAAGGGAGTATAATTCCAGATACATCATCCCACCTCAACCTTCTAATCACTGTAATTTTAAGCTAACACTGCTTGCTTAGCGAAATAAGCAACGCTTGTTACGTATTGCTTACGGTGCCTCAATGAGGAGGTTGCTATGTCTATGCAATTGTCCTGCCGTCGATGGATCCACGTTCTTTGGCTTGGCGTATTATGGCTGGGTCTGGTAGCGTTATTGGGTACCTCTTTCACGAGTTTTGCGGTTCACGACCAGATTGTCAGGGCTGAAACGGTGCCAGTCACGACGCTTGACTCTGGGCGAACCACCCTTATTTCGATTGCTCTTGATGGTGCCTTGCCGACAGGGAACCCTCGTACCTACCAACTGATGCTTCGGGAATTGCCGAAGTGGTGATTGCGTATACGAATGGTGATGGCTCCTGGGCTAGTACCACCCTGGAGGCACAAGATTCATTCTGGCGGGGCTCTTTCGCAGCACGTACCGAAGCCGACTTCTTTGTACAGGTTGTGGATAAGGCCGGTAATGTTGCCTTCCTCGACAATGAAGGGCACTACTATCAGGTCGCTATCCTTGGCCCGGAACCGTCACGCTTGTATCTACCTCTGATCAGGAAAAACTAGCGCATGAGTTTGCCGGAATCTAATGGGCCTCGTTGGTCGCGCTATGCGGCGCGACCAACGAGGCCCATTGTTCTTTACCTTCGATCCCTTAGCCGTGACTTAGAGGGCGCGGCGGCGCAGCACCAGCGCACCAGCAACCATCGCCACTGCGATCATCGCCAGCAGCGCAAGCGGCGCAGTCTCGCCACTGGTGCTGGGCAGCGTGATCGGAGCCGGCAGCGGCACCGCCACCACGGCCGGGGTGGTCACAGCCACTTCGGGGGTGATGCTCGCCACGACGTTGGTCGCGAAGACGCTGTAGATCTGCCCGGCATCAAGCTGGGTGTTGGGCAGGTCAATCACGACCGCGCTACCACCAGCCGGGGTCACCTGCAGGCTGTACGAACCAGCCGGCACCTCAAGGTAGTCGCTAGCATTCGGAAAGGCCAGGTTGCTGATTAGCACCGTGCCATCGGCCAGCTTCACGTCCACCGCCGGGGCATCGGGCGAGAAGTGGTAGACCCGCACCTTGGTGTTGCCAGCCGCCGGGGCCGTCAGGTTGTCGTTGATCACAACCGGCGCAATCGAGGCCACTAGGCCGGTTGCGGCAATCGTGTAGGCATTGCCGGCGGCAACCGTCACGTTGGCATCAATCACGGCCGCGCTGGCCGGCTGACCGGTCGGGCTCACCTGGATGCGGTAGGTGCCGGCAGGCAGCTCGAGATAGTCGCTAGCAGCAAAGAACGGAACGTTGGTCAGAACCGCCGACCCGTCAACAAACACGTCTACCGCCGGAGCATCGGGCGAAGCGTGCACGACCCGAACTTTGGCAGGGTTGCTCTGGGCGAAGGCGGCCGGGGCCATGGTCAGCGCCATCAGCGCTGCAGCGATCATCAATACGAACAGCTTGCGAAGCTTCACAACATCCTCCTACAATCGTGGTTCAGTGACTCTGTGAGAGCGCAAACCTTATGCGCTTCTTTTGCACTGTATTTGTGTCACATATACCACTACGCAGGCTGGCTCCAGATGGATGTATCAACGCTGGCCCAATTTTGGATTGGGTCTGAAACCCATGCCAAAGGCCGTGCAGGGCGCACCTGACGGCGCACTGCACGGCCTTATGGATCGAGCCGAACCTATTGCTCTTTTGCCCCAAAGATTGCCGGACGCACAATCAGCATCAGGCCAATGTCTACCAGCGTATGGAAGAAGATCACCGTCCAGATGTCGCGGGTCAACCAGAGGCAGAGGCTCCAGCTTAAGACCAGGGCGACCTCGGCCATTGGCCGCCATTTGCGAATCATGCGTGAACGTGGCGACTCGTCCAGGTGGGGTGGCAACACCTTCATCCAGAAGAGCGCGTGGATCAGGCCACCATAGATGCTGAAGAAGATGACACCCAGAATGAAACCTGCCAGGCTCGCACCCGCCGGGGCAAACAGCCCCATCATCCCCGCCCCGATCACTTCGCCAACCCGGTAAATCGCCGCGAAGGCAAATGTCTCGGCTAACCCGTTACCCACTGCAAAGATCGCGACGGCACCCCAGTGAATCGGCCGACCACCATGCCGGGCAACCAGCAGGTAAAGAATCTGACTCAAAACGAACGAGAATACCAGGTAACCCACTAGCCAAGGCATCGCTAAAGTAGCCCCAACATTCCATGCGCTGAGCCAGTCCCACAAGATCGGAATACCAATCACCGAGGCGATGACCCAGTACCCAACAATCAGGCGCTCAGGGGTCTGAGCCGCCAACCAAGCCGGTCTGGTCGTGGGCGATGTAAGCTTTTTGTCTAATTGTACATCCATGAAGGACTCCAAGATTAGCGAATTCACCCCGAGTGTAACATATCTGCACGGCGTATGCAACAGGATTTTTCGTGTTTTGCCCAGTCTTTTGGTGTGCTTTGGAGTGATACTTGAGGTTGCTTGATTGTGTATCAAAAAACAATTCTTAATGCGTACTTTTTTTGTTTATATGTCAAAGCGAGTATAGCATATAATGGCGCAAGGATCAAGCGTGGACGCAAACTATTGCGATCACAGATTATTTATCACGATGTTAGGTGGTCATGAAAATCTATAAAGCGCGTGCCCCGATGCGAATCGGTTTCTTTGGGGGTGGTACTGATGTTAGTCCGTATGCCGAAGAATATGGGGGCAAGGTGCTGAATTGCACCATCAATCTGTATGTACGCTGTATGCTCACCCCGAGCACAGACCCCGGGCTGACCATCCGTTCCCTCGATCTGCAGGAGGTCAGTCGTTGGGTCAGTGGCCGGGCTTGGGATGGTAAGTTGGCCTTGCCGCAGGCAGTCCTGGATGCCATGCCCCATCTTCGCCCCAACTATAGCCCTGACCGCCCAGGCTATCGAATGACGATGTTTAGCGATGCACCCCCCGGCAGTGGCCTTGGCTCTTCCTCGGCCCTGGTGGTGAGTATGCTCAAGCTGCTTTATAACGTGGCCGGCGAGAGCTTTGATCCCCATGAGTTAGCCGAACTGGCGTTCCGGATCGAACGGACTGATCTCGGGATTCCTGGCGGTCGTCAGGATCAGTATGCGGCCGTCTTCGGCGGGATGTGTATCTATCACTTTGGGCGCGGTCGGGTGATTGTTGAGCCGGTGCTGACTGATCCTGCCGCTCTGCTCGAACTCGAAAGTTGCCTGATCATCGGGTATATCGGTGACCGTCAGTTGCTGCGCCACCACTTAATGGAAGACCAAGTCAAGCGCCTCGTCAAGGGTGATACGCTCCGTTATCACGATGAGACCAAGGCGTTTGTGGATGAGGCCACCCGCCTGTTACGTGAGTTGCGGATCGCCGATTTTGGTCGCTTGCTCCATGATGCCTGGGAGGTCAAGAAGGCCTTTTCGCCCCATATTGCCCCCCCGATCGTTGATGAGGTCTATGCCCTGGCGCGCCGCGAAGGGGCCTGGGGTGGCAAGATCACCGGGGCCGGCGGCGGGGGCTTTATGGTTTTTGCCTGTCCTTTTGATCGCCGCCTGGCCCTCGAACGGGCCCTCACCGATGCTGGCGTGATTATGCGCCCCTTCTCGTTCGTGACCCACGGCGTGCAATCCTGGTCAGTCGAAGAGGGGTAAATTCAAAGATCCTGCTGGCAAACGCAAACGCAGGGGGCTCGTTTCCCCAGAGGCTCAAGCCTCGGGCTACGGTTGTGCAAAGCCTGCCTGCGCGGGCTCATCAGGCCACGCAGGTGGCCTTTGCGTGCCATAGCCGAGGCGTTCACGCCCACGGCACGGGCGCATCGCCACGTTTGCCAGTAGGATCATTCAAAGCGGAGCCAACTTTTGCTGGCCCCGCTTTGGATGGTACTGAACGCCTTACGCGATCCGGCGCATCCGCTGGGTGAGCCAGGCAATCGCGCCCATCGCAATCCCGATCAGCAGCAGCAGGATCGCCAGTTCGCCCGCAATCTCACCAAAGCCAGCCCCGCGCTGGGTGATTGCAATCACCGGCTGGATCAGATAGTAGGTCGGAAAGATGCGCCCAAGCCACTGGGGTATTTCGGGAAACATGTAGATCAAGGCTGGTGCATATAAAAAGATGCCCAGCCCTTTGATTGTCGCAAAGAGCGAGTTGATGTCTTTGACCAGGATGCCGATCAAGACGCCTATGGCAGCCGCAAAGATTGCGCCGAGCAGCAGCACCATCAACAAGAGGGGCGTACTGTTGCCTAAGGCCCGATTGAGAGTCAGGATCATCATGGCGGTGGCGGTGCTGATCAACACGCCCAGCAACCCTTTCGCCATGTAGATCTCGCCCATCGTGGTTGGTGTGACACTCAGCGCCGTCAAGGTGCGTTGCTGCTTTTCGCCCACCAGCGAACTGGCCGGGAGCATAATCGCCCCAAAGATGATGCTCATCAGCACAATCAGTGGTAACAAGCGATCCTGCCAGGGCAAGACGACTTCGGCCCCGATGATGCTGGTGCTAACCGCCACCGGCGAAGTCTGCCCGGCCAGTTCGCGCAGCCAGCCCGTTAGGCTCACGGCGACGCTGGCCCGGTCGCCAACTGGGCTTTCGCCCCAAACGAAGGCAACCAGCGTGGTGGGTTGCCCAGCCGCAAGTTGGTTGTCGAAATTGATTGGCAGCAGAATGCCCATATCTACGACACCAATTTCGGTGGCTGCCCGTAGCGCCGCTTCATCAGGATATTGCCGCACCTGTAACGCTGGATCGGCGAGCGCAACCTGGGTCAACTGCGAGTCGCCAGGATCGCTGATCCCCAGGCGGGGCTTGCCCGCAAAGATCGTGCCGAAGATCAAGGATAGCGCAAAACTGAGCACTAATGGCATCAGGACGGCGAAAATGAAGATGAACTGTTTGGGGCCTTGCACGAGTTCGCGCCCCAAGAGGAAGCTAATGCGTTGGGGATTCATCGGAACCTCCGGCGTAGCACAAGTACGCCCAGCGCCATAAAGCCTGCGGCATAGACCGCTAACCAGAGCAGGTTGCTGGCGAGATTGGCCCAGCCCGTTCCGAAATTGCTGGCCTGAAAGACCGTATCGGCCAGGTAGAACGAAGGGATCAGCCGTTCCCACCCGGTACTTAAGCCCGGGATCACCAGCGTGATCGTTGGCAGTACCAGCAGCAGAATCGCTAGAATGCCCCATCCCATCACCGACATCAGATCGCACCCGACCGAAGCGATCAGGAAGGCGACTCCCGTTACCAGGGCGGCACCGAGCAATAAGGCCGTTAAAATCAGGAGCGGTTGCTGGCTTAGGCCACCCGTCGCCAGCATCAACAGACTGGCCTGACTAAAGGCAAAGAGTGTCCCAAACAAGCCCTTACCCAAAAACATGCCACTCATACTGAGCGGGGTTACCAATAAGGCCCGCATCGTGCCCGCTGTGATCTCGCCCACGATCAGACTGGCGAGTCCCAGGCACTCGATCATCAGGACCATGACCGCAAAAGTTGGCAAGAGCCGCAGCCGTGGGGCAATCGCTTGCCCCGCAAGATCACGCCCCAACACAACCTCGGTGGTCTCGATCGCCAGTTGCTGCCCACTCAACAGGAAGCCAAACTCGCGTAGGATCGCTTCGTAGATCGCGTGACTCTCGACCGGCATATCGGCCGAGATCAACAGTTCGGCGTTGATCGTCTGACCAGCCCGGATCGGGTTGAGGCTGTCGGTTGGAAAGACGAAGCCGACGGGAACCTCGTTATCACTGATCGCTTGCCGCAGTGCCTCGGGTGAATCCGCCCGCAGGATGCGCACCTCGTCTTGTTCGAGCATGTTGGCCATGCTCGGAGGCATATCGGGCATATAGATGCCAAGGGCCAGCCGCTCATCCAGACTGGAGGGCAGCAGATAGAACATCGCAATATAGGCCACCAAACCGAGCACGGTAACAAACGCAAAGAACCGGTTCGCAAAGAAGAGGCGCAGATCTTTCAGGAAGAGTGCGCGAATCGCTTGGGTGCTCATCGGGCTAGCCCCCTACCGGTAATCCGGATAAAAATGTCTTCGAGGGTGGCTTCGGCACTATGGATGGTGACCACCCGCTCGCTGCTAAAGAGGCTTGCCAGGGCCTCGGGGGTTTCATCCTGATCCAGCAAAATCTCGCGTTCGGCCAGTGCGCCCCCCGGGCCAACCACTTCGGCCCGTACCATGCGCTGGCCGTACTGCTGCTTCAGGGCGTGCGGCGTATCCAGAGCCACAATCCGGCCCTGATCAATAAAGGCTACTCGGTCACAGAGCAGGTCGGCCTCGTGCATATCGTGAGTCGTCAAAAAGACCGTCGTGCCCCGCGCTTGTTCTTCGCGAATGAGTTGGCGAATGGCCTGGGCCGAGGTGGGATCAAGCCCTTCGGTTGGCTCATCCAGAAACAGTACCTGGGGCTGACTGACCAGGGCGCGCGCCACCATCAGGCGCTGTTTCATGCCTTTCGAGTAGCCCTCGACCTTGTCGCCCCCCCGGCCTTCGAGACCAACTCGGCGTAATAAGGCCCCGGCATCAAAATTGCGCACCCCAAACAGGTTCGCAAATAGGCGCAGATTCTCGGTGCCACTCAGGGCTTCATACAGGTTCGTCTGCTCAAAACAGACCCCAATCTTGGCCTGCGCCTGTTTGGGTTGGGTTGCGACATCAATGCCCATGATCGCCGCCCGCCCGGCGACCGGACGCAATTGCCCCGTAAGCATCTTGACGGTGGTGGATTTGCCGGCCCCGTTTGGCCCCAAAAAACCGACGACCTCACCAGGGTTGACCGCGAAACTGATTGCATCAACGGCGAGCAAGGTTCCATAGCGATAGGTCAACTGGTCGGCGAGAATAGCAGGGGTAGCCATCATAGTTCCTTTTCCAAAACACAAACGCGACCAGCGGCCCCGCAGAGTCTGGGCGCTGGTCGCGTACTAGAACGGCAGTATAGCACCAGGATTATCCGGGCGCGTTGCGAGATAACAACGGAAGGTTAATCCATTACCACTTCTTGACAGGCTGCGCCGGGGCGTGCTACCCTCGCTGGGTGGTCATCTGTTGTTTCAAAACTACAACAATGATTGACCTTGATAGCGTAGGTTCTACCTGCTCATTGTATAACTGATTGCGTGCGGAGCAGCTATGTTAACGGATCTTCCGATTGCGGTAATTGGGCCTGGTGCGATGGGCGAGGCGGTGATTGGGGGCCTGTTGCGCCAGGAATTGGTTGCACCAGAACAACTTTTGGTCAGCCATCCCCGCGAAGAGCGGCGGCGCGAACTGGTGCAACGCTATGGGGTGCAAGCGAGTCCCGATAATGCCGCTGCTGCCCGCTGGGGCCGAGTGGTGATCTTTGCCCTCAAGCCCCAACAGTTGCGACGGATTCTGCCCCCGTTGCGGGGTGCGCTCGCCAATGATGACCTGGCAATTTCGGTCGCGGCTGGGGTGACGATCACCAGCCTGGCTGATGCGCTCGGCCATCCGGCGGTAGTGCGGAGTATGCCCAATACACCCGCGATTATTGGTGAAGGGATGACGGTCTGGACGGCCGCTCCCGAAGTGAATGAGACCCAACGCGGGTGGGCGCGCACGGTCTTGGGTGCCCTTGGGCGCGAACTGCTGGTAGATAGTGAAGCCTATCTGGATATCGCGACGGCGATCAATGGCACTGGCCCAGCCTACTTCTTCTTGATGATGGAAGCGATGGTGGATGCTGGTGTCCATCTTGGCCTGTCGCGGCGGGTGGCCGAGGATCTGGTGACCCAGACCATGCTTGGCTCGGTGCGTTATGCCCAGCAGAGCGGAGCTCATCCCGCCCAACTGCGCAATGCGGTAACCTCCCCCGGCGGCACAACCTCGGCGGCGCTGGCCGAACTCGAACGGGGGCGGATGCGAACCGTGCTGGCTGATGCGATCTGGGCCGCTTACCGCCGTTCGGTCGAGCTAGGCAAGCAATAGGCTGCTGTGTACGCCATCCATGGGTGGAATGCGAAACTGCTTTCATGACACTCGAAATTGGTAAAAAAATACATAAAAAATCTATTCCTTTAGTCAGGCAGACTTGCTATAATAGGAGAATATGCGGTTAAACTGTCGAAATCAGCCTGTTTGCATAGATACATGTTGCGTATCTGGTATAACAACGACGTTTTACGCTGGATGCCCCGCCGGGGATGCTAATGACAACTCAACCCACCCATGCTTCGTCCTATCCTATGCACCTTTCGACGCTGATCGGTTCGAGTGAGCGCTATTTTTATCACCTGCTTGATCAGTTGCCAACCGCCGCTTATACCTGTGATGCGCATGGGTTGATTACCCATTTTAATCAACAAGCTGAGCAAGTATGGGGGCGTACGCCACAGTTGCATCATTCGTCTGATCGGTATTGTGGCTCGTTTCAACTTTTTCTGCCTGATGGCACGCCCATGCGCCACGAAGAGTGCTGGATGGCCCGGGCTTTGCTTGACCAGCGTGAATATAACGGCTATGAAGTATTGATCGCCCGTCCTAATGGTAGTCGCCGCCTGTTTCTGGCCCATGCCAATCCTATTTTTGATGAAGAGCATCAATTAATTGGGGCGGTCAATGTATTGGTAGATATTTCGGCGCATAAAGCTGCCGAAGAAGAACGGCGGATCTTTGAATCTAAAATCCAACATGCCCAGAAACTCGAAAGTTTGGGAGTGCTGGCGGGCGGGATCGCCCACGATTTTAATAATTTGCTGACTGCGATGTTGGGCTATGCCAGTCTCGCTGCCCTCGATCTGCCATCTGACTCGCAGGCCAGTCAGATGTTGCATGAGATCGAAGCGGCGGCGCAGCGGGCGGCGGATCTGGCGCGCCAGATGTTGACCTATGCCGGCCGCAATACCTTTGCCCCGCAGGCGCTCCGCCTTGATCAGTTGGTAGCTGACCTTGCCCGTCTGCTCGAAACGGTTGTCTCGAAACGGGCAACCCTCCAGATGGATTTGACCCCGGTCACGATTACGGGTGACCAAAGCCAGATCGGCCAGGTTGTGATGAACCTGATCACCAATGCGGCCGAAGCACTTGATGATCGCCCTGGCAGCGTCAGTATTCGTACCGGCCTGATCGAGGCTGATGCGGCGCTGCTGAAGACGGCGGTGATTCCTGGCAATGTGGAGCCAGGGCGGTATGCCTGTATCGAAGTGATTGATACCGGGAGTGGCATGGATACAGCCACGCTGAACCGGATCTTCGAGCTGTTTTATAGTACCAAGTTTACCGGGCGTGGCCTGGGGCTGGCCGCAGTGTTGGGGATTGTGAAGAGCCATGGTGGCACGATTACGGTCACAAGTACGCCAGGGGTTGGCTCGCAGTTTCGGGTGCTCTTCCCCGCCACCGACGGGAGCGTCCATCATGATGGTCCTGCCCAAACAATCGCACCGGCCCGTTTGCAAGGTACGGTGCTGGTGATTGATGATGACGCCAGCGTGCGGGGCTTTGTGCGTCGGGTGCTCGAACGAGCTGGACTGCACATCCACGAGGCGGCCAGCGGGCGCGAAGGCCTGGATACCTTTGCTGCGAAGTACACCCAGATTGATGCCGTTATTCTCGATTTGACCATGCCTGATCTGGGTGGACACGAGGTTCTGCGGACTTTACGTGCGATCCACCCCGAGGTTGCGGTCCTAATTATTAGTGGCTACAGCGCTCAAGAAGTCACCAATCGTCTTACCGAACCAGTGGATGCCTTGCTGCAAAAACCCTTCCGCCCCAGCGAACTGTTGGCCCAGGTGCAGTGGTTGCTGCGTGGGTGAGCCTTGGTTTGTGTGGGGTGTGGCGGCTTCGCCGCCAAACCACACCAAAAACCTTGTGCTGCGGCTACGCCGCACCACACCCACCGCCGGAGGTGGACGTGGCAAAATCCTTGCTGGCAAACGCCAGGGCAGGCCATGCATGTGGTCTGGAGCCCGCGCAGGCGGGCTTGGCATCCCGTAGCCCGCGGCTTGAGCCGCCAGGGAGCGGATTCGCCAGCAACATCGTTTACGCCCACGGCATGGGCGCGGAGCCAGGTTCGCCAGCAGGATCGTTGCCTCCGCCCTGGCAGGCAGTCCAAGCCACAACATGCAACCTAGCAGAAGCTGGTATCATAGCGCCTATGCGCAACCTGATGATGCCTTTGCCGCTTGTCGTGAATCTGGGGAAACTGGCGGGAGGGCTGGCCCGTCGCCTTCAGTTTGGCGGCGGTACGACCTTGCCTGGCACCCTGGCCCGCCGTCTTCGGCCAACTATTTTGTGTGAACTGAGTGCGGAATTGCCCCATGGCACCGTGCTGCTTTCGGGTACCAATGGCAAAACTACGACCAGCCGCATGTTGGCCGATATGCTGACGCTGGCTGGTGAACAGGTGCTCCACAATCGGGCTGGAGCCAACCTGATCGCCGGGCTGACCGCTACTGCGTTGCGGGCTACCGATTGGCGTGGACGGCCCCAGGCGAGTATTGGACTGTTCGAGACCGATGAGGCCGCGCTGCCTCAGGCCCTGAACGAGACCAGGCCACGTCTGGTATTGATCCACAACCTGTTTCGAGATCAGCTTGACCGTTATGGGGAAGTCGATACCCTGGCGACGGCCTGGCGTTCGGCGCTTACGACCCTTCCCGTTGAGGCAACCGTGGTCTTGAATGCTGATGATCCCGCCGTCGCAGCGCTTGGCACTGATCTCGCGGCGCGGGTCTGGTACTACGGGCTTGATGATGCCCGCCATGCCAGTGGGTCGGGTGCGCATATTGCCGACTCGCAGTTTTGCCGCCGTTGTGGGCAGCGGTATCAGTATGACCTGGCGTTCTATGCCCACATCGGTCACTACCAATGCACGAACTGCGGTCATCAACGCCCAATGCCCCAGGTGCGCCTGGCCCGCCTCGATCTCCAGGGAACCAGTGGTGCCCGGCTCTATCTGAGCTACCCCGGCGGTGCGCTTGAGCTCGATCTGCCGCTTCCCGGACTGTACAATGCGCTGAATGCGCTGGCCGCCTTCACGGCTGCGTTGGCCCTGGGGGTGCCACCCCAAGAGTCACGCGCAGCCCTCGAACGGTTTAGTGCCGCGTTCGGGCGGATCGAACGGGTGCGAGCTGGGCCACATGGGCCGCCCATGCTGATCGCACTGATCAAAAACCCGGTAGGGGCGAGCGAAACGGTGCGCATGGTTAGTCAAGATGCAACTGCCCAGTCGTTGCATCTGCTGATCGCCATCAATGATCGTTTTGCCGACGGCACAGATGTTTCGTGGCTCTGGGATGCCGAGTTTGAGCAACTTGGCCCCTATGCGGCTCACGTGGTCGTCAGTGGCACTCGCGCCTACGACATGGCTGTCCGGCTCAAATACGCCGACCTGCCCACAAATCGGTTGCAGATCGAGCCTGAGTTGACGACGGCGCTCGATGCGGCCCTGGCCCAACTCCCCGCCGAGGCTACGCTGCTGGTGTTGCCAACCTATACCGCGATGCTCGAACTCCGCGAGGTGTTGGCCCGGCGCGGTTGGGTGCGCCCCTTCTGGGAAGGTTAACAAACCGCTACCAAACCACTCATGGCAGGGATGGGCACAGGTTTGATCTAACATTACGGGGAGGCATGACTGCCTCCCCGTGATTCGTTATGGCCGTATGCTGGGCCTGGTTATTCCCGTACGCGGCGCAAAATCGCATCAACATCCAGCCCGGCCTCTTTGGCCAGGCGGATCTGTTCGAGCAGCCGCGCTTCGGCGTCGGCTTTGCGTGATTGGGCATCGGCCAGACGGCGCTTCTCGTCCTCAACATCAAGCGCCCGATCCTCTTTGGCCTGCTCCTCGGCCCACTGCCATGCCTGCTCCCAGAAGAGGCCAGCCTCGCGGAAGAAGAGGGTGAAAATTCCGGTACTGTTGCCGACGGGGCTTTTGCTCATGGTGCACTCCTTGCTGACAGATGGCTGCTTCCATTGTATGACGTGGGAAGCAAAAAGTCAACGTACCCAGATGTAGGGTTGCAGTTCGCGAAGGCAGGTGTTATAATCCTGGCAGGAAAGTGCTGACATATATGAAACGAGGAAGCTATGGCAGCGTCGCGCCCTCTTCGCTCACCGGCTCTTCAGGTGCGCGGTCGCTACATTGATCTTGGTGGCGAAGCAATGCATGTCTTTCGCTTCGCTGGGCCTGCCGATCTGGCCTATAGCTACTTCTGTGATGTGCCTGCTGTGTTTCGCCTGCTGCCAGATGCGTTGGATTGTTTTGCGTACGGGATCGACCGCTACCGTTTGATTGTGGGGGCCAATGATGGCCATGGTCACGGGATGGCGGCGGTGTTTGATCTGAAGGCGCACCACGAACCCGGTCATGCCATTCGACTGGTGCCGAGTGATGATGGCCCGCCCTTTAATATTGCGGGGATTGCCTTCGCGGGGTCTCTGGCTGCCGAAGCGGTCTTCATTCCCCAGCGCAATGGGGCAACCTGTGTGGAGTACACGGTCGAGATTGATCTCTCGATCCCGATTCCTGCGGTGCTTAATTTGATGCCCACACCCTTTTTGCAGAACCTCGGCGAACGGGCAATGGAATTCAAGATGACCCAGATGATTGGGGGCTTCACCCGCGGGGTGACCGCCGACTTCCATGCCTGGATTGCCGAAGGCTAAGCTGCCGTCGTCCGCATAGCCAAAGGGGCGTGACATTCGTCACGCCCTTTGGCTATGCTCGTTTTGGGGTTTGCTTACCAGTGGTTGGACGATCCAACCTCGCGGGCGGCGAGTTGGCCCAAGAGCGCACGGAAGGTCGCCGTGCCAAGTGTGACCAGATCGCCTTCATTCACCCGCTGCTGGGTCGTGACCGGCTCGCCATTCACAAACAGGGTGGCCCGTGGGTCGAGCGAGACCACGAACCAGCGCCCCAGGATCGTGCGAAAGGCGGCATGGTGGGGCAGGATCAGCCGGTCGTGTATCACGAGGTCACAGCTTGGGGCAGTACCAATCGTGGTTTCATGCTCCGTCAGGACGGTGGGTTGACCAAGCCGTGAGCCGGAGATCCAGACCATCGAGAGGGATCGTGTCATCGCGGTTCCCTTTGCATGTTGCGTACATAGTTTGATGTATAAAAAAGTTGTAGCACGTAGGAGTGTGACTGTCAATAGGCTCGACTGCGACGCATCCGGGCAACCAGTTCGCTCAGCAGAAACGCTGTGGCTCCCCATACCTTGTAACCAGCTAAGGCAAAGAAGGGGATGCGCAACTGCATCCCCCGCAGTTCCCAGATCTCTTCGCGGATGGTGCTTGGTTCAAACAGTTCACGCAAGGGCACACTGAATGCCGCTTCGACTTCGTGCGGGTCAGGACTCAGGGTTGGTTCGGCTGGCCCCAACCCCACCACCGGGGTTAGAATATTGTTGCTCGGTGCGATATAGAACGCACTCAGCGTGCCCAGCACCTCGACACTGCCAGGGTGGATCCCCAACTCTTCGTGGGCCTCACGCAGTGCCGTGGCGTGCAGGTCAGCATCTTCGGGATCGCGCCCCCCGCCTGGTAGGGATACCTCACCCCGGTGGGTCGTGACCCGCGCCGAACGCACCGTCAACGGGAGCCAGAGCTCACCATTGTGCGGATATAACAAGAGCAAGGCCGCCGAATAGCGTGGTATCACGCCCGTTGGCGGTTCGCTTGGGCGGAGCGGGCGATCAGTTAGATCGCGTACGATCAACAGATCCTCAGCGTCGAGGCTTGGCGGTTCGGCCATACTTCGGCGGAGCGCGGCAATCTGCTGGTCAAGTACCGACATAACAATAGCGTCGCTGTCTGCTCTACACCCGAAACCTAGGAGTCACATCAGGACTGGATCAGGCACTCTTCGCGTGGTTCAGAACTTCGGCCAAGTGGTGTTTGCCTACCAACCCTTGATGCACAAGCAGTTCACCAAGCTGGATGGGCATCCCTTTGCGGCGCAGCCAAGTCTGAAGTTGCAGCGCTCCAGCGAGTTGACGGGGTTGAATGAGGCCTCGGCTGACCAGGTGTTCGCCAATCCGGTTGGGCTGGAACGGCTGGGGATCGATCAGACGATCAACCAACTGGATCGCTAGCATCGTCGCGAGTACCCGGGGCGAGATGACGTCGTGGTGAACGAGGATTTCACCGATGAGCATGCGGGTTTCGCCGGGGAGGGCCTGTTCTTGAGTGCGCAATGCGCGTACCACCTGATGCGGTTTGGCGTAGCCATACCCGAGCAGATAACCCCCAAGGGGCAAGTTGGAGCGGTCGCTGGGCATTGCAAACTGCCGAAACTGCGGTGGCTCTGCGCGTAGCGTTTCTGCCAATAGATGGGCAACTTCAAGACAAACGTCAACACTCAGGCGGGCATGGGTGGTCGGTAATGGTGTGCTGAGAGTAGTCATAGCTTCGTGGCCCATTGGGTTAAATTGTTGGTAGATGGATGGATTGAGTACGTGCCTTCTCTCTAAGTATACCCCAGAATACGATTCTTTTTGTAAAGAGACTGTAAAGATATCAATTATTGTGTGGTGCAACTATGGCTGCATTGCGTCGAAAAGCGTGCGTAGCCGTGGGTTCGAAGTGGCCTTGTTCAGGGTTATGGCGCATGGGTTGAATGGTGATGGTCTGCTCATCAAGCGTGATCAGGTTACAGGTGTTCTGCTCGTGCTCTGGCCCATACCCCCGCCGCGAGGTTGTGGTGCCACTCTGGCAGATCAGGGTGCCTCGTTTGAGGCCCGGCAGATGTTTGCTGGTATGGCTTACATAGCCGACATGCACGTGACCACAGAGCAGCATATCTACGGCAAGCTCATCGAGCAGGCGCATGGTTTTGGTTGCCCCGAGCATCACCCGGTTGCGCTTGATATTGGGCGGGTTGACAACGGGATGGTGCCAGACCACAATTTTGTAGTACGTGGCATCGTACCGCCCAAAGATGTGTCGCAAGACCCGGGCCTGACCGTCAGACAACCATCCCCCATCACCCGTCAGACCATGGGAGGTATTGGCACCGACGACGACCAACCCAGGGCGCTCGAAGACTGGGTTTAGGTCGGCGCTGATCTGCCGCTGGTAGGCACTCATCGGCCTGAGCAGGCGGGCTGCCGCATTGACCAGTGGTACATCGTGGTTGCCGGGCACAACCAGTTGGGGTTGGGGCAGGGCCGCCCGCAAGGCATTTGCGGTTCGCCACTGGGCGGAAAAGTCGGCGCGTTGCACAAAATCGCCCGAGATGACAAGTAGATCAGGGGCGAGTTCGTGGGCCTGTCGTACGAGATCATCTGCAACGGCGGGGCGAAAGGGCGGGCCGGTATGCAGATCCGAAACGTGCAGAATCCGATAAGGCACAGTTACTCCTCGACAGGGGCAGTGACGGGGGCAGGGGTACCAGCTTTGGCACGCAACAGACCGAACATTGCCCGCCCCAGCACCACGGCCTCAATCACAAGCGCCAAGACGAAACCATACCGAACCACAAAAGCAAGCGTTTCCATCACAGGCTCCCTTCACGGTGCCAGGTCGGGCCAAAGATCAGTAGCATTACGGGCGCTATTGTAGCACGGCTTTATCGCCCAAAGCCAGTGAACGATTAATAATGGCTAAGGGGCATACTGCACGAGTTGCGTGGTACTCACACTAAAACCTTCGGGGGTGGTCACCCGTAGGCGTAGCGTATACTCACCCGCTGCAAGGCCGGCGGTGCTCCAGACGCCGAGCAGACTGTCGTTTACAGGCAGGGCACTTTGGGCTAACAATTGCCATTGGCTTGGGGCTGCGCCGGCCCCCACTTCGAGGCTGTAGGGGCCGCGGGCGGTGCCACTCACAAAGACCTGGGTAGTGGTGATCTGACCACTCGCACTAATTGGGCTGAGGGCGGCCAGGGCGACGTCGGGGGTCTGGGGTGGGGGACAGAGTTCGGTTGGGGGTTGGGGCGCGTTGCGGGCCGCCCATTCGCGGAATTCAAGCGGATAGAGCGGGTAGCGCACTTCCTGGATCTGGTTGGCCGGGGTGTACGAGGCGGCCAGGCAGTTGCCATCGCCGCCGACCCGCACGGTCTGGTAGACCACATCTACATTGGCTGGCCCGCTCCCGGCCAGAAAGAGTTCACTGATCGGACGGGGGCAGCCCGATTCGGGGCCAGCCAGCCCACCGGTATCGGCACACACGGGTAACTCTTCGATGCCTGCCGGGCGCGTGAACGGGGTGGCGGGGCGACCAAGATGGTACCGTAACATCAGTTCACGCCAGATTTGCCCCGCCCCATTTGCCCCAGCAACTTCTTGCATGGGACTCGAGTCGTTATTGCCGACCCAAACCCCAATCGTCACGTCGGTGCTGTAGCCCATGGCCCACGAATCGCGAAAATCGTTCGAGGTACCGGTTTTGGCGGCGGCAATCACCCCTGGTAGCTCCATCACATTGCCCCGTCCGAACATATACCAGCGGGCTTGATCATCACTCAGGATGCTGGTGATCAGGTGGGCGATCTGCTCGCTCTGCGGCCCAAAGGCCGGTCGCCCCCGTTCCGGTTGCCAGCGCGCCAGCACTTCGCCGCGACTATTCGTGACTTTCAGGATCGAGACCGGGGCCACGTAACGACCGTTATGTCCAAGCGTGTGGTAGGCCCCGGTCAATTCGAGCAGCCGCACTTCGTTACTGCCCAACGCCATCGCCAGACCGAAACGGCTCGGATCAGTAAAACTGGTCACACCGAGCCGACTCATCTGCTCGACAAAACTGTCTACGCCAACATATTCGAGCGCCTTGACCGCCGGAATATTGAGCGAGTTTGCAAGGGCCATGCGCAGCCGCATCGGGCCATGGAAGCGCCGGTCGTAGTTGCGCGGCTCGTAGACAACCCCGTCGGGATTGACCCAGCGGGTGGGCGTATCCCAGATGACGGTGGCGGGTGTCCAGCCCCGTTGCAAGGCCGCCGCATACACAAATGGCTTCAGCGCCGATCCGGGTTGACGCGGTGCCATGGCTACATTGACCTGGCCGTCGGGGGCGTCAAAGTCTACGCTGCCAACCATGGCCAGGATCTGACCATCCGGGGCCAGCATCACTACCGCTGCGTTCGAGGCGTTACGGCTGCGGAGTTGGGCGATCTGCTCCTGGGCAATGCGCTGGGCCTCGGACTGCCAGGCAAGATCCAGGCTGGTGACGACGCGCAACCCAGCGCGGTAGAGCAGATCCGGGCCGTACTGGCGCTCAAGTTGATCACGCACATAGAAGACGAAGTGCGGGGCCAGTAGATTGTCGCGCGGTGGCTGGAGCGTGATTGGTTCGGCATAGATCCGCTCGGCTTCGGCAGGCGTGATGAAGCCATGCTGGGCCATCAGGCTGAGGGTGACCTGCTGGCGGGCCTTGGCCGCCGCAAAGTTGATCAGCGGGTTGTAGTTGCTGGGCGATTGGGGCAGGCCCGCAATCAGGGTTGCTTCGGCGGCATTGAGTTCGCCGACACTTTTTGAAAAATAGGCCTGGGCTGCTGCCTCGACGCCATAGGCCTGGGCACCATAATAGACTTCGTTCAAATACAGGGCCAGAATCTGGTCTTTGCCATAATTTTGGCTCACCCGGTAGGCCAGAATCGCCTCACGCAGTTTGCGCTCGTAGCTCTGTTCACCACGTTCTTCGGGATCGAGCAGAATCGCCCGCACCAACTGCATCGTGATCGTCGAGGCCCCACTGACGATCGTGCCACTCTGGTAGTTTTGGAGTGCGGCACGGATAATGCCCCGCAGATCAACCCCGGGGTTCTGATAGAAATTGGCATCTTCGACTGCAATCGTGGCATCCTTAAGGATCTGCGGAATGCGTTCGAAGGCGACCGGGGTGCGCCGCCCATCCACCGGGCCAATCAGTTCAAACAACAACGTTTCGCCGTCACGGGCGTAGATGCGGGTGGTTTCGAAGCTGCGGTGTTCGCTGATCCGCTGGGGATCGGGCAGATCGCTGGCATACCGATCATAGAGCCAGTAGAGAGCAGTTGCGCCAACGAGGCCGACGATCAGGGTGACCAGCAGGGTCAGTTTCAGCAAAGCCAGCAACAGGCGCACGCCAAAGGCCAGCACCGGGTGGCGCCGACGGAAGCGCCCACCGTGACGACGACGGCGGGCGCGTTTGAACCGCGGTGGCGGTGGGTAGGCTGGGCTGTGGGCTGCGTCCACGATTAGCGTACTAGGTGTGGAAGATCAAGACAACCCGCCCAAACTGGAGCCTGGCCCCGTCCTGGATGGGGCTTGCAACATTCGGTTCGAGTCGGGTGCCGTCTACGCGGGTGTAATTGGTCGAGTTGAGGTCGGTCAGACTCCACTGGTCGCCGCTTACACTGAGCCGGGCGTGCTGGCGACTGACGCCGCCCATTTCGCCGCCAAACGAGGTCAGGTCAATCTCGGGGAAGATGTTGCTGACGGGATCCTCGCGCCCGACGATATGCTCACTCTTGCCAGGGGCCAGTTGCAAGACCGTGCCATCCTCGACGACCACAAGCCGCGGGCCAGTGGGCTGTGGGGATGGCGGCGGGGCTACTGGCGCTGGGGCAGGTGCGACCGGGGCAGGTGCGACTGGCGGGGGTGATGCAATCGGGGCTGCGGTCGCTGGGGCAGTGGGCGCGGCACTTGGGGTAAGCCCCAAAGCGATCAATTCAGCCTCGGCCTTGGCCAGGGCCGTGCGGGCCTCATCCAACCCTGCCGTCACGGCTGCAGGAGTGGCCGCCCCAAACATGGCCTGCATCTGCTCGAATTGGGCAATGATCTGCTGTTGGCGGGCGATCTCGGCTTCGAGGGCTGCAACGATTGCTGGATCAACCGCCGGAGCCGGTGGGGGCAAGGCGGCCAGTTCGGCTTCGGCATGCGTCAGGGCAACCTGAGCCTCTGACAGTCCGCTTGTTACGGCGGCGGGCACTGCGGCCCCAAACATGGTCTGCATCTGCTCGAACTGGGCAATGATCTGCTGCTGGCGCGCAATTTCGGCTTCGAGTTCGGTGCGCCGTACTGCTGGATCAGGGCCGGATGCCGCCGCGACGGGCTCGGCTGCGACGGGTTCGGGCTCGGCTGCGACGGGTTCAGGCTCGGCTGCGACGGGTTCAGGCTCGGCTGCGACGGGTTCGGGCTCGGGTGCGACGGGTTCTGGCTCGACTGCGACGGGTTCTGGCTCCGGCTCGGGCGCGGGTGGTGCAATCGGTGCGAAGATCGTCACATCATCGGGCGAAACGTTGGCCGGTGCGGCTGGCTCGGTTGCTACCGGGGCCGCAGGTGCGGGCGCGGCGGGGGCGGCATTCAGGTCAGCCCCACAGTTATCACAGAAGGCCTCGCCGGGCAAAACGACCGTGCCACAACTCCAGCAGGTGGGGGTCGCACTACTGGCTATCACTGTGGGGGCATCGGTTGCGGCGGCCACCGCAACTGGCACCGGCGTCGCGGTGGTACTCAGATCGGCCCCGCAATTATCGCAGAAGGCCTCGCCGGGCAGGATCGGATCACCACAAATCGGGCAGGTCGTGGCTGCCGTTACCGTTGGCTCATCGGCCTGGGCGGGGACTGCGGTCTCGGCACTCAGCCGTGCTCCGCACTGATCGCAGAAGCGGTTGACGGCATCATTCTGGGCCCCACAGGTTGGACACGTAATCATGAAGGCGCTCCCTTTGTCTGGCACGCGGATCGCTCAACTATCCAATTTTTGGGTCAAACGGCGTGTAGCGTACTTCAACTCCTTCTGGCCCTCGGCACTCATGGTGCCACCCTGTTCGAGTTGGGCCGCCTGCTGGTTGGTCTTTTCGGCCAGTTCGAGTTCACCGAGATCGAGCAGGCGCGTCGCGGCGGCACGGAGTTTCTGGGTCGCTCCGGCCAGATTGCCCACTTCGGCCTCTTGCAAGGCCCGGGTCTGGAGCTTAAAGGCGGTCACTTTTTCGACCAGGTTCATCACGCGGGGATCGTGGGCCGGGGCACCTGGTTCGGCACTAAAACTGAGCAAGAGATCCTGTTTGAGCACTTGTGGCGTGCCCTGGCCCACCGGGGTGTAGTGCAGTTCGGCCTGGGCCACTCGGAACGAGCCGGCCGGGCGGGCCGGGAGCATCAGATCGAGCACAATGCTGCTGGTTTCGCCAAAGACCAGATCACCGAGTTTGACTGCGACTTCACTCTCGCCAAGCGGTTGATAGCCCAGATTAGCAATCTTGGGGGTGACCCGATGAACGGCACGCGGGGTGGCCTCTTTGACCAAGCGCAGCAGCAAGCGGGCCTCGATTGCAGCCGTGCCCTGAGCGGTACGCACAGCGCGTTGAAAGAAGCTGGTGATCTGGGTCGGATCGGCGATATAGTCCGAGGTGCCGCCACTCGCTTCAGCCAGATCATCAAGCAGTTGTTCGTTCCACTCTGCCCCTAGCCCCAGGGCCGTAATTCGCACCCCGGCCTGCCCGAGGCTCTGCGCGAGTTGGCGACAGGTACCCTCGTCGCCCCAAGTCTGGCCGTCGGTCAGCACCAGCATGGCACTAAAACGTTCGGGGCCAGCATACTTCTGCAACTCAACCTGGCCCGCCTGCATGCCAAGCGACATGGCCGTCCCGCCCGATTCGACGATCTGATCAACTGCCGCAAGCAGCGCGGCCTTATCGGTCGCCGGGGTCGCAGGAACCAGAGTCTGCACCGTATCGTCAAAGATCACAATCGAGACCACATCTTCGGGGGTCAGGGTCTCGATCAGTTGGCGGGTTGCGGCCTTCATGCTGGCGAGCTTCGCCCCTTGCATCGAACCAGAACGATCCAGCACCAGGCAAAAATTGAGCGGTACGCTCATGGTTGGCGGCACAGTGGGCACGGCCTCGATCAGCAGATAGGCCACCTGTGGGGTGCCGGTGACCGGGAGTGGACTGCGGCCCCAGCTACAGGTCAGTGTGACAGTGTCAGGCATCGGAACTCCTCCAGATTAAGGGATGGTTTATGTTCGCGTAACAGTTTGGATGGCTGTAGAGCTGTAGAGCTGTAGAGCAACTGTCAAACTGAAATAGCTGACTTTGAACCATGCCTTAGGCATTGTATCGGCTATGACGATCAGATTAGGGCCAGAGTTGCTTGCTATACCTATGGATACCAATGACGGTTGATAATGCCGCATTGCTCGACGAGAGATGCGGCTTTGTACTACCCTGCGACCCAATCTAAAAGCCAAAAGCTAAAACCCAAAAAGGTCTTAGCCCATGCGCACCAAGACTGCCGTAATATTATCTTCGCCGCCAGCCTGATTAGCTGCCGAAATAAGCATGTCACAGACCAGATTGGCTTCGTCGGGACGATTGAGCATGCGCTCCATTTCGGGATCGCGGGTCATCTCCCACTGTCCATCCGAGCAGAGGAAGATCGCATCACCGGGGCGGAGTCGTTCACTGAACACATCTACCTCGACCTGGCTACGGTCGCCTAAGGAACGCAGCACGGCATTGCGTTGGGGATGGGTATAGACATCATCGGCCCCGATCTGGCCAAGGTCTACCAGGCGTTGCACCAGCGAATGGTCTTTGGTGACCCGGCGCAAACTGCCGTCACGTAGCAGGTAGCCGCGACTATCGCCAACATTGCCAAAGATTGCCCGATCACCGACCACTACGGCCAGGGTCATGGTTGCGCCCATATCGTTACCCTGCGCGCGGGCCTCGCTCAAAATCGCTTCGTTGGCCGCGATCACCGCGCGGCGCACGAGATCTTTGATGGAGGCCTCGTGATAGATCGGATCGGGTTGCATGGCGCGGTTCAGGTATTCGGTCACGATCAGATCGGCGGCAGCTCGGATGGCCAGCCCACTCGCCAGTTCGCCCGCCGCGTGGCCGCCCATGCCATCCGAGACGATATACAAGCCCCAGCCATAGCGTTTGCCGTCGTTATCGAGCCCAAGTTGCAGGGTCAGGTAACTATCTTCGTTATGGTCACGCACAATCCCAACATCGCTATGGGCACCAACGATCTGGCGCAGGGCAAGCGGGTTGGTGCGTTCGGCCAGAATATGTTCGAGCACATCGTGCAGGGCCTCGGTGGTGGTGATCGTGCCGGTGCGCACCTGACGCAGCACCGCGGCCAACCCGGGATCATCGTCTTCCATGATCGTCGTGGCTTCGTCTTCGCTCAAGCGCCGGGTCGTGCGCGGGGTTGCGGTCAACTGTTCGAGCAGTTCGGCCAGGGCGGCCAGATCGGATTGAATCGCCGCCTCGTGCTCATCATCAGGTATTTGGCGCAGCCCAGGCACATCACGCAGCCGTGCGCCATTGGGCAGCGCCTCAAGGTCACCTGGTTCCACCACCCCGAGGGCCATCGCCCGCTGGTGCAACTGGTTCATCAAGCGGGCCAGGGTTGCCCCCACCGCGAGGGCGGCGGTCTCATCAAGGGGTGTGACCAGCGGGCCGCGCCCACTATCACCGAGCAAACAGAGGATCTGATCGTCGGCCTCGATCCGTTCGATCAGATCAGGCAGGACGGCCCGGGCCTGTTCATCGTCAATCAGGCTGATCAACGCCGCCCCAATCGGCTCGTGCTGGCTCGTCAAACTCGCGCGGTAGCTACGTGGGGCCAGACTCGCCCCGCAATCATTGCAAAAGGCGTCGCCCGCTTCGTTGGCCGTTGAGCCACAGGCCCAGCAGCGGTGCCAGGGGGCCACATCCACGACCGTCAGGCTGGGGCCGAGCATATCGGCAGGCAGTTCGTAGCGCCCAGCAAACAGGCGCGGGTTCGCTTGATCCATGGGTAACTCCTCGTTGGGGTCTGGTTCAGGGGCAACCAGGGGGCCGGTTGCACCGGTCGCGGCTGGCCCGGGACGCTCAAGGGGGTCGGCCAGACTCGCGGCGAGCCATTGGCGATCATCCAGATTGGTGCGCTCGGTTGTAAGCGGGTTCGCACAACGAAAACAGAAGCGTGCGCCGCTGCGATTGGTCTGGCCGCAGGATTCACAGATCGGCATCAGCTCCCTCACTTCTGCACCCGGGCAATCACTACCGAAATATTGTCCTTGCCACCACGCTGATTGGCGAGGTCAATCAGTTGCTCACAGGCCCGATCCGCCGCCGTGGTAGCAAGGACGAGGCCAGCCAGTTCGTCATCTTCAACGTGATTGACCAGTCCGTCCGAGCAGATTAGCAATTGATCGCCAGGGGCGAGCGCCTGGCTCAGGGTGTCCACTTCGACGTGGGGGTCGCTGCCCAGGGAGCGGTAGACCACGTTGCGTTGCGGATGAACGCGGGCTTGGGCCGGAGTCAATTGGCCGATATCTACTAGGCGGGCTACCAGACTATGGTCAGTGGTGAGTTGCAGCCACCGGCCATCTTGATCGGTCACCCCGGCCTGGTTCAACAAATAGGCCCGGCAGTCACCGACATGGGCGAGGTGGGCGCGTCGTTCGCTGAGCACGGCCAGCGTCAAGGTTGTGCCCATCCCGCGTTGGGCTGGATTCGCCTGGGCATGCTGGTACACTCGGCGATTGGCCTCGGCAACCGTATGGCGTAACAGGGCGTGCCAGCCCGCATCATCAGTCGGAATGCTGGTACTGAGGGCGGCCGGGAGCACCTGTTTGACGGTTTCGCAGGCCAGGGCTGACGCAACTTCCCCGGCCTGGTGGCCGCCCATGCCATCAGCGACCATCAACAGGGTCGCTAACGGCCCATCGCTGGTACTCAACTCGCCCGCATAGATCGTATCTTCGTTCAGCGGACGGGCCATGCCCACATCAGTCCGGCCCGCAATCGTCAAGTTGAGGGTAGGGGGCGGTAGGGGGCGGGTCGGCTGGGTGATCGTGCCGATCACAGCACCACAGGCCACACAATAACGTGCCTTGGCCCGATTGCCACGCCCGCAGTGGGGACAGACCAGTGGCGCCGCCCGTTGAGCCGCCAAGCGCCCGGTAATCTGCACCGTCTCGCGGCCCTGGGCAATCTGGGTTGCCAGACTATCGAGGATCTGCGACAGCTCTTTGATCGCTGCTGCGGCCTGTTCACGGGCCACGCCCTCGGACGACTCGAGGTGCTGACGCCAATACATCACCCCCGACTCGACCACGGCCAGCAACTCGCGCAGGCTCAGCCGGTCGGCGTCAAGGTGCAGGCGTCGCCCACCAGAGAGGGCAAATTCAGGCGGTTGCAGCTCAATCGGTGTGCCGCAACTGCGACAGAAACGCGCCCCCGGCGCAAGGGCTGCCCCGCAAGATGTGCAGACCCGGAGACCCTGTTCAGTCACGATCTCAACCCTTAATTGCCCTAAGCCTGCTCGTGCGCAGATTATAGCACAGGCCCTCTGGCTCTGCCTGTTGAGACCAGGGCTGTTGCAATGATCCTGCTGGCAAACCAAGCGACGCTCCCGTACCGTGGGCGTCAATGCCTCGGCTCCGGGAAGCGAAGGCCACCTGCGTGGCCTGTTCAGCCCGCGCAGGCGGGCTTGGCCCACCGCTTGAGCCGCCGGGAAAGCGCACCCCAGCGTTTGCCAGCAGGATCTTGCAATATCGTGGGACAAGCCCACGGTTTGCGGGCGTGGGGGGGGGGGGGGGGGGCCCCCCCCCCCCCCCCCCCCCCCCGGGGGGGG